>CANRBE010000001.1 GCA_947628785.1 uncultured Bacilli bacterium
ATTCTATTAAGGTAAATCCTTTTACCTTATCTGTAAATAATACCCCCCCCCATATTGACATTCTCTTTACACATATTCTTCCTACCTTTCTAGTTATTATATTATCATAAATTAATATGAATGACAACATCATTTCAAATGAAAAAAATTAAAATCAAAAAAACCGTTTTATTTATCCAATAAAACAGTATTTTTAATTCAAAATTCAAACAAATAATTATTCACCTTTAATAATATCAAAAGCTTTTCTTACTTTAACATCATATTCAATCATATCCATACCATGAGTTTGTTTTAATAACTCATCTTTTTCCATTTGATATTGTTCTAATAATTTATTTAATTCTTCTTCACTTTCTTCTTTAGTAACTTCTATCTTTTCAACTTCAATTATTTTTTCAAGTAATAGCCGAATAGCTACCCTTTTTTCAGCTTCAGAATGCATTTGTTCTTTCAAATCTTCCTCTGAAGAATTAGTAAACTTATAAAACATCTCTAAAGTAAGACCTTGCATTTTTAAATTTTCTTCATATTGACTTAACATTCTATCTAGTTCTTCATGTATCATAATATGAGGTATATCTACTTCCATATTTTTAATACATTCATCAAGTAATTGGTCTAAATACTTATTATCAGCTTCTCTTTCTTTTCTAGCCATAATATTATCTTTTAAAACTTTTTTTAAACTCTTTTCATCCTTAACACCATCCATAGCTAAATCTTCAAAGAAATCAGCATCTAATTCTGGTAATTTAGTTTCCTTAATTTCATGAACTTTTACTTTAAAAATAGCTGGTTGTCCCTTTAAAGATTCCTCATGATAATCTTCTGGAAAAGTTACAATAACATCCTTTTCTTCATCCTTTTTCATTCCGATAAGTTGTTCTTCAAAACCTGGAATAAAAGTATTGCTTCCAATAGTTAAAGAATAATTTTCACCTTTTCCACCTTCAAAAGGAACATCATCCTTAAATCCTTCAAAATCAATAATAACAGTATCTCCATTTTCTACTTTACCATCTTTAGTAATAACTTCCGCAAATCTTTTTCTCATGCTTTCTAAAGAGTCCTCTACTTCTTTACTAGATACCTTAACTTCATCCTTTTTAACCTTTAAACCTTTGTATTTACCTAACTTAACTTCTGGTTTTAAAGTTAAAGTAAAAGTAAATTCAACATAGTCATCAGTTACTGCACTAATAGTACCATCTGGACGAGCTACTATTTCCAAATCCTTATTTTCATCTAACATTTTAGAATAAGCATCTTGAATACATAAATCAGCAGCATCTAACCAAATATTACCTTGTCCATAATTTTTAATAACTAAATCTTTAGGTACTTTACCCTTTCTAAAACCATCAACTTTGACTTTTTTACTAGCTTTTTTGATAGCTTCATCAAGACAGTCTTTCCATTCCTTACCTTCTACTTTTATTTTAATTTCTTTTTCATTTTTATTTGCCATAAAATCCTCCTTGTTTCAATAGTATATCGTATATTATCTATTTTTTCAAGCTATTTCATTGCTTCTTTTCTAGATAAATTAAGTCTTCCTCTTTTGTCATAACCTAATGATTTAACAATAATATCATCACCAACTTTGACAACATCACTTGGCTTTTCAACCCTTTTAGTATCTAATTGTGAAACATGAACTAAACCTTCACAACCAGGCCATAATTCTACAAAACAACCAAACTCTTCGACCTTTACAACTTTACCTGTATATATTTTACCATCGATAACTTCTCTGACAACATCTTTTATCATATTGGCAGTTTTCTCAATAATATCTTGGTCATAATGATAAATTACTACTCGACCATCATCTTCCAAATCAACTTTGACAGCATTTTGGTCAGTCACACTACTTACATTACTAGCATCCAAGATAATTTTAGTAATTGTCTCTCCTCCTCTACCAATGACATCCTTAATTTTATTTGGGTCAATTGTAAATATCATTGTTTTTGGAGCATATTTACTAACTTCTTCTCTTGGTTTAGCAATAGTATCTTCCATGACATCTAAAATTTCCATCCTAGCTTGTTTTGCTTGAGCTAAAGCCTCTTTTAAAATTTGTTTAGTAATACCTTTTATCTTAATATCCATTTGAAGTGAACAAATACCTTTTCTTGTTCCCCCAACTTTAAAATCCATATCTCCTAAATGGTCTTCCATCCCTTGAATATCAGTTAAAATAGTATAATCCTTACCATCACTAGAAGTAATTAACCCCATCGCAATACCAGCTACTGGCGCTTTAATTGGAACACCAGCTGCCATTAAAGCCATACATCCAGCACATATAGTTGCTTGGCTAGATGAACCATTAGACTCTAAAATCTCACTTACTACTCTAACCGTATAAGGAAATTCTTCTTCATCTGGCATAACTTGAGCTAAAGCTCTTTCTCCTAAGGCACCATGACCTATTTCTCTTCTACCAGGAGCTCCATAACGTCCAGTTTCACCAACTGAAAATTGAGGAAAGTTATAATGTAACATAAATCTTTTTGTATCTTCTAGACTAACTCCATCTAATATTTGATGTTCACCTAAAGCTCCAAGCGTAACCACCGCTAAACTTTGAGTTTCACCACGGGTAAATAAAGCTGAACCATGAGTTCTAGGTAATAAATCAATAGCAGTTGATAAAGGTCTAATCTCAGTCATAGTTCGACCATCAGCTCTAGTTTTTTCCTTAACTACAATCTGTCTAAATATTTCATATTCAATTTCTTCTAACACCAATTTTACTTTGGTAAGTAATTCTTCTAATTCATTTGGTTTTAGATTTTCGTATTCAGTTTCATATTTAGATACAATATTTTCCTTAATTTCATCAATTTTATTGTATTTTTCTATTTTATCCTTAATTCTTAAAGCATTATTTAAATCATCTAAAGCTAAATTTTTAATTTCTTTTTTTAAATCATCTTCGATGACAAGGTGTTCATATTCCATTTTTTCAACACCAATTTCATCAATTATCTCTTGTTCAAATTTACATAATTCTTTAATAGCTTCATGACCAAACATCAAAGCTTCTAACATGTCATCTTCTGATACTTCCTTACTTCCAGCTTCAACCATATTAATAGCTTCATAAGTTCCAGCAACGGTTAGGTCAATATCTGATTTTTCCATTTCTTCAACAGTTGGATTAATTATCAATTCACCATCAACTCGACCTACTTTAACTCCCGCTATTGGTCCATCAAATGGAGCTTTAGAAATACAGGTCGCTAAAGACGAACCAAACATCGCTGTTAGTTCTGGAGAATTATCTTGGTCTACTGATAAGACTGTATTGACAACTTGTACTTCATTTCTAAAATCTTCTTTAAATAAAGGTCGCATTGGTCTATCAATCATTCGCGCAGCTAAAGTAGCGTTGTCAGTAGGTCTCCCCTCTCTTTTAATAAAACCTCCAGGGATTTTTCCAACTGAATATAGTTTTTCTTGATATAAAACCATAAGTGGGAAAAAGTCTGATAAAATATTAGCTTTTTTTGATATAACAGTTGTCGATAAAATAACTGTATCACCATATCTAACTAACACTGCTCCATGAGCTTGTTTAGCTAATTCTCCATGTTCAACAGTAATAGTTCTTCCTCTAAAATCATAAGTAAAAATTTTCTTCATATATCCTCCTATATAAATAAAGACACTTAAAAAATAAGTGCCTACTTTTATTTTCTTAATCCTAAGCTTTTAATAAGCTCACGATATCTTGCTACATCCTTATTCAATAAGTATTTTGACATATTTCTTCTTTGACCAACTTTTTTAAGTAATCCTCTTCTTGAATGAAAATCATGTGGATGTTCTTTCAAATGTTCAGTTAGTTCATTTATTTCAGCTGTCAAAATAGCTATTTGAACTTCTGGAGAACCAGTATCTTTCTCATTACGAGCATATTTTTTTACAATTTCTTCTTTTTGTGCTTTAGTTAAAGCCATAAAAAATTCTCCTTTCTTAATCATTCGCTTAATTTGAGAAGTAGTCGGAGATACTAACAACTAAAATTAAGTACATTAATAATATACATGATGTTTTTAAAATATGCAAGTATTTTTAATAAATTTTTAGTAAGTATTGGCTTAAAATATCAAAATTAAAACCTGTTAAAACAAATATAATAGCAGCTATAGCTAAGAAAGGACCAAAAGGTACTTCGTGATTAGATTTTCTACTTACCATAATTAAAGCAATTGGTAGTCCTATTATCGATGCTACAAAAATACTTAAAATAGTCGTTAAAATTCCAAAAAACATTCCATAGATAAACATGAGTTTGATATCTCCACCACCCATGGATTCTTTTTTAAATAAGAAATCACCTATTTTTTTTATTCCCCACATTAATAAAAAGCAAACAACTCCTGATAAAACCGACTTACCTAAACCAAGTAAACCACTTTTTATTCCAATTAAAATTGCTAATAAAAATATGGTTACTATAAGCACTTCATCAGGTATAATCATAGTTTGATAATCACTTATTATTATTATTAATAACATCGAAATAAAAGTCAAACTGATAAACAAATCAATTGTAATTCCAAATTTCAAATAACATAAACAAAATAGGACCCCTGTCAATGCTTCAAACAAGCAATAGAAAGGGGATATTTTTTGTTTACAATTTTTACATTTTCTACCTTGAATTAAATAAGATACAATAGGTATTAATTCAATAGGTGTTAAATAATGATTACAATTAGGACAGTGACTAGCTGGACTTACTATCGACTCTCCTCTTGGTAAACGCCAAGCTACTACGTTGTAAAAAGAGCCTAAAACAGTTCCAAAGATAAAGAACACCACGGCATAATATACTGTCATAAAATCCCCCCTATTGCATGTTTTGAACAGATTGATATAAGTTAAACATTGGAATAATAACCGCTAAAATAATTACACCAACTACTACCGTTAAAAATATTGTAAGAATTGGTTCAATAAAGGTTTTTATTCTTGTAACATTTGTTTTTTCAAGACTTTGATAATATGCTGATACTTTAGATAACATATCTGGTAACTCACCTGTTGCTTCACCAGTACAAATCATTTCATAAGCAGGAATTGGGAATGCCCAGTTACCTTCAAACGCATCAGATATTTTACCACCTTTAGCTAGGTTTGATACAACATCTAAAATCATCATTTTATATATTTCATTGCTAGTTATTTTGTTTAATATTTCAAGACACTCTGGTATTGGAACATTGTGGGCAAGTAAAGAACTAAATGTTTTAGTAAAAGTTGCCACTTCACTATATATCATTGTATCACCAATTGCTGGTATATGCATAACAACCCATTGATTAAGAGTTCTAAAAAATCTGTTCTTTTTATATAATAATAACCAAATAGCTATTATTAAGACTATAACAATAACCATAGTAATTATATTATTTTGTAAGAAGAAACTAACACTCATAACTAATTTAGTAAAGCTTGGTATCTCAGTTCCATCCATAGTATTATATATATCTACAAATCGAGGTACAACAAACATTAAAATGAAAGTTATAACACCTAATGCAAATATTCCGACAATAGTTGGATAAGTCATAGCTGTTACAAATTGTCTTCTTGTTTCTTCTATTTCGGTATAATAATCAACCATATCATCTAATACTTCTGGTAATTCACCAGTCATTTCAGCTGTTTTAACCATGTTAATTAACAATTTTGGAAACGCAACATTTTGTTTTTCTAAAGCTGTTGAAAAATTTTCACCCATTGTTAATTCATAGATAATTGAACGGAATATTTTTTCGTATTTTTTCTGTTTTACAAATTGCCTTGATAATATTCTTAAAGATTCAACTAAGGTAATACCAGCTTTTAAATAGGTTGATAATTGAGCTAAGAAGAATATTAAATCTTTGCTTTTAAATTTTACTTTATTGACATCAGACCCACCATGAAGTAAGGTTATCCATTTATTAGTTTTAATACTATATACTTCATATCCTTCACTTAACAAGAATGAATGGACTTCAACTCTTGAATAAGCTTCAAAGTATCCTTTAACAAATTTTCCTTCTTTGTTTTTAGCTTCGTATTCATAAACTAATTTAACGTCACTTTTCTTAGCTTCATCACCTTCAAAATCGATAAGTAAAGCTTGTCTATTTATATCTCGTCTATTTCGAGCATTTTTAATAAAACTGTTATTTAAGAATACTCCCGCTATTTTTTTAGGTATTTTATTAAATTCTTTTAGTTTGTCAGATAATACAGCAAAGGTATTTGGTTTTTCTTTTTCAATATCTTCATTGATATATGCTTCTTGATTTTTTTCTCGAGCTTCTTTTAAAGCTTTCTTATGGTCAAGTTTTTCTTGTTTTTTTCTTTCTTTAGCTTGTTTCTTTTCTTCAATCTTACGTTGTTTTTCTTTTTTTCTTTCTTCAGCTGACATAGCTTTTCGTTTGATTTTTTCTTCTTCACTACGATTACGATTTCTAATTTTTTCTATTTTTTGTTGTTTTTTAAGTTCTAGTTTTTCAGCTTGTTTAGCTTTCTTTGCTTCTATAGCTTGAATTCTTTTTTGTCTTGCTTCTTCTTTTTTTGCTCTTTTCTCTTCTAAAGCTATTTGTTTTTGACGTTTTTTCTCTTCTTGTTCTGGGGTTAGTTTTTTCTTTTGTTTTTTAAGTTCTAATTGTTTAGCTTTTCTTTCTTTTCTGGCTTGAATTCTTTTTTGCCTTGCCTCTTCTTTTTTAGCTTTCTTCTCTTCTATTTCTTTAAGTTTCTTTTGTCTTGCTTCTTCTTTTTTAGCCTTTTTTTCTTCTAAAGCTTTAAGTTTTTTTTGTTTGGCTTCTTCCTTAAGCATTGCTTGATGTTCTAATTTAGCCTTCTTTTGTTCTTCTTTTAAAGATAACAAAGCCGGTTCCGTTTTCACTGAACCTGTTATATTTTCATTCATTTTGCCTTTTTTCTTATGTTTTGCTTCTATTTTTAATTGTTTTTGGTTTGGAATTTGTTTATTAGTATTTGATCCTTTTGGGTTTATTAATAAGAAAAGGAATTGAAAAGGAATTGATATTATAAATAATAATCCTTTTGCAATATACTTAAATGTTCTATAAATTAAAATACAAATTCCTAAAAACAATCTTTGTATCATTTAATACACCTTCCAATCTCCTCTACTATTCTAGACTAAAAAGATTATAACATATTTTTGATTTTTTTAAAACATTTTTTGCATATTTCATATAATATTTTAGAAAGGAGTTGTTATATGAACTTTTATAATCCTTATTTTTACAGTAATCCAATTACTAATGCAGCCACTTCTAACTTGACACGTCCTGGACTATTTCGGTCTTTATTTTCTAGAGGTTTAGGTAATTTTTCTTTGGCAAATTTATTAAATGGTGCCCAAAGAACTTTAAATGTCGCTAACCAAAGTATTAATCTGGTAAGACAAGTTCATCCTATGATTAACAATGCTAAAACAATGTTCAAAGTAATGAATGAATTTAAAAAAGATGATAATGCTTCTTTAAAAAAACCAACTAATTTTGAAAATAAGGTCAGTACTAACGATAGTGAAGTTATCGAAACTCCTTCAAGTTTTAGTGGTCCTACTTTCTTTCAATAAAACCTTTTTAGGTTTTTTTAATTGGTTTCTTTAGCAATATCTCCTAAATATTTAAATACTTCATTGATGCCATTTGTTATGGTTTTAGATATTTTTTTAGATAAGTTTAGACCTAAATTGGATAAATCATTATCATAGCTAGGTAATTCATCTTTAACATATTCTTCAACATCGATATCTTTTCCTTCTTTTATATCTTGTTCAAATTTTTTTATTTCTTCGTCTGTTAAAGCTACTTTATCATGAATTTTATATTCATAATAACCTGTTGCTTGAGAAAAGTATAAAACGGTAAAACCAATAAAAATTATAATAAAAAGACGTTTAAAAAATTGATATATTTTTTTTCTTTTTTCTTTTTTCATAATTCCTCCAAGTATTGTTTTATTACATCACTTAAAGCTTCCATGGTATTGTATACTTCTAAAGTTGTGTTTTTATAACCACCACATTCAATTAAAATTATTTTTTCACTTAAATCTTGGTTATATATTCCATTGACATTTTTTCCTTTTTTCTTCATTATTCCTCTACTTAAACCAGGATATTTTTTATTTATTAATTCATTTAGTTTTTCTGATAATTTCAAGTTTTTTTCAAAGTTTTTATGTTCTTGTCCAATTACAAAAAGAACTTTTGCATAATTTTTTTTATCGATAGTAATGGTACTACTTTTTTTTGGTATAGCATCTCTATGGATATCAATTAATAAATCTAAGTTTTGATATTTATTTAAGGCATCTTTAATAAAATAACTACTAGCTTTATAACTGTTTTGATAATTCCAACCTTGACTATTTAAAAATGTCGTCATATCTGATGTTTCTACTACGGTAGTTATTTGTTTTTTATTTAGGTTTTCCCTTAACATATATGAAGCCATCATAACATTAGGAGTTATATTATACTCTTCCAAATTTTCTTTACTATATCCTTCTAATTGATGAGTATTATATAAATATACTCTCGGATTATCTTGTGTTTCTGGTTTAGGGTCATCAATATATTCTGTTGATTTTGATACTAAGTTTAAATCACTTGCGGTATCTATTTTTTCATGATAAAAGTTTTCAAGTAAATATGAGGGTTGTTTATTTATTAATGTTTTTAAATTGGTTTTTACTTTAGTCATTAATGAAGTAGGTTTTTTTTCTAAAATATAATTTTGTTGTTCTAATAATTGTTTAACAAATTCTTGATTAGAACTTGCTAGTTTTATTTTATTTATTGATGTATATAAAAAATATATTATAAAAAGTATTATACATAGTATTATTATTTTAAATACCAAAGGAAAAAAATATATTCTTTTTCTTGGAACAAACTTTTTGGCCACATAATCACCTTCTTTATTATATGTTTTATTTTATAATATTAGAAGGTATTTTTTTGTCAAAAAAATGTTAAAAAAAAGAATACTTATGTATTCTATAAAAAAAACTAGTTTAGTTATTTTATTTTTATGGTTTAATTTATACTGATATTTTTTTACTTAATAATGTTTTAAAATCTGTCGAATTAAGTCGAACGTTTTTTCATATTTTTTATTGACTTTTTTTATTATTATATGTTAGTATATCTTACTGAGACGTACTTTACTTTCAAGGGGTTTTCGGTATTTTCCCTTTTTATTTTAATTTTAAGATAGAAAGGTGATGATGCTTATGAAAATTTATTTTATAAGCTTTAATAAATATTATAAAACATCAAGATTTAACATCTTAGACTTTATTCTATTTATCATCAATGTTTACTTCAAAATAAAAAGATAAACATGAAAAACACCGTTTCCTATGAAAGCGGTGTTTTCCTCTAACCAAAAATTTAAAGGGAAATACCACTTAGGTATGTCTCTTTTTTATGAAGTTTCCTTCACGCTTTAATAATATCATATTTTCTTTGTTTTAGCAAGTATTACCTTGTTATATTGTATGGTTTACTTGATTAATCATATTTTATTATCCTTAACAAAAAAGACATATCTTTTAATATGTCATATGTTAATTCTATTTTTCTTTTCATTAGGAGTATTTCTTAAAAAAGAATGAATTTCATCCATAACAATATCCTTTTTTTTACCCTTAAACATATCATGAGTAGCACCTTCTACAACTAAAAACTTTTTAACAGAAACATTTAACTCATCATATAATTTCTCACTACTACTTATTGGAACAATTTGGTCATTAGTTCCATGAATAAGTAAAGTAGGACAACTTATTTTAGCTGGTAAATCTTGATACTCCTTAATTAATTTTTGAAATTCAAAAATCATTGGTATAGGCATTTTAGTCATTCTAGATATGACTTCATCTTTACTGTAAGTTTTAATTATCTGAGGAGCTTTTTTAATCGAACCAAAAACATTTATATTCCCATCTTTACTATCTAAAGCTTCAAAAGCTGGAGCTACTAAAACAAGCTTTTTTACCTCCTTATGTTTGGTTGCTAGTAAACTAGCAAGTACTCCCCCCATACTGTGACCTATTACATATATATCTTTATAGCCACTATCAATAAGCATCTTTATTTTCTCTTCACAAGCATTAACCCAATCCTCTTTTTTTACCTTAATTATAATACTCTTATCATGTCCTGGCAAAGTAAAACTATAAACATCAAGCTTTTTATCTAATTCCAAATCAAAGGCTAAATTTTCCTCATCATAAGTTCCACCAGCAAAACCATGAATCATCAAAACAGCTTTTCTAAATCTTATCATCTAACTACTCCTTTATTATCTATATTATATCAAATAATCATCATTATGTTAAATATTCATCTAACTTAGTAAAAACATTTACAATATCATCATTAATTACAATGTCAGCTAAATAATCACTTGGTGTTTTATCTTTATTAATTATTATTAAATTTTTACCTTTAAAATACCTAATTAAAGAAGCAGCTGGATAAACATTTAAAGAAGTACCCATAACAAGTAAAGTATCAGCCTTTTCAATATAATCAATACTTTCTCTTACAATATCATCATCCAAAGCTTCTTCATATAAAACAACATCTGGTTTAATAATTCCCCCACATTTACATTTATAATCATTATTTAAAATATAATCCAAATCATATTTAAAACCACAATTTAGACAAGTATTACTTTTTATCGTTCCATGTAACTTTAAAACATTAACACTTAAAGCATCCTCATGTAAAGTATCAATATTTTGAGTTATTATCGCTTTCACAATTCCTTTTTTCTCTAACTTAGCTAGTACTTGATGTCCAATATTAGGTTTAGCCTCTTGATGAACCATTTTTTCCTTATAAAAATCATAAAAAACATCTGGTTTTTCCATAAAGAAATGATGACTTAAAATTTCCTCATTAGTTTTATTTTGATATAAACCAGTAGAACTTCTAAAATCGGGAATTCCACTAGCAGTTGACATACCAGCTCCTGTAAAGACAACTAAATTTTTACTATGTAATATAATATCTATAGCATCTAACATAATAAACCTCTTTTCTTTAAACTACTATCTATTATTTTATCTATAATATTAAAAATAGTAAATGAAACAATAAATAAAACTGCCACTAGTGATATGACTTTAAAATTAAAAGTCGCTAAAGATAAAAATCTTTTAAGTCCAACAGAACTTATTATAAAACCTAAAATCAAAAAAACAAGTAAACTTCCTCTTAACAAATTAAAAGGAATACACAATTTAAAAATCAAAATAAATCCTGTTATACCTACCATCATAATACATAAAGTAGAAGTTTGAATTTCATTTAGTCCTAATATCGATGATAACAAAACAATAATCAAAACATTAATAACAATAGTTAAAGAAGCTGGGAGAGAGGTGGCTATAACTTTACCTAAAAATTTACCTTTAACTTTTTCATCATTTGGTTCTAAAGCAAGTACAAATGATGGTATACCTATTGTAAAAATACTAGTCAAAGTAAGTTGTACAGGCATAAAAGGATAAGGAGCTTGAATAATTAAAAAGATAACCGCCAATAAAAAAGAATACATAGTTTTAGATAAAAACAAAGAAGCTGACCTTTCCAAATTATTAATTGACTTTCTTCCCTCTTTTAAAACTTCTGGTAAGGCATCAAAATTAGAATTTAAAAGAACAAGTTCACTAATATTTCTAGCAGCTTCACTACCACTAGCCATAGCGATACTTAAATCTGCTTCTTTTAATGCTAAAACATCGTTAACTCCATCACCAACCATTCCAACGACATGACCTTGTTTTTTTAAAGAAATTAAGATATCTTTTTTTTGCTCAGGAGTTACTCTTGCAAAAATATTTTTTTCTTTAACTAAGTTATTAATTTCATAATAATTAGACATATCAACACTATTTATATTATCAAGTCCACATCTTCTAGCAATTCCTTCAACAGTTTTAACATTGTCTCCAGATATGATTTTTAAATCAACACCCTGTTTTTTAAAATAAGCTAAAGTATTAAGAGCTTCTTTTCTTATCATATCTTGAAGTAATATAATAGCCATAACCTCTTCATTATGAGTCAAAACTATAGTCCGATACTTTTCTTCATACTTACTTAAATCAATTTTTTTATTTACTTTTAAAAATTCCATTGCTCCGATATAGTAAGTTCCGTGATTTAAAAAAGTACTACCACTATACTTCTTTTTAGAAGAAAATGGTATTTGTTTAGTTTCAACAAAATCTGTTTTTTCTTTAAAATAATTTTTTAAAGCTATCATCGTCGCATTAGTATCTTTCGAATAATAAACTATTGCATTTAAAGCTTTTTTACTATTTTCTAAATCTTTTATATAAATAACATCTACGACTTCCATCTTTCCTTCAGTTAATGTACCTGTTTTATCTAAACATAAAGTATCTACTCTAGCTAATGTTTCAATCGCATGTAACTTTTGACTTAAAACTTTATATTTAGATAACTTAATTGTCGATAAAGCCATAACTGTACTAGTTAAAAGTATTAATCCTTCTGGTATCATTCCAATTAAAGCAGCTGTAGTTTTAATTACCGCTTCTTCTATAACAAAATCACAAGCATACCACTGTTTAATAAAAACCAAAATACCTAAAGGAAGAATAACAAAAGATATAATTTTTAAAATAAAATCAAAAGTTTTTTCTATTTCACTTTCTTTTTTCTTTTCTTTTTTTACTTTAGAAGATATTTTAGCAATATAATTATTTTTCCCAACATTAACTACTTTGCAAGTACATATACCACTAGTTATAAAACTACCAGAATATAGATTGTCATTTTTTTGTTTATATATAGCATCTTCTTCCCCTGTAATTAAAGATTCATTAACTTCTATTTCACCATCTAATATTTTAGAATCAACTAATATTTGGTCTCCATTTTGATAAACAATAATATCATCTTTAACAATTTGGTCTTGATTAATAATATTTTCTTTTCCATCTCTTATAACTTTGGCTTTACTACTTACTAAAAATGACAATCTATCAATAATTCTTTTAGCTTGAATTTCTTGGATAATACTTATAATAGTATTTAAAAAGATAACTAGTAAAAAAGCTAAATTTTTATATGAACCAACTAAAAAGACACCTATTCCTAAAAAAAGATTTAAAAGGTTAAACAAAGTAATAGTATTTTCTAAAATAATATTTTTAATACTTTTTGTTTTAATATCAGCATTTTCATTATACAAATTTTTTTTTATTCTATCATTTACTTCATCTTTAGTTAATCCATGATATTTCAATTTATCACCACCGTATTTATTTTATTATAATAAGGGTTTTAAAAATTGTCCAGTATAACTTTTACTTTCTTTAGCTACTTCTTCTGGGGTACCTGTTATAACTACATATCCTCCTTTATCTCCACCTTCTGGTCCTAAATCAATAATATAATCAGCTACTTTAATTACATCAAGATTATGTTCAATTACTAAAACCGTATCACCATTATCGACAATCCTATTTAAAATAACTAGTAATTTTTTTATATCTTCACTATGTAATCCTGTAGTTGGTTCATCCAAAATAAATAAAGATTTACCTGTTGGCTTTTTTTGTAATTCTTTAGCCAGTTTTATTCTTCCAGCTTCACCACCTGATAGACTTGGGGAACCTTGTCCTAATTTAATATATGATAAACCGACATCCATAAGCATTTGTAATTTACTTTTAATTTTAGGAAAATTTTCAAAAAAGACAATAGCTTCTTCAACTCGCATATTTAAAACATCATAAATTGTTTTTCCTTTAAATTTTATTTCTAAAGTTTCACTATTATATCTAGTTCCATGACAAACTTCACAAGGTACATATACATCTGGTAAAAAATGCATTTCAATTCTTTTTACACCATCACCATAGCAAGCTTCACATCTTCCACCTTTAACATTAAATGAAAATCTACTTTTATCATATCCTCTTAATTTAGCTTCTTTAGTACTTGAAAATACTTCTCTAATATCATCAAATACCCCCGTATAAGTAGCTGGATTACTTCTAGGTGTTCTTCCGATTGGAGCTTGGGATATATCGATTACTTTATCAATATAATCTAGTCCTTTGACGTTTTTATATTTACCTGGTTTTTCTTTGTTTTTGTATAAATTATTTGAAACTACTTTATAAATTATTTCATTAACTAATGTAGATTTACCACTACCACTTACTCCTGTTACACAAGTAAATGTTCCAAGGGGTATTTTGACATTTATTTTTTTTAAATTGTTTTCACTAGCTCCTTTTATCTCCAAATATTTTTTATTACCTTTTCTCCTTTTATCTGGAACATCAATTTTTTTTCTTCCTGATAAATAAGCTCCAGTAATACTATTTTCACATTTCATAACTTCTTCTGGGGTCCCTTGAGCTACTATTTCCCCACCATGTAAACCAGCCATTGGTCCAACATCAACTAAATAATCACTTTTAAGCATCGTATCAGTATCATGTTCGACAACAATTAAAGTATTACCTAAATCTCTCATTTCTAACATCGATTTAATTAATCTTTCATTATCTCTTTGATGAAGTCCAATACTAGGTTCATCTAAAACATATAAAACCCCTGTTAATCTAGAGCCAATTTGAGTAGCTAGTCTAATTCTTTGAGCCTCTCCTCCAGATAAAGTACCAGCACTTCTACTTAAAGTTAAATAACCAAGTCCAACATTGATTAAAAACTCTAAACGACTAGATATTTCTTTTAAAATTAAACTGGATATAGCTTTTTGTTCTTGGCTTAGTTTTAAATTGTTTAAATATTTATATAATTCATCGATACTTAAATTAGTAATAGAAAAGATATTTTTTTTACCAACATAAACTGATAATACTTGGCTATTTAATCTAGCTCCATGACATTCTTTACATGGTAATTCAGTCATGTAATTTTCTATCCAATCTCTAATCCAAGTACTTTTAGTCTCCATATATCTTCTTTCTAAATTAGTAATTACTCCTTCATAATTATCTAAACTAGTTCTTTTATTTCCATTTCTTGATTTATAATTAAATTCCATTATTTTATCGGTTCCATATAATATTATATTTAAATCTTCTTTTTTTAAATTTTTAACAGGAACATCTAAAGGTATCTTAAAATAATTAGCCACCGTTGTTATTTGCGTATAAATAATACTATCTTCTTCTAAATTAATCGGTTTTATAGCCCCATCTAAAATACTTAAATTACGATTAGGAATAACTAAATCTTCATCGATTTTGTATTCAATTCCAAGTCCTTTACATCTTTTACAAGCTCCATAAGGGGCATTGAATGAAAACATTCTAGGTTCTAACTCAGGTAGGGAAAAATCACAATCAGGACATGCATAGTTTTCACTCATGACAATATCTTCACCATCAATTACTTTAATTACTACTTTTCCTTTAGATAATTTAGAAGCTATTTCAATAGATTCATATAATCTACTTTTAATCGAATCTTTGATAATTAATCGATCAATAACTACTAAAATATTATGTTTTTTGTTTTTCTCTAAAGATATCTCATCTGTTAATTCATATTCATTATCATCGATAATAACTCTAACATAACCATCCTTTTTTAATTTTTCCAACAAGTCTTTATGTGTACCTTTCTCACCATAAATAACTGGTGACAAAACAAGTATTTTAGTTTTTTCTTCTAATTTAAGAATTTGATTTGTCATCTCTTCTATACTTTGACTAGTAATTGGATTATGATGAATAGGACAGTAAGGAATCCCAATTCTCGCAAATAAAAGTCTTAAATAATCATATATTTCCGTTACAGTTCCAACTGTACTTCTAGGATTTTTATTAGTAGTTTTTTGGTCGATACTAATCGATGGACTAAGTCCTTCAATACTGTCAACATCTGGTTTTTCACTACCACCTAAAAACTGCCTAGCATAAGCACTTAAACTTTCTACATACCTTCTTTGTCCTTCGGCATATATTGTATCAAAAGCTAGACTTGACTTGCCACTACCACTTACTCCAGTCATGACAATTAATTTATTTTTGGGCAAGGTAATATCAATATTCTTAAGGTTATTTTCTCTTGCTCCTTTAATAATTATTTCTTCCATAAAATCACCTACAAACTTTGGTTATTGTATCACATTTTTAATTTTTTTTATATCCCAATTTTTTCCATTTTTTATTATACACTACAAACATTTGTTTATCAATATATTTTATTTTAATATTTTTGTTTTTTCTTTTAATTGTTCATCTTTTTTTAGTTCTTTAAAATCAGCATTTAAAATTTTGACATTTGAAGAACATGTAAAAGAATATGGGCTTATTTTTCTAACATTAGGAAGATAGACTATTTTTATTTTTTTACTATAACTTAAAAAACCATCTTTTACTTCTTCTAGAGAAGGTAAATATAGTTTTTCTAAACTGTTATTAAGTCCAAAAAAAGAAGTACCAGCTATTTTTAATTTTGGTAAATATAATATTTTAATAGCTTTATTAGATGTCATAAATTGATCTTTTACCATAATTAAATTAGGAGCTATCAATTCTTCTATAAAAGCACTGTCTAAAAAAAATGAACCAGTTTCTTTTAAATTAGGAAACCATACTTTTTTTAATTTTAAATTTCTAGCTAGAAAAAAATCACCAACTATTTCTAATTTAGGAACAATTAATTTATTTATTTTTTCATTACAATGTAAAAAATAATCATCTACTTTTTTTAAATTAGGTAAATTTAATTCTTGAATTTCAGTGTTAGACTTTAAAAAGTTACTTTTTATTTTTTCTAACTTTGGAAGTGTTAATTTATCTAGTAATAAATTATAGTTTAAAAATCGCTCTCCTACTTCTTTTAGGGAAGGTAATTCTAATTCTTTTAAAGAGTTATTAAAACTTAAGAAATCATTTTTGATAATTTTAGCTTTAGAAAGATTTAAACTAGTTATTCTTTTATTGTTAGTTAAAAATTTATTATAAATAATTTCTACTTCTTCTAATAATATATTTTCTAAAGTATCATTGTGATAAAGAAAATAGTTACCAATTATTTTTACTTTGTTTAATTCAATATTTTTTAATTTGTTATTATAAAATAAAAAACAATTTTTTATTATTTTAATATTATTATTTTTATAACCTACTATATTATTTTCTCTATCCAATGTTATTTTTATTAGTTCTTGATTTTTTATTTTAATATTAATTTGTTTTTGATTATTTATCTTATTTATATTTATTTTATTAATATCTTTTAAATCTTTAATAAATGAATCGTTTAAATTTTTATCATAAATATCTACGGTTTTATTAACTAAATCTAAAATAAAATAATCGATAATTAAGTATTTTTCTTTATCATATTTTTTTATTTTAAAATTATCGATGATGATATTATTAGAACAATAATAAATATTATTTAATTCATAGTTATATTTGTAGTATTTTCCACCAACTAAAACATAATTAGGTATTTCAAAATTATCAGTAGGATGTTTTTCTTTTAAACCATATTCTTTTTCAAAAGCATTAGTTAAACCAGGTATTATATTATCTAAATTATTTGAAAATGTTGCATCTGGATTATCAACTGTATGGTTGTATCTATTTTTAATTGATAAAGTATGAGTTTTGTTTTTTATAAATTGAATACTTATGACACTGGTTCCATATAAATCTTCTCTATTTGGTTTTTTAAAGTCTTCCCTTTTTATCAAGTCAACATCTTGTTTGACCGCAAAAAAAACATAACATGAATCTAATCGACCACCATTAAAAGTACATAACATTTCATCTTTTTTAAAATATTTTTTAAATTTATTTATATCTTCTTCGGTATGACATTCAAATAAAACATAACCAGCTTCTAATAAAAGTTCTTTAGGAGTTTTATTTACTTTAGTATCTATTCTTTTTACATTTAATAATCCATATATATAATTTTTAAATGAATTTATTAAATTTTCATTTACTATATCATTATATAATTCATGACTTACATCAAAGTGTTTTAATAGTAATTCAGGTAAAAGTCCTTTTTTTTCTAAAATAGTTGGAAATAAATCGCGACATAAATGGGACATTTTTTCTCCATATTTTTTCTTAATTATTTTTAAATCATCATTCATTTAATCACCGTTTATTTATTATACTTTATTTTTTATTTTTGTAAAGAAAAAAATAACCTAAGTTATTTTTGAATCATATTTAATAAATTTATTTTAAACATATCTTTATCAGAATGTTGATTAGATATCATAACACCTTTATAAGTAACAAGTTCTGATTGATGTCCTTCACTTAATATTTCAATAGGAGTTATTTTATCTAACATAACTGTTTTTTGTTTTTTATAAAATAAATAATGTAATTTTATTTCTCCATGAACTTTCGCAAATAATGAATCTGTTGGTAGTTTTAGTTCATAAGCATCTATTTCTTTTTCTTTATCACTACTAACTTTTTCCCCTAATAAATTACCTTCTTTTAACTTTGGATAGTATTCAAAACACAACTTCTTATAAGCAAGCATATTATACTTTTTCAAAGAGCGTTCTAGTTTATGAAATTCATTTTCATTAACATAATCAACTAAATAATTTTCTTGCATAGTCTATCCTCCGTATTCTAATAATAGGATACCACAAAATTAATTTTAAAGTCAATCAATCATTAAGTTGTTTATTTATTTTATGTAAATAGTTTGTCATTTAAAATATTTTTACTCCTACTAAAATTCGTAAAGGCTATTATATCACTTTTATTTTAAATGTGCAAATAAAATAAAAAATGTTAATTTAAATATGAAGTGCAACACTTCATATTTAAATTAACAAAATAAAAAATATTTGTTTTTTTTTAAATTTATGATATAATCATTATGTGCTTATTTTTACATTATTTTATAAAAACTTATGGATCGTTAGCTCAGTTGGTAGAGCAATCGACTCTTAATCGATGGGTCTAGGGTTCGAACCCCTAACGGTCCACCATTTTGTTTATAAAAAAGTCTTTGAAAATAAAGACTTTTTTTAATAATTATCCAATCCAATTAATACTTTTCCAAAATGGACCAAAAACAAATTTAACAATAATTAAAAATATTCCCCACATTAGAAAAAAAGCTAAAATCATAATAACAATACTTTTTATAACACTATTTTTTTTTAATTTATTCCATCCTTCTTTTAATTTTTTTACCATTTCATTCACAAATAATCAATCTTTTTTTGATTTGTTCCTTTCTATTTATATTTTGTATATATATTTATACACTAATATTAATATACCATATTCTAAACTCTAATCAAATATTTTTTTATTATTTACATTTTAATTATTTATTTTATGATGATATTCTAAAGTATTTTTATCAATTGCTTCAAAAGTATAACCATGACTTTTTCCATATTTAATAATTTCTCTAATTCCTTCAATAATACCAGTATTATTTTCAAAGTCATGTAACAAAACAATATTTCTTTTATATTTTAAGTTTGTAATAACATTATCATATATTTTATTAGCTGATAATCTTCCACCTGAGGCATCTCCTGATGATATATTCCAATCAAAATAAGTAAATCCTTTATTATTAACTTCTTTATCAAGTAAAGTCATTATTCCCTTACTATATCTTCTACTTATCGTATTAGAAGCCCCACCTGGAAATCTAATAATAGTTGGTTTTTTATTAATTATTTTATATACTTTATCTTGAATAGCATATAAATCATTAAAATAAGAATCTACTGAACTATATACTTTTTTATAATTATGAGTATAAGAATGTAGTCCTACTGTATGGCCTTCACTATCTTCTCTTTTAATTAAATAATCTAGTTCTTTTGAATGATTTATAACAAAGAAAGTAACTTTAACATTTTCTTCTTTTAATACATCTAAAAGTTTAGGAGTTACACTTCTACTTGGACCATCATCAAAAGTTAAATAAATAACTTTACTATCATTTTCAATTGGTTTTTTTAACACTTTAACTGTTCTTGTTACTTCACTTACATTACCTAAAGAATCTGTTGCTTGATAAGTTATTTTATAAATTCCCTCCTTTTTAGTATTGACAGTACCTGTTATTTTAACTTTAGTTTTAATATCATTATCACAGTTATCAAAAACTTCATAACCTGGTTCATTATAGTTTTGATTTAAATAAATAGTCATATTTTTATAACCTTTTAAAGTTATTTTAGGACCTTTTGTATCTTCATTTAAAGTACGCATTAAAACACTTTCATTACCCGATGAATCTTTTACCGAGTAAATAATAGTTTTATCAGAATTAGTTACTTTTACTTTTTCAGTTAAATCACCATCATAATTATCTACCGCTATATATCCTTCTTCTTGATAAGTAGTATTTGGACAAACTGTTACTTCTTCATCACCCTTTAAAGTTATCTTTGGTTTAGTTTTATCTTTTACTAAAATAGTTCTTACTACTTTTCTTGTAATACCATGATAATTAACTCTATATTCCAATTTATATTTACCTATTTTTTTATCATTTACTTTTCCAGATACTTTAACTATTCCTCCTAAATTAGTATCACCGTAACTAGCGTAAACTCCTTTTTCTTTATATTTTTTAAAAACTTCTACTTCCGTTACAGCATCTCCTTTTAATTTAATTCTAGGCGATAAAATTAAATATATTGCATAAACAATTAATAATAAAAGTATCCCTCCTAAAATAGCAATAATCTGCCTTTTATGCTCAAATTCCATACCAACACTTCCTGTTTTTATTATATCATATTAAAATAAAGGAAGCTATAAATAGCTTCCTAATCTATATAAACGCTAACACGTAGCGTACCAAAATAACAAATTTTAACTAGATAGCTTATTTATTTTTGACTATATTTTTGAATATCTACTTTTAATATATCCATTTTTAAATTATATTATTCATTTATTTTTGTAGTCAAAAAAAACATATCCACTAATAAGATATGTTTTAATTTTATTTTTTTTTAATTATTTTGTCTATTTTGTTTTATTTTTAGTATCATAATCGATATAATCATCATATATAGATGTTACTTCATCACCAAATCCATAATAGTCATCAGAAAAGGTATCATAAGACCAAATATTTTTACAGTGACCACCAATAAACATATCAGTTTTCATACCAAATCTAGTCATCTCAAGATCTAATTTACTATCATAATTAGGACTATCTTGGTCACATCGATTAAAAATATTTACTATAAAATTGCTTAACTCTTCCTGACTTTTATCTTTTAACGCTGGTATTTTATTCGTTAATTCTAAAACGTCACAATTCAATAAGTTCATATGATAATTTACCAGTAATATTTTTTTAGTAAGTAATTTTTGCTTTTTTAATAATTCTCTAATTTTCATAATATCCCTCCTTATTACGGGCTATTATAACATAGAATATTTAGGATATACAATATTTTTAAATAAAATATTAATTATTCTTTAACATATATTTATATTCTTCAATTTGACTATTTTGGTCAGCTATTTTATTTTCATATTCAGCTATTTTATTTTCTAATTCATTGATTGTTTTCTCATATTCATTTATAGTTTCATCATAAGTTTTTTCTGTTTCAAAATATTTTTGTTCATTACTTTTAATTTTATCAATATTTTTTTTAGAAGCATAAACAACAATTTCTTGTATCTCATTATTAATAGATACTATTTTTTTATCATTGATATTTTTAATAAATACTCTAGCTAGTTTAGTTGGATTAGAACAACTAGCCCATATATGAATACCATACTTATCATCTTGACTATATGAAGTTAAATTACAATATTTATTTATTTTATATTGAATTTTGATATTACTTATATTAGTTTCAACATATTTAACATTATCATATCCATAAAAAAATGTATTATCTGTCATTTCTAGTTCTAAATTTTTAGTTTCTAACATCGTTTCATTACTATTTAAAACCTCAAAATTAAGAGTTCCAACAAATATTAATCCACACCCTATTCCTAGTACTAAAATAGATACAATAAAAGTCCATATCATTTTCTTTTTATCATTTTGTCGATTAAAAACAAAATTCAAAAGTAATAATAATATAATCACTGATATAACTATCATAGATAATAAGGTAATAATTAATCCGATAAAGAAAAGACCAGTTTTATAAACTAAAAAGGAAGCAACTATTAATCCAAGTAGACATATCAATATAAAACATACAAATAAAGCTAAACATAAGAAAAAGAATTTAATCATCAAAACAATAATTTTAAATAAACCATTAATAAACTTATACTCACTATGTTTTGGGTCTCTAATAATAATTTTACTAATATTTTCTTTACTTTCATCATTACTATCTTTATAATTTTGTTTACTTATTTTATCATTTATCTTTTCATAATAATCTAAATATCTAGTCTTAAAAATATAAGTCAAAATTATAATTGATGTAATAAGACAAAATAAGATTGTCGTTGAAGATAATACACCTTGAATAAAATAGTAAATTTGATCTGGCAAAAATCTTAAAACACTTGAAAATATTGCATCACCAATTAAAATAATACCACCAGATATAATTATTAATATTCCAATAATAACCATCTGTTCTAGTAAACATTTTATTTTACTTTTAAAATTCATATTACTAAATAAATTAACTGTATTAGCAATAAACTTTAAAAAATCGTCTATCGTTTTATTAAGTTTCTTTTTACTTTCTTCTTCTCTTTTAACTTCTTTGATATCTTGATTTAATAAATCGTCAATATTTAAATTAAATTTGTTACATAAAGCAATAATTTTATCCATTTCTGGATAAGCAATAGCCGATTCCCATTTAGAGATAGCTTGTCTTGATACACCTAATTCTAAAGCTAACTGTTCTTGTGATAAATTATAATCTTTTCTAATCTTTTTTAAATTTTGTGAAAAATGATTATTCATATTTTTCCTCCTTTTCAAAAATATTTTATATCACTCTACTGGTTGCTGGCTACCACTTTTTAGTTGTTTTTTGTTGAATGTTAGTTGCATTTATTTTATAAAAGAAACTTCTTAATTGCAAGTACTTATTTTATAACTATTTTTATCAAGTTTAATTCTTATACTACCATTCTTATCTGTCCGATATATTTTAGAATCTTTTAAAATATCTAAGACTTTTTTATT
Organism: uncultured Bacilli bacterium; assembly: GCA_947628785.1. GTDB lineage: Bacteria > Bacillota_I > Bacilli_A > RF39 > UBA660 > HGM10857. Next base: position 23,252 of record CANRBE010000001.1, read on the forward strand.
AGGATGATTATACTTATTATTTATTCCAACTGATATTAAACTATATTTAGGTTTTATTGTATCAATAAATTTTTGACTGGAAGAAGTGATAGAACCATGATGTCCAACTTTTAAAAAATCAATATCTTTTAAATTGTATTTATTTAAAATATCTTGCTCTTTATAAAAAGAAGCATCTCCCATTAATAAAAATTTATAATTATAATATTTAAAATAAATTACATTAGAATTATCATTTTCATTGTCATACATTTTTGTATTTAAAAAATATAGTTTATATTTAGAAAGATTAATTTTTTTTAAATTTTTATAATATTTTATTTTCTTTTTATTTAAAACTTTAACTAATTCTTTTTCTAAAAAATTAAAATCATCTTGATTAAATATAACTTTATCGACTTTAAATTTTTTGACTAAATTAATACTTTCTTTCATATGGTCCGAATCACCATGACTTAAAATCAAATAATCAAGTTTTTTTATTCCCCTTGCTTTTAAAGAAGGCAATAAAACATAATTTAAAATTTTATCACTTCCATATAAACCACCTGTATCAACTAAAATGTGTTTATTATCTAAGGTAATTAAAATGCTATCTCCTTGTCCAACATCAAGTATTTCCACAAAATCATTTTTTATTAAAGAAGGATAAAAATAATGAATTCCTAAAACTAAAACAATAATAAATTTTCTAGTTTTACAATTTTTAAAAACAAAATAAAAAATAACATAATAAATGATTGTAATAAAAATATTTTCATATTTAAAAATTAAAGTAAAATTATCAATATCATTCAAAAATAAGGAAATTTTTTCTAAAATATTTATCAAAAAAGTTAAAATGAAATCTAAAAAAGGAAAAATAAATGAAATAATTAAAACAGGTATAAATAAATATGTAACAAATGGTACAAAAAACATATTGAAAAAAGGAGTTAATAAATTGATACTATAATTTACTCTTATACTAATTGGTATAGAAACTAAAAAGCAAAAAACACTCAATTTAAAAAGCGAAATAATAAAATTTTTACTTTTTAAAAGATTAGAAAAACGTAAGATAAAAAAAGTAATAACAAAACTAAAGACAAAACTTAAATCATAAAAACAATAAGGATTAATTAACCATATTATCAAAGCTAATAATAATAAAAAATGATAATTTTTTAAAGGAAAACTAAATTTGTTTTTAAAAACCATAAATATATATAAAATTACACTTCTAATTAATGAATAAGAAGTATTGGCAATTAATAAATAGATAAATAAAAAAATAATTATTATCAATTGTTTTCTTTTTGTCTTTTTTAAAATAGTACTTAAAAAAAGAACTATCAAAGTAATATGCATTCCTGATATAGAAAATAAATGACTAATTCCATTTTGATTAAAAGAATCTTTTAAATCTTTTTTAATATCTTCCTTACTTCCTAATAAAAACAGTTTATAGTATTCTTGGTTTTTTCTTTTTTCTATTTTACTTTTAATATTTCTTTTAATTAAAAGATAAATATTATTAGTAACACCTAATTTATTTATTTTATTAGAATAGCAAATTTTTTTGATGTTTTTACTTAATAAATACTTCTGATAATCAAATAGATAAAAGTTAGATTGTCTACTTGGATTTTTTAGTAAACAATCTACTTTTACTATATCACCTATTTTTAAATTATTATCCGTCATAAGTAAAATATTATTAGGTTTTAAAAGATATTGATTTTTATTTAAAAGACTATTAACTGTACCAGTTATTTTTTCTTTTTTATTAATATTAATAATTCTTAAATTATTTACTCTAAATAGTATTATTAAAATCAAACTAAAGAGTAAGATTATCTTTGATTTTTTCGTATATTGAATCTCCAATTCCTGGAACATTTTTAATATCTTCAATCTTTTTAAATGGACCATTTTTTAGACGATATTCAACTATGGCTTGAGCTTTACTTTCACCAACACCAGATAAAGTCATAAAATCTTCTTTAACACCTTCATTTAATGATACTTTACTACTATTTTCTTCTTTATTAGAACTTTCTTTTTTATTTAAACAAGCATCATTTAAATTATCAGGACAACTCTTTTCTTCCACTTTAATTTGGTATTTTATTTGTTCATCTTTTTTCATTGCATTTATCTCTTTTTGACTATATATTATAATAGCCATCGAATCAGTAACTCTTTTGCTTAAATTGATATAATCTGTATTAGCTTCTTTAGTAAGTCCTCCAGCTTTTTCAATAGCTTGATAAATAGTATAATCTTTACCTACTTCATAAACTCCTGGATTTTTTACTTCTCCCTTAATATCGACAAAGATAGTTTTAACACTTTCTTTTACTTGAGGAATTTCCTCTTCTTCTATTTCATTTTTATCATTATTAGAAAAGGCTAAAACACTATTAATTAAAACTAAGAAAAAAAGGATAAATCCTCCGATAAAATAGTAGTAATATTTTTTTACAAACTCTTTCATTTAATCACCACCTAAACATATCTAAAATTAGCTATATTTTTATCAACTTTGCCACTTATACCAGCTAAGGTACCACTTGATGTATATTGCCACATATCATATTTTCCTTGGTAATTAGTTTTATTTACAAAATGAGCTAACCAGATTTTATATTTTGTAAGTCTTTCCATTTGGAATTTTGATTCAAAAGCTGATTTATAGGAATAAAACATTCCTTGATATCCTTTGGAATTTACATAATCTAAGAAAGCTATTACATAGTTAGTTCTTCTTTCTTTAGTAAGTTTTTTGCATCTTGCATCAAACGTTTCATAATCGATTGCTACAGGATATGTTATATCATAGTCTTTAATTTTATCTACGGTAAATTTAGCTTCTTCTAAGGCTTCCTTTTTAGTAGTTGCCGTTGAGAAAAAGTAAACACCTACCTTAAGGCCAGCTTTAATCGCCTCTTTAATATTTTTTTTAAAATAAGAATCTTCCTTAATAACACCTGTTTCGTATCCTCGGTAACCAACTCTAATCATTACAAAATCAATACCACTTTGTTTTACCTTATCAAAATTTATATTACCTTGATATTTAGATATATCAATACCAGTTGATTTTCCTTTTACTTCAGTTAATTTAGATTTTTCTTCTCTTTTTACTTCTTCTTTTTGGTTTTCTTCTACTTTTTTAGTTTCTTCTGTTTTTTGGATTTTATCTTTTTCTTCTTGTTTATTTTGATTTTCTTCTTCAATTACTTCTTGTTCTTTAGAAATACTTTCTTCATTTTCAATTTTATCTATTTGTTCCTTTTCTTCTGTTATCACATTATCTTCTAAAATGATTTCTTCATCAATTTCTGACGTTTCAATAATTTCATCAGGTATCTCATCACTTTTTTCTTCCACTACTTCTTCTTTTGTTTTATTAGTTGTCTTATTTTGAATAGCTACTTTTTCTTGTTTTTTTACAGTTGTTATTTCTTTTTTACTGTAGACAATAATAACCATTTCGTCTTTTACTCTTTTACTCAAATTCAAATATTCGGTATCAGCATTTTTAGTAAGTCCTCCAGCTTTTTCAATCACTTGATTAACAATCATGTTTTTATCTACTTCATAAACACCAGGATTTTTTACTTCGCCTTTAATATCGACATACACTTTATCATCTGTTTTATCTTCTTTACTATAAGCTAAGACAGGACTTATAGAAAAAATAAAAAACAAAATGATTTCAACAATTTTAAAACAATAATATTTTTTCAATTTTTCACCTCCCTACTTATATATAAGACAAATTTTTCCAGTTTCCTTTTTTTAAACCAAAAAAACAATTTTTTAATTGCTTTTTAAATAATATCTTGATATTGTTATCTATTTTTAATTTAATACTATCATTATTATGATTAAAGTATTACTGTTAGGTAGTTATATTTTAATAAATTTTTTTATCTTATCTATAAATAATATCATCTAAAAATTTAAAAACATATCATTTTGATATGTCTTATAAAAATAAACTTGTTTTGATTTTTTTTAGTTGTTTTACAGGAACACTAGTTACTTTGGATATCAAAGATATATCTATTCCATTTTTAAACATGTTTTCTATTAATGTTTTTCTTTCACTAGTTTTTCCTTGACTTATACCATAATTAATTCCCTGACTAATTCCCTCTTCATAACTATCTTGTCTAGCTTCTTCTAATACTAATTTATCTTCTTCTTCTTTAGTCCACCATTTCTCTGGAAATTTTCTATTTTTACACATATCCATCACCTCTTCTATAAATTTTTTAATTCTTTTTTCACTTAAGTTATTTCTTAATATACTTTCACATTCACTAAACTTTATTGCGGTTAATGACGCTAAATAGACTACTTTCTTCTCTCTGTTTCCACTATAATACATTTCTCTATATTTTTCAAGGTTTTTTATTACTATGGTTGGATTTTTACTTAGTATTTTATTTTGTTTTCTTCCTATACATAATCCAACTTCTTCTAATGTATCATTTTTTGTTGTTTTATAAGTATTTAGATTTAACTGATATACTTGATATTTATTAATATCTTTTAATTTACTACCCCTGTTAATATTTAAAGTTCTTATTTTATAAGCATATACTATATTTCTTTCTAATATGTTTTTAGACCTACTTTTATTTATTTCTGTATCTATTAAGTATTTATCATTAATTACAGTAAAGATATCGACATTTTTTCTTTTTTCTTTGATTTGGTCAATAGTTAATTCTACATTTTCAAATTCAATATTAACTTCTTTTAAACCTAACTCTAATACTTCATTTAACATATCACCAAAAATATCTTTATTTTTTATAAATATTGCTTTAATCAGAAAATCAGTAGTTAAAGGGATTGGTATTAAATCGTTATCCGACATATTTTTTCTCCTTTCTAAGTTGTATATCTTAATATATAAAAATTAAAAATTTTGTCGACTAATGAAAAAATAAAAAAAAAATTAGTATTTTATATAAAACACTAATTAATACTAAGCTGGATAATATGCAATATTCATATCAACTCTACCTTTAATTCCTGGAACATGTCCATCTGATGCATACTGCCACATATAAAATTTACCAGCATAACTAGTAGTAGTATTTTTCTTATGAATATAATGAGCTATCCAAGTTTTATAACCAAAAAATTGATTAGAATCAAATTTAGAACTATAAGCACTTATATATGTATACATCATACTTTTATAACCTTGTTGTTCAATATATGATAAGAAAGTCAAAGCATTATTAGTTCTTTCTTCATTAGTCAAATTTTTTGCTCTATCTTTAAAAGTTTCAAAATCAAAGGCAATTGGATAAGTAAGATTATATCCCTTTACTCTTGATATAGTCCAAGCTGCTTCTTCTAAAGCCTCATCTTCAGTAGTTGCTACAGAAAAGAAATATACCCCAACCTTTAAACCAGCAGCTAAAGCTTTTTGAATATTTTTTTCAAAATAAGGGTCTTCCTTAATAACTCCTGTTTCCGTTCCTCTATATCCTACTCTAATTATGACAAATTCAACTCCACTATTTTTTACCATATTAAAATCGACATCACCTTGATATTTAGAAATATCTATTCCAAGAGCTACATTACTATTATTGGTTTTATATTTTTTAATAGCTTCCGCAATTGTAATATCATCATCACTTGCTTGAGTAGTTGATTTTACCGTTTTCTCAGCTGGGTCTTCCTTATCTTTTTTGGGTGCTTTTTTTACTTTTGGTACCACTACTTTTTTAGTTACTTTTTTAACTATTTTTTTAGTTGGTTTAGCTGATACTTTTTTTACTTCCACTTTCTTTACACTACCTTTAGCTATCATATTATTTATTTTATCAGTATTTAATAAATAAGGTTCAATAATACCTTTTTGATAAATTTTTAAAATATTAATACCAGTATCTTTTTTTTCTAAAAAAGTCCAATAAAAAGTAACTGGTAAAATTAAAAATAAAAATATTAAAATGACTAATAAATACCATCTTTTACTTTCAAATACCTTTTTCATTATCTCACATCCTATAATAGCATATCATATTTTTTTAAGGTTGTAACCATATTTTTTTAAATTAAAAAAAATTTTCTATTTTAGAAAATTTTATACTATTATTTTTTACTTTTTTGCTTAGCTCGTAATTTTTCAGCATATATTTGTTTTTCAACAATTGGTAATTTAAGAGTTACGATAAGTCCAAGACGAGAACTTTTAATTATCTTTAACATTTCTACATCTGGAATACTTAAATCTTGTAACATTTCCTTTAATGACGCTAAATCCTTTTCTACTGTTTGACAAGCTAAAAGCAATCTATCTAAATAATCACTTTCAACAAAACCAGGCACACAAGACTCAACTAAAAGTCCCAGTTCTGAATTTTTCAAACTTTTTAAAATATCTAAATTTAACATTTCTGTTGTTTCTATTTTACTTTTTAAATAAGCTAAATCACATTCGACAATTTTAAGAGCTAACAATAACTTATCTCTCGACATCTCATTCATTATAATTCTCCTTTCTCAAATTACTAGTATCATAACTCTTTATATACTATTTGTCAAACAATTAACCCCAATTTATTTCTAAAGGATTCTTCCTTTTATTTTTTCGGTTACTGATAATTTGTCCATCTTTCATAGATATTATTCTATCCCCTATTAAAGCAATCCCCTGATTATGAGTTACAATAATAATTGTCGTTTTTTTCATTTTATTTATATTTACTAAAGAAGCTAAAACCTTTTTACCGTTTTCTTCATCTAAAGCTCCTGTTGGTTCATCACAAAATAATATTTCTGGATTTTTTATAATAGCTCTAGCAATACTTACTCTAGACCTTTCTCCCCCACTTAATTGGTGAGGATATAAATTTAGTTTATCTTTTAAATTAACCATCTCAATAACTTCATCACAAGAAAATGAATTTTTACTTAATCTTTTAGCTAATATGATATTTTCTAAAACAGTTAAATGTTTTAATAAATAACAATCTTGAAAAACAAAACCTACCTTATTCTTTCTAAATCTGGTTTTTAAAAAATCTAAGTTACTAATAATTTTACCATCATAAAAAATATATCCTTTACTTTTTTTATCCAAGCTAGATAACATATTAAGCAAAGTAGATTTACCACTACCACTAGGACCTAATATAACTACAATTTGTCCTTTTTTAATTTCCAAATTAATATCTTTTAAAACAACGTTTTTAATTTTGTCATTTTTATATATTTTTGTTAAATCAACTGTTTTTAAAAACATAAATCACCGACTTTCTTTTAAAATAATCTCTAAAGGTATTTTTTCAAGTTTGCTTTTATTTAACCTGATAGCCAAAAAATAAATACCAAGTAATATAATTAAACCTAATATAATCTGAGGAATACTGATAGTTACTAAAAATACCATATCTAATTGTTTTTCAATGTCGTTAATAACTAATTTAATAATTTCTTTAATTATTGGAATAGAAATAAAATAAGTAATAAATATAAAAGGAGTATAAATATTTAAAACTAATTTACTTATTTTTTTATCTGAATAACCCATTATTTTAAGTAAAGCAATATTTGTTTTATTTTCATCTATTATTACATAAGCAATAACAACAATTACTAAAAAAGTAATCAGTAAAGAAAATATTGTTATAAAATAAATACTAGCTGTTAAATTTTTCATTTGTTTTTTTAAATTATTTTTTAAATCATTTATATTTAAAATAGTACTTATTTTATCTTGTTTAGTTAAAGGTAAATTATCCATACTCATATATTTATTATCATTACTATACATTTCATTATAAACTATCTTTTTATATCCTACTTTCTTACTTAAATCTAATCTATTAACATAACCATAAATTTCAGTATTTCCTTTAGTTACATCAATTATTTTATATTTATATTCACGATTTCCAATTTTAATTATTAAATAATCATCCAATTTTAAATTGTATTTATTTTTTAAATTTTCATTAATAACAATCTCATTTTGATTAATTTTTTTATCAGTTACTTTAAAATATTTAGTTTTATTATCAATTCCAATCACATTAATCTCTTCCTTATTTTTAATACTACCTGTTACATTAAATAAATAATCACCATCTTCAGAATCAGTCAGGGAACTATTAAAAATTATTAAGTATTTAAATTTCATATTTTCAAAAGAACTATCAACAATTTGATTAAATAAATTAGAAATAATCAACGAAAAAACAATTAATAAACTAGCTCCTAATATTATAAAAATAATTACTATTAATTTTCCTAATGACCTAAAAGCTAGTGATAATTTAAACTTATAATCAAAAGGAAAAAGATAAAATATTCGGTTTATAATTTTTGTTAAAATATTTACTTTAATATTACTTCCTTCTTTTAATAAAGATAAAGATTTTTTTCTTACTAAATAAAAAGATATTATCATAGTAAATAAAGGTAGAAGAAGATAAAATTTGATAATTTGTTTAAAATAATTAAAATTAAATACATAATTAGTTATTGGTATATTAAAACCTATCCCATATAAATTAGTAAACGGTACTACTAATAAACTACTAACAATTAAACCAATAATACTACCTAATATGATAGTTACTATTGGATAAACTAAATATGATGATGCTATATATATTTTAGAAAAACCTAAAGCTTTTTCATTACCTATTTCGTTTTTTTCACTGTCAATAATTTTCTTTATCATGATAAAATTGATAAATATAGAAATACCTAATAATAAGGTTAAAAAATATTTAGCTAAAACTCGATTATTTTCAATTTCTTGTTTTAAATAATTTACTCGATTAGTTCTAGTTATTGTATCAATATTATAGTCTATATTGTTTTCTTTTAATAATTTTATTCTTATGTCATTATTATCTTCATTAAAATCCATTTTTCTTTTGTAATTATCAAATTTAATTGCAAAACCACTATTTAGTATACCTGTTATTAAATTAAAATCATCATTAGTTAAATAAATTACTCTATCTTCTAAACTATTTAACACATTTATCATAGGATATATATAAACTGGACTATAAATAATACCAACTATTTTATACTTTTTTTGGTTAATCAAATAAGTACTATTTATTTTAAAACTTTTATCCGCTACTATTTCCCCATTTTCTTTAGGCCATCTACCTTTTATTAATTTAGGTTTGTTTATATTTTTATTTTCTTTTAAGTTAAACAAAATCAAATTATTTTTCTTTTGTTTAATAATTTTATTTTGTTGTAATTCATAAGTAAAATGATACTTTGCTTGTAAAGATTTTAAAATAGCTATTTGTTTTGTTTTAAAAACATCCATTTTATCTAATAATTTTTTTATATCTTCCACTTCAAAATATGATAAAGTATTAGGATTATATAAAAAATTAAGTAACGTTTTTTTTAAAGAAGTGTCAACTAAAGAAAAGTCAATATCTTGATATTTTAAATCATTATAGTTATTATTAACTGAAAGATATACATGTTCAACATTTTGTTTTTCTAAATAATCATTATATGTTTTTTCTAAACTATCAAAAGAAAGGTTTAGGGTATTATAAATAGTTATTGTTAAAGATATAATCATAATTAAAATTATAATAATTAACTTTCTATCTTTTAAACTTTTTAAAACACTTATAAATAACATAATATCCCCCCTAATTAGTATTTATCAAACCATTTTTTAAATAAATAACTCGACTAGCCAAAGAAGCTATAAACTTATCATGGGTTACAATAATAATACTTGTATGATAAGTTTGATTAATTTTTTTTAAAATATTTAAAACATGTCTACTATTATTAACATCTAAAGGTTTAGTTATTTCATCACCAATTAAAACTTGAGGATTTTTAATTAAGGCTCTTAAAATACAAACTAAAGCTTTTTCTCCTCCACTTAATTGATAAGGATATTTTTTTAAATGTTTTTTTAGTCCTAACAAATTAATAAGTTCTTCTTTTTTTAAACTGTTTTTTTTATTATCACCTAGTTCAATATTTTCAAAAACATTTAAAGTAGGGATTAAATTGTAATCTTGGTTGATAAAACCAATATCATTTAACCGCATTTTTCTTAAAAACTCTTTGTTTTCTGTCACAATATTTTTATCATTAAACCAAATATTACCATTAGTTGGTTTTGTTATTCCAAAAAGTAAATTTAATAAAGTAGATTTACCACTACCACTAGGACCTAAAACAACTACAAATTCCCCTTTTTTAATTCTTAAATTGATATTTTTTAAAGCGTAAAAATTACCATAAGCTTTAGATACATTTTCTAATTTGTATAAATCCATATTTTCTCCTTTTAATAATTAAGTCTTAAAATACAATGTTTTTTTTAACTTGTCAAATCACTAAAACAAAAAAATAAGTAACATTTTTTTAGTTTGTTACTTATTTTTTTTAAATAATAATCAAAGTTTTAAAATTTTTGATATTCGTTTTTAAAAAAGACTTAATTGACTAGATTCATCCATATTATCTAAAATTCCCATTCCCCGCATTTTTTCAATTAAAGTAGATGATACTTTAGCTCTCTTTTGTAAATCTTCTATACTTAAAAATGGTCTTTTTTCTCTTTCTTCAACTATTTTTAAAGCAACAGTTTCTCCCAAACCATCTATAGTTCTAAATGGTGGTATTAAAGTTTTATTATCATCATCAATGATAAAATATTTAGCTTGACTTCTATTTATATCGATGTTACCAAAATTAATTCCTCTAGCAGTTGCTTCTAAAGCAACCCATAAAGAGTCATAAATAGCACTATCTTTGTTAGTTGCTTGTTTTCCTAAATCAGTTATTAACTTCATTTTGTTTTTAATAGCATCATATCCTTTAATCATCGTTTCAATATCAAAATCATCAGTTCTTACAGAAAAGTAAGCATCATAGTAATATAGTGGATGATGAACTTTAAACCAAGCAATTCTAAAAGCACTCATAACATAAGCCGCCGCATGGGCTTTAGGGAACATGTATTTAATTTTAAAACATGAGGTTATATACCAGTCTGGTATACCAGCTTTTTTCATATCATCTTCAAATTTTTTCCAACCTTCTTTATCTTTATGTTGTTTTCCTTTACGAACAAATTCCATTGTTTTAAATGCTTTTAAAGGTTCCATACCTTGATACATTAAATAAACCATAATATCATCACGACAACCAATAACATCAGAAAATGTTACTATTTTATTTTGAATTAATTCTTGGGCATTACCAAGCCAAACATCAGTACCATGTGACAAACCAGATATTTTAATTAATTCCGCAAATGTTTTAGGTTTAGTATCTTCAAGCATTTGAATAACAAATTTAGTTCCAAATTCAGGAATTCCTAAAGTACCTGTATTACACATTATTTGTTCATTAGTTACTCCTAATACTTCAGGGGAACAAAATATTTTCATTGTCTCTTTTTCACCCATTTCAATTTTTAAAACATCTATTCCCGATATATCTTGAAGCATTCTAAGCATGGTTGGGTCGTCATGACCTAGTATATCAAGTTTTAATAAATCATCTTCTATTTTATGATAATCAAAGTGGGTAGTTCGCCACAATGAGGTAGGGTCTTCAGCTGGAAATTGAAAAGGAGTAAAATCAAATATTTCTTTATAATCAGGTACTACTACAATTCCACCTGGATGTTGACCAGTTGTTCTTTTAACTCCAGTACAGCCAATAGCTAGTCTTTCAACTTCAGCATTTCTAACTATTTTATGATTATCTTCCATATAACCTTTGACATAACCAAAAGCAGTTTTAGTCGCGACTGTTCCAACTGTTCCAGCTCTATAAACATTATCAACCCCAAATAATACTTTGGTATATTCGTGAGCTTTCCACTGATAATCTCCTGAGAAATTTAAATCAATATCTGGTACTTTATCAGCATTAAATCCTAAAAAGGTAGCAAATGGCATATCTTGACCATCTTTAATCATTGGTGTTTGACATTTAGGACAGTTTAAATCTGGTAAATCAAAACCACTAGAATATTTTGAACCTAATGAGATACCATCTTCTTCAAAAATACTATGTTTACAATTAGGACAACGATAATGAGCTGGCAAGGGATTAACTTCGGTTATTCCCATCATAGTAGCAACAAAGCTAGAACCAACTGAACCTCTACTTCCAACTAAATATCCATCATCATTAGATTTTTTAACTAGTTTTTGTGCAATTAGATAAATAACATCATAACCACCTTTAATAATACCTGTAAGTTCTGATTCAATTCTTTCTTTAATTAAATCTGGTAAAGGATTACCATACCAATCCATCGCTTTTCCATAAACAAGTTCATTAACTGTTTCAACTGAATTTTCAATTCGTGGTGAAAATGGTACTCCTCCTGTTTGAACTATAACATCAAATACTTCGGTCATATCAAGAATTTTATTTGTATTAGTAACTACGATTTCATAAGCTAAATCACTATCTAAGAAAGAAAAGCTATCAAGCATTTCTCTAGTTGTTCTAAAATGTTGACTTGGTATTTCTCTCCCATGAGCATTTCTAATTAAAGGATGTCTACCACGTCCAGGAACATTTTGATGAATTATTATTTGACGGTAAATTTTATCTTCTTTTTTTAGATGATGAACATCTCCTGTTGCCACAATTATTTTACCACTTTCTTTAGTTACTCTAATAACTTTTTTTATGTTGTTTATAAGTTCTTCTTCATTAGCAAAATCACCACCAACTAAATGTGAGTAACAATCAACAGGTTGGACTTCTACATAATCATAAAATTTAATAATATTCGCTAGTTCTTCATCACTTTTAGTTCTACTTTCAGTAAATACTTCACTTTGATAACAACCACTACCAATCAATAACCCTTCCCGATATTTTTCAATGACACTTCTAAGTATTCTTGGGGTTTTATATAAATATGTAGTATTGGCATATGAAATAATTTTAAATAAGTTTTTAAGTCCAGTATGATTTAAACACAATATATTTATATCATGTTCTTTCCCATATTTATGAATTTCATCTTTAGGTACTAAACTGTTTAATTCACTAATTTTTTCCATATTACGATTATCTAATTTTTTAAGCATTTTATAAAATACCAAAGCCGTTCCTTCCGCATCATAATCAGCACGGTGATGAGCGTCTTCTTCAAATACTACACCATAACGTTTAGTAATAGCACTTAAACTATGTCTAGTTTCGCCATTATCCAAAGTTCTAGATAATTGCAAAGTATCAATAACAGTATTTTTAAATTTACCTAAGTTATATTTTTTATAAGCCATTTCAATAAAAGAAACATCAAATTTAGCATTATGAGCTACCATTGGTAAATCTTTAAACCATTCAATAAACTTTTTAACGGCACTTTCTTCATCAATTTGTCCTTTTAACATATCATCAGTCATATTAGTAAGTTCAGTAATTTTTTTAGGCAAAGGTCTTTTAGGATCAATTAATAAATCAAATCTATCAATTATTTCTCCATTACATATTTTAACAGCTCCAATTTCAATGATACTATCATACCCACCAGCATTAAACCCTGTTGTTTCCAAATCGAATACTACATAAGTTTGACTCATCAAACTATCATCGGTTGGTCTAATAACTACATCGATATTATCATCAATCATCACTAGTTCTGTACCATATATCATTTTAAAAGGTTCTTCACCTTCTTTTAAATTTTTATTTAAAGCCGTTACATAATTAAAAGCATTAGGAAAAGATTGAGCCCCATCATGATCTGTTAAAGCTAACCCACGATGTTTAAATTTCCTTGCTTGGTCAATTAATTGTTCTATTGTAACAACTCCATCCATTTGGCTCATCACCGTATGAGTATGAAGTTCTACTCTCCTTACAGGAGCATCATCAATAATTTCCTCTTCTTGTCTTTCAATAGTATTTATATCTACTAATTGAATTGTCAACTCTTTTGAAAAAGCATCATTTTTTACTTTTCCTCGCATTAAAAACCAAGTTTTATTTTTTATTCCTTTGTTTAAAAGAGGTATTATTTTATCAAAATCACTTTGTTCTCTAATAAATACCTTACCATATATACTATCTGTTTTATCTGTTAATTTTAAGGTAATTATTTTAAGACCAGATTTAGTTTCTAGAATATCTAAATCAGTAAATATTTGACATTCAATAGTAACATTGTTATTTTCAGATACAATAGTATCTAATCTAACAGGAGTTGTATCTATAACTCTTCCAATAACCACATTATCCTTATCTTCTACAATAAGAGGTTTAGCTTTAAAATTACTTTTAAAATTGTTCTTTTTAACTTCTTCTGGTTCTTCTTTTTTTTGATAAAAATCATCAGGTATCTTAACTTTTAAATCTGCTTCTATTTCATCAAGTATTTCTTTATTTTGTTGTTTATTTTCTTCTATGTTGATATTAATATCATATCCAACTTCTTTTAAATCTGTTTGTAGTTTTAAAATAATTGTATTTAGTTTCATCTCTTCTGCTTTATTACTTACTTCAATTGTTAAAGTTTTGTCACTAAATTTAAATTTATTATCTACATACATTTTTAATATTGGACTATTTACACTATATTTTTCAATGTAATAACGATAGTAATAAGGAAAATATTCTTCACTCATATTTTCTACTTCTAATAATAATTTAATATCATACATATTAAAAGTTTCTTTTAATGTTTGATAAAATTGTTCATATATATTTAAAGGCCAATTTGTTTTTAAAGCAATATGAAAAAATGCTTCTTTATCTTTAATAACTATTTTAGTTAGTTTAGAATAAGTACAATATTTTTTTATATCATCATTTAAACCCATTTTGGATACTAAAGTTATCATTTTATCGTCCATGTTGTTACCTCCCATTTAATTTATTGTATCAAATTTTTGATAATAAGTGTTAAAAACATGTAAATAATATTTAAAAAAATGGAAGTTATGTCAATTTACATGTTTTGATTTTTCTGTTATGAAAAAAAATCGCCAAGGACGATTTACTTTACTATTTAGTCTTTCTATTAACATATTCTTTAGTTTTATAATAAATAGAAGGTGTTTCATTTTTTAAAAATTCATTGTCTTTCGTCAATTTTAAAATATAGTCTTTATCACAATTATCAATTAAATATTTACTCATGGCATAATAATTATAATATAAAACTTTTCCATTTAAAATATCCTCTAATGAACAATCAAATTGTACTTCTTCATTTTCATATTGACCCGATAAATTAGTGGCAAAGATTCAGCTAACCAAATTATTTTATCCATATCATTATTATAAAAATAGTGACAAGTATGGACAAATTCATGACTAGCTACATTTATCATATTATTTACATTATAATATTCATGACTATAACTTTTTCTTCTTTCCTCTAAACATAATAAATCAATTCTATTAGTTTTTTTATTATTAGTTGACCTACTCTTCCCAACAATTAACTTTCCTATTATAAGGCTTCATTAATTCGTTAAAATGACTACGATAAGTTTATATATTATCCCAAAATTTAATAGTAATTGTTTTATCTATACTGTTTAAATTAAAAAATTCCATTATTTTTTTATATTTGTTTTTTAATTCTTGTAATATTAAATCAATATATTCTTTATCCTTATCGGTATATTCTATCTCAAAAAAAGTCCATCTTTATTTTCAATTTATCACCTCTAATAATTTATAATTAAAAAAGCAAATCAACAATATTATTTGCTTATAAAAGTGCTTTTTTAGTAAATAAATTTTTTAATTCTTTTTTGAATTCTATCTTTTTTAAGTATTTTTAATATTTCATATAAATCAGGTGTTTGACTTTTACTAGTAATAGCTACTCTAATAACTGTTGTTATATCGGTTACGTTACCTTTATATTTATCAGGATTTTGTTTATATTCTTTCATATTAGAACAATAACCTAATTTATCTGTTAAGTCTTTTATCTTATCAAACCAAGTATCTTTTGTATCATTTTCATCATAATACTTATCAAAATAAGTAGTTAAGATATTTTTTATTTCTTCTTTATCTTTAATATTTTGAAATTCATATTTTTTATCAAATTTATCAAATAATTCATCGAACATATACCAAGTTTGTTTTTTAACATCTTGGTAACAAGCAAAATCTTTTCTTGGTTTTTTTTGTTCTCTTTCAATATTAAAAATAGCTAAACCTTCTTCTTTATTTTGTTTTAAAATATCATAAAATTCTAAATCGTATTTTTCACTCCATTTTAAAACATCATTATAAACTTCTTCTTTAGTTAAATGACTAATATAGTTTTTAGAGATATTATCTAATTTATCCAAATCAAACAAAGCTCCACTACTACTCATTTTTTTAGGAGAAAAAGGAAATTCAGTAAATGAAGCATTAGGATGACCTTCTCTCCAAGCTTCATAATTAGAATTTATAATAGTCATTACTGCTTCAATAACAGCATATTTAGGATATCCTTTTTCTTCGTAATAACTCATTTTAGCTTCGGGGTCATATCTTTTAGATATTTTTCTAACTTTTTCCCCATCTTTTTTTAGTATCAAAGGAATATGGATATATTTAGGCATTTTAAAACCAAAAGTTTTAAATAATTCATAATGAATAGGAATAGATGATACCCATTCTTGTCCTCTAACAACATGAGTAGTACGCATTAAATAATCATCTACTAAATGGGCAAAATGGTAAGTTGGTAGTCCACTTGATGATTTCATAATTGGTATATCTATATCATTTTCAGGAAATTCCATTTCTCCATTTACTAAATCATTAAATTTAAATTTATGATTAAAATTTCCTGTACTTTTTAAACGAATTGTATATTTTTCTCCATTTTTAATTCTTTGCATCGCTTCTTCTACTTTTAAGTTTCGATATTTAGCATATCTTCCATAAATACCAATTCTTCTTTTATCTCTTGCTTGTGATTTTCTTATTGAATCCATCTCTTCTTGGGTTAAAAAACAAGGATAGGCTTTGCCTTCTATTAATAAATGCTTAATAAAAGTTTGATATATTTCTTTTCTTTCACTTTGGATATATGGTCCATAATTTCCTTTAGTTTCAGATGTGTCTAGATATTCATATTCATCAGGATTTAAATCATAATAATCTAATACATTTCGAATATAAATAACTGCTCCATCTACTTCTCTAGATTTATCAGTATCTTCATTTCTTAAATAAAAAACTCCTTTACTTTGTTTAGCTAATATATAATCAATTAAAGCTGGCATAAAGTGACCTATATGCATAAATCCAGTTGGACTAGGCGAAAATCTTGTTACTTTAGCATTTTCAGGTAAATCTCTTTCAGGGTATTCTAACTCATAATCAGCTATTGTTTTGGTAATATTTGGAAATATTAAATCCGCTAAGTCTTTATTTGTCATAATAACCTTCTTTCTAGTGCTTTAATTTTAACAAATTTTAATAAAAAAGGCAAATGAAAAAGAAAGTTTTAACTACTTTCCTTACATATTTCATTTTCTATTTCTTCATAAGTTTCTAAAACTAAATTTTTTAAAACTTTTTCATTTATTACTATTTTAAAATCTTTAGGAACCATTTCTTTTAGTATTATTACTACTTCATTAATTCTTTTTTCTTTTTCTAAACTATCCGCTAAACAAAATTTATCATTTTGATTTAGCAAAGTAATTGTTTTTTTAGTTATATCTACTACTACTTTTCTTAATTTACTACTTTTTCTAAAATAAAGAAGTATCGCAAATATTATAATCATTAAAATCATTTCAACTATTTTTATTATTTCCATAATCATCACCTATTTTATCATATGTATGATTATGTTTTATAAAAAGGGAAATAGTTTATTAATTTATAATATTTAGTATTTCATCATATGTTTATTATTTCAAATTATATTTCAGCCATTTCTTTTTTATTTATAAGTTTTAACTTTTACTTTCGGTTTATTTTTTATGTTTTCTTCTAAAAAATTAGAAGATATTTTTTCTTTAATAATCATATTAGTATTTTCATTTATATCTAATTGATAATTAGTTTTATCTTTCATATTTTTAAGTTCTTTTTCAAATGAAGATATTTCTTTTTCTAATTCGTTTATGTCTTGTTTTAATCGGTAATCAATTATTTTTCTTTCTTTTCTAGTACTAACTAACATATATTTAGTTAAACCTTTAATAACCAAGTAAGAAATTAACATTGTAGCAACTATTCTTATAGGACTAGCAATACCAATAGAAATTAAAAATACTACTATTTCCATCACGACTGTCATATATGAACAAATTTTATCAAGCTTACATTTTAGTTTGTTTTCTGTTAATTCAGATTGATATTTATTTAACTTTCTTTTATATTCTTCTAATTCATTTTCTAACATTAAAATATCTTCAAATTTATAAATGTTATTATCTTTTTTAACAAATCTAATATTTCCTCTATTATCAGATACTATCGCTTTTTTATTTTCCCATTCTAAAAAAGTTTTTATTCATAAAACCTCCCTGTATATATAAAACTTTAAAAGTTTATTTCCATGGCTACCCCAGCTAGATTCGAACTAGCGAAATGACGGAGTCAGAGTCCGTTGCCTTACCGCTTGGCTATGGGGCAATTACAATTTTATTATAACACTTATGTTAAAAATAAACAATATTTGTATTTTGACAATTAAAAAGTAGAAAAAAAAGACTAATAAATAGTCTTAAACAATAACTTCTTGAATTACAATTAAAATCATAGGTTTACATTCTGTTTGCTTATAAAAATACTTACCTAACTTATCTCTAATACCAGTTTTTATTTTACCAAAATCAACATAATTATCTTTGATATTTTCTAAAACAATAGAAGTGGCTATATTTTTAGCTTCTTTCATTAAATCAATATTATCCTTAACATAGATAAAACCTCTTGTGACAATTTCTGGACCAGCTACTACTTTTTTAGTTAACTTATTAATAGTAGCACTGACAATAACAATTCCATTATCACTTAAAATTTCTCTATCCTTAACAACCATTTCACCAACATCACCAACAGTTTTACCATCAACTAAAATTTCATCAACATTAACTACTTCATCATTTTTAACTAACTTACCATCTATAAAAGTAGTTACTTGTCCATTAAGTTTAAGTAATATTTGATTTTCACTTAACCCAACTTTTCTAGCATTATTGGCATTAGCTACTTGGTGACGATACTCTCCAATTACTGGCATGTAATATTTAGGATTCATCAAATTAATCATCATCATCAAGTCTTCACTAGAAGCATGATTACCTAAATATTTCTTGCTAGATAAAATAAACAAATCAGCTCCTAATTTAGCAACATCATCATAAATTCTAGTTGCACTCTTTTCCATTCCTTCATAAACAGGAGAGGCAAAAATAACTTTATCATCCTTAGTTAATTTAACAAACTTATCATAGCCTTTAATAATTCTTCGCATATTAGAAAAAGGTTTTTCTCTCTCATCTGATATAAGAACAATAATTGATTCATCATTGATATGTTGTAAATTTAAAATCCGTTTTACATCAAATTGCATATATCCAAGTTCAATAGCTTTTCTAATCAAATTTTCTAAAGTTTTACCTAAAATAACAACTTTTTTATCAACAGCTTCTATCTGTTCTAGTATTTCCTGAATACGGTAAAATTGAGCTTGAAAAATATTAATCAAAATACGACCTTCAACATCTTCAATATTTTCTCTAATTATACTACCTATATGATTATTAGGAGACGTATATCCTGATTTTTCAGCATACTTAGATTCACTTAACAAACATAAAACCCCTTGTTTACCAACATAAGCAAGTTTTCCAATATCCATTTTATATGCCCCAAGCATCCTTTGGTCAAAAACAAAATTACCAGTATATACAATTGCTCCATCACGAGTATTTATAACATAACCGACACTTCTAGGTACCGAATGAGTTAAAGCAATCGGAAAAACACTTATATCTCCAAATTTAATACTACGATGAGGTTGCACTGTATGGAGTTTAGCTTTTTTACCTTGTAGGTCATTTTTTAATATTTCCAAAGTAAAATCAGTTCCATAAATATCCAAATCAGGCAAATCATCTAACATATCAGGGACAGCCCCCATCTGTTCATCATGACCATGGGTTATAAATAAACCTTTAATTCGTTGCTTGTTTTCTTTTAAATAATCATAATTAGGTAAAATATAATCTATTCCAAGCATTTTATCATCAGCATATCTAAGTCCAGCATCTAAAACAAAAATGTCTTTGTCTACTTCTACCACATAAATATTTTTACCAGCTTCATTTAATCCACCTAAAGCAAATATTCTAATTTTTGACATATCATCCCTCCTTTCTTGTTAAAAAAGACTAATTCATTATATCACGAAAGTATGAATTAGTCCACAATTTGGTCTTTACTTATTGTAATTACTGGTCTTACATAAGCTTTATCAGTTGCTTTTTGATAACCAACTGTATCTTTATAAGTAGCTATATTTCCATCTTTAACACCATGTATCCAAAAAGTTCTATTGTCGATAGTTAAAGAATTTTTTAAAGTATTTATTTCATTTGTAGTCATCAATCTAGAATCAGTTATAGCTATACCAGCATTATCCATATATTTTTTTACTTGATAAGAAACATTACCATCTTCTAGTTTATATTCTAATTTATTATTAGTATCAAAAGGTATCATATCATCTTCATTTATCTTTTTATCTGAATTAATATCAAGAACAGAAACTGAAGCTAAAGTAATATTTTTACTATATTTCAAGTTATTAGAAACAACAACCCATTTACTTTTATCAGCTAAAGTAACTATACTATTAACATTCCAATCTTTATACTTAATAACTCCAGTATCGATATTATTATCCCCATTACAAATAAAAGAGCCTTCATTTATACAATAATATGGACCAATTTTTAAATTTTCAATTGTTTGGATAGTTCCATCAACATCAAGATATAATTTACCACTAGTAGCTTTTTCTCCTTCATAATTTAATGTATTACCAGCTACCACATCACTAGTTGATTTATCTAAAGAAAAATCAAACATTATTCCACTTGTTTTATAATCATGTTCAAGTCCATACTCTCCTACTTTTTCATAAATATTTTGAGCTGATTTTTTTAGTTTTTCTTTTTCTTCATTAATAACAACTTCACCACTTAATAAAGGGTCACTATTTAATTTTCTTTGTAAAACTTGAAATATAACAATCCCCATCAAAAGAAAAAATACACCAATTCCCAATATAATAGTTTTATCTTGCTTTTTTTCCATCAATTCCCTCTTTTCTTCTTTTATCATTATACTAAATTTACTTGTTTTTGTCTATTCTATTTCCTATTAAATATGGTTCTTCATAATTTTTTATCAAAACTCTAATATCTTGATTACAATCATTTTTCATACCTTTAGTTTTAATAAGTAAATAATTACCTGTATGACCAATTATAAAACCATTCTTTTCTATTTCTGGTAAAAAAACAACTTCTTTACCAATAAATTTTAAAGCATACTTTTTTTCTAATTCTTTACTTAAATTTAATAATATATCAACTCGTCTTTTTTTAGTTTTTTCATCTACTTGATTTTCCATCTGTTCAGCTTTAGTTCCTTTTCTGGCTGAATAAGGAAAAACATGTATTTTAGAAAAATTTATCTTTTTTATTGTTTCAACTGTTTTTTGAAACTCTTCTTTGGTTTCACCAGGAAAACCTACTATAACATCAGTAGTTAAAGATATATCTGGTCTTATTTTTCTTATTTCATTTACTTTGTTGATGAAATATTTAGTATCATATTTTCTATTCATTCTTTTTAAAGTAGCATCACAACCTGATTGTAAAGGAATATGAAAATGATCTACTAAAACCTGATACTTTTCTAATAAAGATAAAATATCTTTATTTAACTCAGTTATTTCAATTGATGATATTCTAAGTCTTTCTAAGTTAGGAATCAAAACTAATTTTTCTAAAAGTGATGAAAATGATACATTAATATCAGCCCCATAATGACCTGTATGAATACCAGTTAAAACTACTTCTTTATATCCTTGTTTAACTAGATTAGTTACTTCTTCTAAAACCTTATTTAAGGGTTTACTTCTAATATCTCCCCGAACATAAGGAATGATACAATAGCTACAAAAATTATTGCAGCCGTCTTCTATTTTCACATAAGCCCTAGTTTGATTAAATCTAGTTATTTGCATATTTTCAAAAGGTTGTTTTTCTATTTTTTCAATAATTACTCCTTTAACTTTATCTTTAATATAATTAACTATTTGACTTTTTCCAACATTACCTATAACTAAATCAACACCTTCAATTTTAAATTTAGAAGCATCATTTTGAGCTGAACAACCAACTACTATAGTATAAGCTTTCGGATATTTTTTTACTAATTGTCTAACTGTTTTTAATGATTTACTATCAGCTTTATTTGTTACTGTACAAGTATTAATAATCACAATATCAATATCACTATCATTTTTGTTTCCAATTTGATAACCAGCTTTTTTAAGTAATGAAATCATAACATTTGACTCATACATATTAACTTTACAACCTAATGTTTCAACTATAAATTTCATTAAATCACTACTTTCCAAAAAAAGACCTTAGGTCTTTATAAATTACGTCTAAATTCTTTTAACGAAGCTAAAAATTCATCATTTCTTTTTATCTCTTCTTTTAATGGACTTAAATCCATCGTCGCCTCTAATACTTGTTTATAGTCTTTATTTTCTTCTTCAAGTAATTCTTCGATATGTTCCTTAGCTATTTTTTTTCTTTCTTCATTAGATGGTTTTTCTATTTTACCAAATATCGGAGATATTATATCTGTTTTTTTAAACTTAGTTTTTTCTTTTGTTTTTTTAACTTCTTTTTGTTCTTCTTCTAAATCTATTACTGGTATTTCTACTTTAGTAACTTCTCCTTTTTTAGTTTTAACAATTCCTTTATTTTCTTCTTTAATTGGTTCTTCAATTACTTCTTTTTTACCTTCTTTTAAAGTATTAACTAACTCTTGATAGCTTATAATAGATTGTTCTTCCTGGTCTTGTTCAAAATGAGTTATAATATCTTCTGGTTCTGCTTCCAAATCTTTTTGCATCTGTTCTAACATGGAAGCTAAATTAAGTTGATTTTTATTTACCTTTTCATCAACTTCTTTTTCTTCTTTAGTCAAATTTTCTAACTCTTCTATTTCTTCTAAATCATCATCTTTTTTGTTTTTAAAAATCATGACAATACAGGAAACCCCAACGGATGCTAGTAAAAGGGCTATTAAAAGCCAAACATGTCCACCAGCTAATATATTTACTTTTAACATTTTATCACTCCATATACTCATAGTTAATTGCGCTTAATATAAAAAGTGGTACTGTTTCAACTCGCATTATTCTATCACCTAAACTAACAGGTATAAAACCATTTTTTATCAAAGTGTTTTCTTCTTCTTCTAAAAGACCACCTTCTGGTCCAATTACAACATTTATTTTATCACAGTCTTTTATAGTTTTCACTATATTTTTTAAATTTTTTGTTTTTTCTTTAGTCGAACACACTAATTTGACACTTTTTACTTCTTTTAACGAATCAATAGTTTCTAAAAAACCAATTTCTGGTATGGTAATTCTTTTTGATTGTTCACTAGCTTCTTTACATATTTTCATCCATCTTTGCCGTTTTTTTAAATATTTTTTTTCATCTATTTTAATTATACTTCGACTAGTTTCTATTGGTATTATAGTATTTACTCCAAGTTCGGTAGATTTTTGTAATATATAGTCCATTTTTTGTTCTTTTAAAAGAGGAATATATAATACTATTTCAGGTCTTTTTTGTTTTTGTATTTCTATTTTTTTTACTTTACTTATTATATTTTCTTTAATATCATCTATTTTAGCTAAATAAAGATTGTTATTATAAACCACTTCAATATTATCTTTATTATCCATTCGCATTACATTTTTGATATGATGATAATCACTATCTTCTAAAATAAATTTATCATCAATTTGGTCTTTAGCAAAATATCTTTGCATTCAATCACTTCCATTTATTTAATTTTATCATATTTTTAACTAGATAGAGTGGTTTATTTTAAATAAATAAAATATTTTACATTAAACTATAGTCTATTTTAACATTATATGGTAAAATTAGGTTGTGTCCTTGTAACTCAGTTGGATAGAGTAATCGCCTCCTAAGCGATAAGTCGGCAGTTCGAATCTGCCCAAGGACGCCATTATTTAATGTATAAAACATCAGTTTATCTGATGTTTCTTTTTTTATAAAGAGTTTTGTTTCTTTTAATATCTTCATACAGATATTTCACATATTTAGATTTATTATGAATTTTTTCAATTTTTTTCATAAAACTTTCAGCTTTAACATCAATTCCTAATTGATAATATTTTTTAGCTAATTCAATTAAAACTACTACTCTTTTATCATTGTCTAAATTTAGTGTTTCAAAAACATCTAAAATATTATTTCCATTCTCTTCTAAAGCTAAAATTTCATCTAAATTATCTACTTGATATTTTTCTAAATTATCATCTAACGGTTTTTTTAAATAAGTATTTTCTACATTTCTAGTACTTTTTAATTTTTCAATTAAGTTAGTATAATCATAACCTGTATTTTCATCTTTACTCAAACTAGTTGCGACTGTTAAATAATTAGCTGAAACTTCATATTTTTCACATTTTAAATAAGCTAAACCTATTTTAGAATAAACAAGACTTAATTCTTTACCACTTTCTAATACTTTCCTATAATACTTAATACTTTTTTCATATTCTTCATTATCAAAAGCTTGTTTTCCTAAATGAAGCATTTCTTTAATATCGATTAGTTCATAATTATAAGGATTAAATTTTAAAATAATTTGATTTTCTATCTCAAAAATTTTAAAACCGTTATTTTTTTCTAATAATTTATATATATCATTTTTATTTTGGTTACTAGTAGGATTTATTAAAGAAACTCCATAATCAGTAGCTTCTTCTAGTTTTTTATCAATTAGTTTTTTTAAATTAGCTTGATAAGAGATTAACTCATATTCTTGCCTACTATCTTCTAAAACTTGTTTCAAACTATTTTTAAAAATACAATCAAATCCAAGTTTATTAATATTATTAATAATATCTAAATAAAGACTAGCTTCTTCATAATGATTTAAAACTATTTTTTCATAAAAACTTTGAAGATAATTTGATAAATTAAAAGTAAAAGTTCCATTTTTAATTGAAGATAAAGTATCAATAATTAAAGTGTAATTATTATTTTCTAATAAACTGATTTTCAATAAATAATCAACTAAAAATTCATATTCAAGTTTTTCATATTTTTTTAATAATTCTTTTATTTTAACTAAAGCTTCTTTAATATTATCATCTCTTAATTTATTGATAATAACTAAAATTTCTTTATCGATATTTTCTTCTAAAGAATCAGTTTTAATTTCATCTTCTTTTATACTATTAATTTCTTTTATAATATCATTTAAAATAATTTTAAAACATTCCTTATTTTTATCATATATTTTAGCATTATCAAGTAACGATAAAGCATATTCATAATCTCTACTTTCAATAGCTTTAAAAAACTGATTAGTAGTAATACCTTGACTTTCTAAAATTTGTTTATTATTTTTTATAGTTAATAAGTCTTTAACTAGTTTTAAAATATAGTATAATGATTTCAATAACTGATGTCTTTTTTGGATATTAGAAAGTAAATCAACTACCTTATCATATTCTTTATTTTGAACTAATTTTAAAACTTCCAAGTGAGTTTCTATTTGTTTCATTTTAGCTTGATAAAGTAATTTATCAAGTAAAACATCTTGTCCGTTTTTTTTATCTTTATTGCTTACATATAACTGATGTTTTTTTAAAGCCAAGTTAAATTTTTGATTACTAATTAAAAATCTTATTTCATTTAAAATATGATTGTTATCAACATTTTTTACTTTAAAATAATTATAATTTATATTTTTTGATAACAATTTAAATTTTTCTGGTACATCAGTTATCATATTAAGTAAAAATAAATATAAATTACAGTCATCTTTAAAATAATTAGTTTCATTTTCAAACATTTTTTCTAAACATTTGAAAGCTTTATCATAATTTTTTTTATCGATATTTCTAAGAAAAATTTGAAGCAATATTTTAGGATCATCAGGAGCTAGCTCTAAGGTTTTTTCTAAAAACCATTCAGCTTTATCAAATTGTTTTTTAGAAATTAATTGCATACTAAAAAGATAAAGACCTCTAGTTGTTATTATTTTATAAAATCCATTATTAGTTTCTAGTAATATTTTAGTATTAAGCATATAGTTTAATTCACTATCATCAAAACCTAAAGATTTTATATCTTCTAATGATAATTCATCTTGATAAAATAAACTGTTATAAAGGATGTTTAATTTTTTATCGGAAACCATTTTACCACCTATTTCTTTTTTTGGTTAATTCTTTACTATAAATAATATTTTCTCTATCAAATTGATTAGAAAGTGATACTGGATACATTGTCACTATTTTTTTGGTATTAAAAACTGTCATTACACATAAATCACTAGTTACTTTTTCTTCTTTAAAACCAATTGGATTATCTAATCTAAAACGATACATATCTAAAAGTTCAAAGTGATTTGGGTTCATATTTTCTATTGTTTTATGAGCTATATCTACGATTTTTTTTAAATCGATATATTTAAAGAAACAACCTTCCGTATCTTTATTTTGTTGATTAATATGATTACTGATATGGCTTAATAGGGTATCATCACTATCATCATATAAACGATGAATTAAATAGTTATTTAAAATATCATTTTTATTGTTATTTTTCAAAGTAAAATATTTTAATAAGTATTTTAAGTTATTAAAGGTATTTATAACATTACCTCTTAAATCACAATTGCTTAATTTTTGTAATAAATAATAACTTTCATCATATTTTTTTTCGATAATATTTATTAAAATAAGATTAATTAAAGCAATAGCTTGATATTTTTCCTCATATTTTAAAGTTTCAAACATTTTTCTTCCTATTTCATTATCCCCTGTTTGAATATTTAATCTAGCTAGTTCTAATAAAATTTTATTTTGATTTTTATATGTATTCATACATAATTGATAATATTTTTTAGCACTTTCAAAATTACTTTCAATAGTCTCAAGTAGTCCATAAGACATGTTTAAAAAATTAGAGTTTTCTTTATAATATTTTTCTAATAATTGTCTAGCCATATCATATTTACTTTCTTGAATATATATTTTGTTTAAATAAAATATTGATTTTTCTTGATAATTAGGGTTTTCTAAAGTTTTTTGAAAATAAGGTTTAGCTTCACTAAACTCTTTAGAAATAAATAATTGTTTTGCTTTTAAAAAAAGTTGTTGATATTCATTGTTTTTCATTTTTTCACCCCTTTTTTTATGAGTTAATATTGTAATCTTTTTTTTAATCAATGTCAATAAAAATTTTTATTAAAAAAGAATACTTATGTATTCAAACTAATTTAGTTATTTTATTTTTATGGTTTGATTTATACTGATATTTTTTACTTAATAAGGTTTTAAAATTTGTTGAATTAAGTCGAACAATTTTTCGTATTTTTTTTGACTTTTTTTTATTATTATATGTTAGTATATCTTACTGAGACGTACTTTACTTTCAAGGGGTTTTTGGTATTTTCCCTTTTTATTTTAATTTTAAGATAGAAAGGTGATGATGCTTATGAAAATTTATTTTATAAGCTTTAATAAATATTATAAAACATCAAGATTTAACATCTTAGACTTTATTCTATTTATCATCAATGTTTACTTCAAAATAAAAAGATAAACATGAAAAACGCCGTTTTCCTATGAAAGCGGTGTTTTTCTTTAAAAACAACTTTAAAGGGAAATACCACTAGGTATGTCTCTTTTTTATGAAGTTTCCTTCACGCTTTAATAATATCATATTTTTTTTGTTTTAACAAGTATTAGATTGTTAGAATATATAGAAATGCTTAATTAAACCGCGTTCATGTTACTGAATACCAGTAACATGACTTATTTTTATTTTGCTTCGTTTATGATACTTCTAATTCATATTCATCTCCTATTGCTCCTGAGCCTGTTCCTAGTTTGACATCACTTTTAAGAACTACGACTGGGCGCACTCCATACGAACTGGCGTTGGCGCCCCAGCTACTGTTGCTTGGATACCAAGCATACAAGTTGTAAGTGTTGTTAGCAGAGGCCAGCCAGTAGTAGCTACCAATATTTATTAGTTCTGTATTTCCTCCACAGTATGAACTTGTATTGTTATAACAGTTTCCTCTTTCATTTTTTTCTAAGTAGTCCCATAAACTATAATCTTCATTTCCGTTTTCTTCATAGTTTATTATATTTACATCATCACTATCCATGTAATGGACACTTAAGGCATATGTACTATTTCCATATTTTGTCCAGGCTTTTCCTTCTCCTTCATTACTAGCTGATGTTGCTCTTACTTTTAGTATTTCTTTACTGGCTATACTTTGTCCTGATACATAATAGTAACATTCTGGGGTTCCTCCATGAATTAATGTAATTTGTCCATTACTATCAACATCCATTATTCGCCAACCACTATATTTCGTTGTATATGAGTCATTATAACATGTGATACTCTCATTCTTACTTTTTCCATTGATCGAACTACTTGTAACTTCATCATAGATATTGAATGTTCTTGAAGTTTTACCTTTTGTTTCTCTTACTCCATCTCTTGTGGCATTCCAGGTGGCATTATCTGGACTATATTTTACATATTTTCCTATATCATTTTTTATAGCCTTTCTTGGTGGCACATATTCTTTTCCTGTCCATACTCCATTTAAATAATTAAATACATATCCATTTATTAATAAGCCTGTTATACTCTCTACATCTCCATCTTTTGTAAACTGAACTGTTCCCTTACTTGGTAAACTTCCATCTATTTCTAAATTTAAGACTTTATCTCCACAGGTTAATTTATCTTTTAAGGCGCTACAACTTTCTTTTATCGTCTTATTTTTTCCCATCATATGAAACAAATGAGCTTTTTCTGATGCCTCCTTATATTCCATGGCACTACTTTTAGCTCCTTCATATTTTGCTTTTTCAATTAAATTTAATATAGTTGGTGTTACTATTAAAGCTATTATAGAAAGTATTACTATAACCGCTAATAGTTCTATTAAGGTAAATCCTTTTACCTTATCTGTAAATAATACCCCCCCCCATATTGACATTCTCTTTACACATATTCTTCCTACCTTTCTAGTTATTATATTATCATAAATTATTATCCTTAACAAGCAAAAAATAAAAGAACTTAATTTAGTTCTTAAAAAACTTACTTCATCATTTTCTTTATCGATTCAAGCCCACTTTTTTCAAGCCGTGATATTTGAGCTTGGCTTATACCTATTTCTTTAGCCAATTCTAATTGAGTTTTCCCAACAAAATATCTTGATTTCAAAATATACCTTTCCTTTTCTTTTAAATTTTTTAAAGCTTCTTTCAAAGCTAATCTAGTATCTAAAGAAAAAGGTGAATCCTTGCTTTCTAATTGGTCAGCTAAATAAATAGTATCTCCCCCATCATTATAAATTGGCTCATACATACTAATAGTATCTTTCATTGCGTCTAAAGCATTAGCTATTTCAAATTCAGTATAACCTAATTTATCCGCAAGCATTTTAATACTTGGTTCTTTCCCTAAATCATTAGTTAACTGTTCTTTTAATTTAATCGCTTTATAAGCAATATCTTTAATACTTCTAACTACTCTAATACTACTATTATCCCTTAAATATCTTCTCACTTCACCTACAATCATCGGTACAGCATAAGTTGAAAATTTCACTTCATGGGAAAGGTCAAAATTATCGATAGCTTTAATCAAACCAATACACCCTACTTGAAATAAATCATCCATATTATCAGTTCGATTATTATACTTTTTCAAAATGGACAAAACTAATTTCAAATTGCCATTAATTAATTCTTCCTTAGCTTTAACTAAACCATTTTGATATTGTTTAAACAAAATAGTCATCTCTTCATTAGTTAAAACTTTAATATTCGCAGTATTCACGCCACAAATATCTACTTTATGACGTGCCATAAAATCTCCTTTCTAAATATATAATGGCTTAATCATATTTTT
This sequence comes from uncultured Bacilli bacterium, assembly GCA_947628785.1. Classification (GTDB taxonomy): domain Bacteria; phylum Bacillota_I; class Bacilli_A; order RF39; family UBA660; genus HGM10857. Next base: position 53,497 of record CANRBE010000001.1, read on the forward strand.
TTAAACAAAACATTGTCTTTAATTTCAAATTTAGGTATACTTAAAATAGGTGATAATATGGAAGTAACCCTTTTAACAACAAATACTGAATACAATATAAAAGACAAAATAAGAATATCAAAACAAGACTTAACTAAATTAAATAGTATCAACCCTAGTTTTAATATAACTGACTTACTAAAAAAAGAAACAGACTATTATGACATTAGTACCTTTAATTTTAAAAACTTTTTAGAAGATATCATCTTTAAAACAGATTTAATATATAACTATTCTGGTAATTTAAAATCAAATTCTTTAAAACTAAATCAAAACTTTGAAAAAATAAGGAATAAATATTTAAAAATAAGAGGTTCTATTCCTTATAATTCACTTGAAGCTACGGCCAACCGTAACAAATTAATAAATAAAATAATCGATAGAAATATTGATACATTAAATCCTTTTTTAAACTTATTAGTCGAATTTAATGAAAACCATAAAAAAATAAACAAATTAAATGACTTAATCAAAGCTAAAGATAACATTTTAAAAAACCTAGAAAGAATTTGCCCTAATCAACTTGTCAAAAATATTTCAACCAATTATGAACAAGCTATAAAAGAATGTAACTTAGAAAAATTAGAACAATTATTATTAGAAAGTCAAACCTTAATAATCAACTATTGGAAAAAATTCATTACACCTGTAGATAACTTTGATAAAGAAAAACCTTTCTACTTTCTATGTCATAGTATTTGTAATGCCAATTTTAGTGGAGAATTCAACTCTAATTTTGTTTCAAGTTCCCTTATTACTAAAGACTTAACTGATACCTTCAACCAAGGATTTGGTTTTATCTTATCACCAAATCATATAGTCTTAGCTTGTAGTCAAGATATGTTCGTGAATAACAATGCTTTAGATACTGACTCTTTGAGTAACTCCTCTACTATTCCTGAAATAAATATCCCAGAAATTATAATAGAACAAGCTTTAAAACAAAAAAAAGAATACCAACTTAAAAATGAAAAAAGAAAAATATACACCGAAATAGTCAGTGATAAATTCCAACCACTTGCGATATTCTGTATGACTGATGGTAGTAAAACCTTAAACTCAAACTATCAAAACGCTTTAAAACTTAAAAAAAATTACCCCAATTTAAAAATAGTTGAAATAGATAAAACCTTATACAAAAAAGACTTAAGTCAAGAAAAAGAAAAGTTGATTTTTAATATAGAATATCATATTAGTGGAAACATTTTAAATGACAAAATAGATTATGATAGATATGATTATTTCTTTAATAAATATCTAGAACTTAAAAAAACTAATAACTATACGGAAAATGATATTATCGATTTATATAAACAAAATAAAGAAATGTTAAGTATCTTTTTAGACTTTGATAATATTTTTAAAAACTATGATATAGAAACAATAAAATTTATCCTCCTAAATAACTATAAAACTAATTTAAAAAATATATTTGATGGTACTTTTAGAAGTTTTATTTTAAAAAACATTTACGATACCTTAAAAAATAATGATATAAATAAATTAAACGAAGTCTTTCCTGGTTTAGGAAACTTTATCAAAATATTTCCTAAAGTTACTATAACTGATGAAATGGTAACTAAAATAAAATCTGATAAAAATATCAACTTTAATTCTATTAACCAAATATTATTACAAAACCTTAAAAGCCAAAAAGAAGAAAATCAAAATCAACTAATTTCTTACCAAAAACAAATTATCAAATTAGAAAAAGAAAAACTTGAAATAGAAGATAATATTAAAAAAACTCATCAATGCCAAAAATTTATAGACAGTTTTCATCTATATCATTTAGCTTTACAAGACATCCAAGATGAAGAAGAATTTATCCAAACTTGTAAAAATTCTAAAATTATTTTAGAAACCAGCTTAAATAAATCAAAAAATGAATTAAACTTAAAAAAAGAAGAAAACAAAAAACTTCAAAAATTTAAAATATTTAATTTAGCAAAAATAAAAATAATAAATCAAGAAATAACAAAACTAAATAACAAAATAGATAACCTAAAAAAAGAAATAGAAATAAAAAACCAAAATATTGTCACTAGTGAAAATAACATTATAACAATTAATAACCAATTTGAAAAAGAAATTGGATGTCATCTTGAAAACTATCAAGATTTATTTTATCAAGCTAATAAATTTCTTAATAACAACTTTGCTTTTATTTATCAAATAGACTTAGATACGTTAAACCAAAGAATTGATAGTTTAAATAATAAAATTAAAAAGACAAATAAAGAAATAGAAAATATCGAAATAATAGTTGGTCAAACAAAAAAATGATGAAAAATAAATCATCATTTTTTTTCGATAATACTAACACCTGTCATTTCCTTAGGTTTATCTAAACCCATTATATCTAAAATAGTTGGGGCTAAATCACATAGTTTTCCCTCATGAAGAGTGATATTATCAATTCCTACTAAAGTACAAGGAACAGGATTAGTAGTATGAGATGTCATAATGTTGCCATCTTTAGTTAGCATTTCCTCACAATTACCATGGTCTGCCGTTACTAACATAGCTCCACCTTTACCTATAATAGCTTTAGTTATTTTAGAAATACAAACATCTAAAGTCTCTAAAGCTTGAATAGTTGCCTCTAAATTACCAGTATGACCCAACATATCAGGATTGGCAAAATTTAAAATAATACAATCATAATCTTTGTAAAGTATCGCATCAACCACATGGTCAGTTACTTCAATAGCACTCATTTGTGGCTTTAAATCATAAGTTGATACTTTAGGAGAAGGCACTAAAATTCTATCTTCTAATTCATATGGTTCTTCCCGACCACCATTGAAGAAAAAAGTCACATGAGCATACTTTTCTGTTTCTGCAATCCTAAGTTGTTTTTTACCTTGTTTACTTAAATATTCACCTAAAGTATTATCTAAATGTTCTGGTGGATAAGCAATATGAACATTAGGCATATCCTTATCATATTCAGTCATACAAACAAAATAAGTACTAAGTTCTTTAGTTAAAAATTCATTAAAATCTAAATCAACTATACTTCTTGTTAATTCACGAGCTCGATCTTGTCTAAAATTATAAAAAATAACTGCATCTCTTTTATTAATACCCACTCCATTTTCTAAAACAAAAGGTCTAACAAACTCATCTGTAACTCCACTTTTATAAGAATCTTCAATTCCATCTATCGCATTTGAATAAACTTTAGCTTTATGATTGACAATAGCTTGATAAGCTTTTTCAATTCGATTCCATCTTTTATCTCTATCCATAGCATAATATCTACCCATTACACTAGCAATACATCCGACCTTACATTCTTTTATTTTATCTTCTAGCATTTGAATATATTTTTTACCACTAGTAGTAGGAGTATCTCTTCCATCTAGAAAACAATGAATATAAACATTTTTAAAATCTTGTTTTTGACATAGTTCTAACAAAGCAAATAAATGGTCTATTTCACTATGAACTCCTCCATCCGATAGAAGTCCAAAAAGATGGAGATTAGTATCATATAATTGACAGTAAAAAATGGCTTTTTTAAACTCTTCATTTTGATAAAACTTTCCCGTTTCAATATCTTTATTAATTTTAACTAAATCTTGGTAAACAATCCTTCCAGCTCCAATATTAGTATGTCCAACTTCTGAATTACCCATCTGTCCATCTGGAAGTCCAACCGAAGAACCACTAGTATGAATTAACGTATGAGGATTATTAGTAAATAAATCTTTAATAAAAGGAATTTTAGCTTTTTTAATAGCATTTCCCTCATCATCTTCCCGATAACCAAAACCATCTAAAATCATTAACAACATCGGTTGTTTCATTATACCACTCCTATCATTAATATTTTACCACATTTAAAGTAAAAATTCCTAAATATTTTAGGAATTTTCTTCATGTTCTTTATAATTTTCTATGGTAATACTAATAATATCATCAATTAAGTTACTATAATTTTTATGTTTTTTATCCAAAGCATAAAGCGACTTAACATCAATAATAGTAGATACTTTATCAACATAAACTTGGTTTTCTTTAATAAAAACTTTAAAACTTACTTTAAAAAATCCTTTAATGTTAAATAAATCATATAATTTTTTAGATATATCTTTCATTTTATTTTGAAGTTCTAAAGGTATATCATCTGAATTTTCATCATCTTTTACTACTTCAATAAACAAATCAGATAATAAAACACAGTTATATATTTTACCATTTTGTTTTTGAGTTTTAATATCATTAGCTTTTAAAATACTTTCTAAAAGTATTTCATCATCGACAGTTTTCTTTCCAATATAAGAAATACCCATCGTATCTAGAAAACCAAAAATATCACTATTATCAATCATTGGCAATACCAAGTCAATATAATTAACTTCCCTTTTAAAATTACCAGTTGTTTGTAAAGTAAAATGTTCTTTTTTCTTGGCTATACAAATTTGTTTAGCATACTTTTTTAAATCGTCAAAATATTTGTAAATGTCCTTTTCAAGTAACATTTTTCCAGTATACCAAATTTTATTTTCTGATATGTAAATAGGTACAATATCGTATTTATTTTTGTCAATATATTCAGCCAATTCAATAGTTTTATCAATACTTTCATCATCTTTTATTTTTTTTCCACCAAAGATTATTCCTAATTTTATTTTCATTATAACCTCCTATTTTTTTTCAAGCTTTTTTTTATTAGCTACCGCATTAGTAAATAAAATCCAAATTGGACTTAAATATGCAATAAAAAATAATATCAAGAAATACATTGTCATATATTCTTCAACATAAATTGCTACAAAAAGGACAATTAATAATAAATAAATCAAAAGATTAAAATATAACATTTTTTTATCCTTTTTATCAAGAGTTTTTTCTTCCTTTTTATTTTGATGTAATAAAAACAAAGAAGAAACCATATAAATCAATATAAAAGTAATCATACAAAAAATAGAATTTTTATAGAATAAAAAGATAACTAAAAAAACTGACAACAAAGCAGGCTCTAACCAACTATTTTTTATATTTTTAATCTCTTTTAAATATTTTTCGTTTTTATATTTATTCTTTTTTAAAATGTAAAGTTGGTGTTGGTTTTTTAAAACTAGATAAAATACATAAGTAATTAAACTAACAATAAATTTTATTAACATATTAACACTTCCTATCACTAGCATTATATCACGTTTAAATAAGAGAAAAAAGAAAAAAGAAATATTTTTTTTAAATACTTTACAACTAACCTATTTATTTTTTTTAAAATTATTGCTTTTCAATACCAAAATTTTATATAATAATTAAGATAGAAGGGATATGTTATAATGGATGATAAAACTTTAGCAAGTATTTTTGAAGATGAAGATAAAGCTAAAAAAACTAGATTAGAAAGGAAAATGGAAAAAAAGAAAGCCAAAGAAAAGAAAATATATGATGACTTTATCGAAGAACAAAAAAATAAAAAATTAGAACAAACTAGTGATATAAATAAAACTAAAAAAATAAGTGATAACATTAACTTAGAAAAAACTCGGAAAATAAAAGATGTAGAAAATAAATTAGATAAATCATTAGAAATTAATCCTATTAGTATAAATTCAGTTGATTTAGAAGATGAAACTTTTAATGATATAAAAAAAGAAAGTGTCGCTTTTAATATTTTCTTTGGATTTATTACTTTAGTATCTTTCTTTTCTAGTATTGGTTATGTTTTATATGCTTACTTAAAAAATTTAAATCAAAGTCATTTAATTAATGGAGGAATTTTAGTAGCATTTACTTTCTTTTATATGATTAGTTCTCTAGCTAGAAAAAATGGAATTAAAAAAGCTTTTGGATTTTTAGCTTCTTTATTAGTAATTTTATTTATTGGTTACCAATTGTTCATTTTATAAGGAGAGATTATGAATATTTATAAAAAATTACCAAATATCATAACTTTTTCTCGTTTGGTATTAACATTATTTATTATTATATTTGGTTTATTAAAACATTATAATATCGTTTTAGTTTTTTGTATTTTAGCTAGTCTAACTGATTTTTTAGATGGATTTTTCGCAAGAAAGTTTAAAGCTTCTTCTAATTTTGGAGCTAAATTAGATGCGGTTGTTGATAAGGTATTTGTCATATCTTTATTAATCACTTTAATTCATTTTAATAAAGCTTTTTTAGTTTTACTTATTTTAGAAGTAATTATAGCTATTAGTAATTTGTACTATTATTTTACTTTATTTAAAACTAAATCTTTATTAGTTGGTAAAATTAAAACTTGGTCTTTATTTTTAACTATTATCATTGCTTATATTAACATCTTTTTTAAAATATCTTTATTAAATAATATTTTAAATGGATTTTTATTAATGACTGGTAATTTACAATTTTTAAGTTTATTAGCTTATTTTGAATTTTTTATAAAAAACATCAATAAAAAAGAAATAGATAATACTACTTCTTTAAAACTAGAAAAAACTATTTATGTAGATAATTTAGATGATTTATTAAATAGTGGTGAAGAAGTTATTTAATTTACATTTTCTTAGGTACTTTAATCACTAATAAGTTTAATAGTTGCTTTACTAAATTATTAGCTAGTAACAAAACTGATAACCAGTCTTGTTTTTTTATTTTGTCTTCTAACCCATCAATATGATTGTTTTGATAAAAAGTATTTAAACAAACACATATTTGATATAAATAATCAGCGATATAAGATGGCATTCTTGTTTTACTTGCCTTATCGATAACTTCTGTAAATTTTAATAGTTCTAATCTTAAATTACGGTCTTGTTCATTATATATTTTATCTGTTAAATTAAAAGTATTATTTTCCTTATCTAATATTTTTTGAATTCTTAAATAAGTATATAATATATAAGGTCCTGTTTTACCTAAAACACTTGAAAATTTTTCTAAGTCAAAGATATAGTCTTTTTCCCGATTATTTTGTAAATCAGCATATTTAATTATTGAATCAACTATTTTATTTATATCATCTTCATCCATTTTGTCATTATCTTCTTTCAATGATAAAAATGTTTTTTTGGTTTTACTAATTAAATCATCTAGTTTTAACATATCTCCATTTCTTGTTTTAAAAGGTTTACCATCTTTTCCATTCATGGTTCCAAAACCAATATGTTCTAGTTTAGCCTTAGTTAAATTGCTTAAGTAAGCTACTCTAAATACTTGTTCAAAATGAAGACTTTGTCTAGCATCAACCACATATAATATATAATCTGGTTTTAATTCTTCCCTTTTTAAAATAGTCGCTAAATCGGTAGTAGCGTACAAATAAGCTCCAACTGAATTTTCTAATATCAAAGGTGGCATTTCTTTTTTATCATCATCTTTTTTAACAGGAATGATAGTTGCTCCTTCACTTAATTTTGAATATGGTTTTAATATTTCTTTTAATTTTGGAATATCTTTATAAGCATCGCTTTCTCCATTCCATAAATCAAATGAAACATCTAAATCTTTATATATTCTTTTGATATCATTTAAAGATATTTCTTTGATTTTTTTAAAATATGTTTGATATAAAGGATTTCCATCTTGTAATTCTTTAGTTATAATACTACATTTTTTTAATATATCCTCATTTTCTTTACATAATTTACTTATTTTAGGATATAATTCTTCTAGTATTTCTAAATTTATATCTTCGATTTTTTTATTTTCTTCAAGTAAACCATATATTACTTGTCCTATTTGAAGTCCATAATCACCTAAATGAACATCGGATATTGTTTTATGACCTCTAAAGTTTAAAATTCTTTTAATTGATTCTCCAATAATAGCAGGTCTTAAATGGCCAACATGTAATGGTTTAGCTATATTAGGTCCCCCATAATCTAATATGTATAGATTAGGTTTTTCAATTGGTGGCATACCAAATTTATCTTCGGTTTGCATTTTAGTTAAATAGGTATTTATAGCTTCATTAGATAAGGTTAAATTAATAAAACCGTTAACTACTTCTACTTTTTCTAATAGTGATAAATAATTAGGATGTTTTTTTATTTTAGATACGATATTATTTCCTATTTCTATTGGATTTTGTTTTAATATTTTAGCTAATTTAAAACAACCATCCCACTGATAATCACATAAATCAGGACGATTAGATAAAATTACTGAATTGTTATCAATTTTTAAATCTTTAGTCACATCATTCATTAGTTGATTTAGTTTTTCTTGAATCATATTTTCACCTCATCTAATTACTTTTTCAATTTTATCATATTTAAGTATATATTTCAATTTTTTAATTGACACGCAAACAAGTTTTTGATAAAATACAGGTACATGGGGATGTCATGGTTTCGACGGGAATAAACAGATATAAGTGGCAAGTCGTGGGTACACGTATATACA
>CANRBE010000002.1 GCA_947628785.1 uncultured Bacilli bacterium
TGTATCTGAATCAAGAAATCCTAATTTTGCTGAAATATTTCATAGATTAAATTATGTTGAAAATTATGGCACCGGTATTGGAAGAATAATAAATGAATATCAAAACTTTAAATCTAAACCAATCATTGAATTATCAGAAAATGTTTTTAAGATAACATTACCAAATTTAAACTATATTGCAGATAATAAAAATAAATTTAACAATATGACTAAAGAAGAAATTATTACAAAATATGTCAAAGAAAAAACAAAAATAACTAGATTAGAAGTAGAAAAATTATTAGATATAGGAAGTACAAGATCAAAACAAATTATTAATAAATTATTAGAAAATCATATTTTAATTAAAAAAGGTTCTGGAAAAAATACATATTATATATTAAAATAAAATTGATTAATATTTTATATATCAAATCGTTATAATCAAAAGCTATATAAATCTTTTATAATCGTTCTATTTTTAGTAAATCTACTAGTCCTTATTAAAGACTAGTTTTTTTATTCAAACATTTTCAATTACAAATTTGTTCAAATAATTATAATTTGAAAATAAGTCCATTTGGACTTATTTTTAAGTTCTTTATCTTTATTTTTTAAATTTATTAAAAATTTTTAAATAAGCTTTAAATAAATAACCATACAAATTATTTGTTTCTGCATAAATTATGAATAGAAACAGCATAATGCTATTTCAATTAATGTTAGTAAATGCTAAATAGAAAGGAGAATATAATTTGTATAAAAATAAAATAATAATAATTATAGCCTTTCTTGCAACTATAATTTTAATGGCAGTTGGGTATTCAACCTTTGCTACTGATTTTACTATTAATGGAACTGCAGAAATAACTGGTGATTGGGATGTTAGAATAACAAGTATAAAAGCTACTCAAGTATCTGATGGTTGTGATGCTGGAACGCCAACATTTACTGGAGATTCTATTAATTTTTCAGCTAAACTTAATAAACCAGGTGATGAAATTATTTATGAAGTTACTATAGAAAATTTAGGAACTATCGATGCCGAATTACAAACTGTAATATTTACAGAAGAAATTGATGGCATTAAAGAAATTAACTATACAACTTCTGAACTAAAAAAAGATTTAAATGCTGGTGATTCAACTACTTTTAATATCATGGTAACATATGTTAAAAATACTGAAAGTATTCCAGATGTTAAAATAAAAACACTAACGGGGATAATTCAATATGTACAAAAAGAAAATTCTTAAAAACAAGCAATTATTTTTTCTCTTAATTATTTATACATTAAGTCATATCTTTTTATATACTAATAATTTTTATATTTATTTTTTTAATCCATTATTTTGGCTAATTTTTATAATCATTTTTTATAACCAAGATTTAAAATTACCGAAGAAGAAAGAAATTAAGATTACTTTAACTATATCAACTATTTTTTTAATTATTTATTTAGTTAGTGGTTTTATTTTTGGTTTTACTAAAAGTCCTTATAATCATACATTAATTAATATTTTAAAAAATTTGTGGAAAATTATATTACCGATATACGGTATTGAAATATTACGTTATAAACTTATTAAAAGTAATAAAAATTTTAAAATTAAGACTTTAATAACCATTGTTATTATCGTAAGTGAAATTAATTTCAAAGCCCTTTTTCTTTCTCATGATATTATTTTTTTCCATTATTTTATTTCTATAATTATACCAATAATTGCTCAAAATATTTTATTTTCTTATCTATCTTTAAATTCACATTATGATATTCCGATAATTATTAGATTTTTTAATGAACTACCTACAATTTTTTTACCCATTATTCCTTATAGCAATTGGTTTATTGAAGGTTCTTTTGAAATTATCAAAGTTTTAATTATTTACTATTTATTTAAATATTTTATTTTTAGGAAAAAAACTATAAAACAAACTAAAAATTTATCAAAAGTATATCCTTTAACTATTATTACTTCTATTTTATTAGTATTATTTATGCTTGGATTATTTAATTATCAGGCTATAGCTATTCTATCAAATAGTATGAATCCTACTTTTAGAAGAGGGGATGTTGTTATTTACAAAAAAAATGCAAAAATTTTATCAGGAGATATTATTGTCTTTAAATATGAAAATCAAATTATTGTTCACCGAGTTTTAAGTATAAATGAATATTATGTTACTAAAGGAGATGCTAATAATACCGTAGATTATATGAAAATTCAAAAAAAGGATATAATAGGTGTTTATCAATTTCATATCAAATATTTAGCTTATCCTTCCATTTGGTTAAATGAAATGTTTACTAAGGAGAATTAAAGTGCAATCAAAAAGAAAAAAAATGTTAATTATTTTAAGTATTATTCTTTTAATAGTAATTATTTTTTTTAAGGCTATATATATTAATAAAAATATTCAAAAAAATAATATATATCAATTAAAAAATAAAACATATTATGAAGTTACTTTAAAACCTAATATTTATTTTTTTAATAATAAAATAAAAAACAATAAGTATTATATTGCAAATTCAATTAAAAGTATTGATATTTATTTTAATTATTATTTAAAAGACAAAACTAAAAAAAATATTAATTATTCTTATGATATTAAAGCTACTTTAAAAAGCTATGCTGATAGTGGTACTAAATTAATTTGGACTAAGGATTTTAATTTAAAAAATATAAATAACATAAAACAAGAAAACATTAATATAAAAGAAAATTATAACTTAGATTATCAATATTATGTTAATTATGTTAAATCTTTTCAAGAATTTTATAATATTAAAACAGAAACTTATTTATATGTTAAACTTAATATTAAAATTAATGACAAAACTAATTCTTATGTTTTATTAACTATTCCTATTAGTGAAGATATTATAAAAATAACGATGAGGGAAGACAAATCTTTTTTTAAAAGTACTAAAGAAAATATTGATTATAATAAGATAATAGTTTTGATTTTTATAATTATAGTAATTATATTGTTAGTAAGTAAAATTTTACTCAATAAAGATAATGAAGAAGATATTTTAAAAGAATATCATGATATAATTATAGCTATTCAAAATAAACCTAATATAAATAGTAATAATATTATATATTTAACTAACTTAAAAGATTTAATTAGTATAGCAGTAAATAATAATATAAGTATTTTTAATTATCACACTAACTACTATATTATTATGGATAATACTTATTATATTTATATTTTAAAAAACTAAAAAAGACATTAAAATTAATATTTATGTCTTTTTTTAGTTAACCTAATTAAAAAAAAGTATAATTTAATAATAGAGATTAAATATGTATATTATTTTTTTACTAATATATGATTTTGGCAAACTTTTTTTGGCATATATAATTTAGTAACTAATTTGTTCATAGCATTTACTTTATCTAAATCAAATTGTAAAATATTTTTCAAAGCTTCTTCTTCTGATAAATTAATAACTGATTTTAAGTTACTATTATCTTGTATCATAGATAATAATACTAAAGCATAAGCCAGTTGAAAAGCATCCATTAGATTTACATAATTATTACCATCTATACTTTCTATTTTACAAATATCCTCGAATAAAAAATTAAAATCTGGGTTATCATAAAAATTATATAAATGTTTTTGTAATTGTTGATTTTCAAAAATTATTGGTTTTTTTTGTAATACAATAATTGAAGATAACAAGTTTAAAAAAGCATAATCACTAATATTTTTTTTAACATTTTCCTTTATCATAAATTCTCCTAATACTATATAATTATAACATAATCTTGACTATTTTTTTTTAAATATAACTAGTTAATTATTTTTTTATTAAGATAAAAAAATATTTTGACAATTATACTAAAATTTCTAATTGATTAATAATTTTAGTAAAGATAAAAAAATATATTGTTATATAAAAGTATGTTATTTTACAAATTATATGGTAAAATATTATTAGATTTTACTAAAAAAAATTAACAATTATAGGAGTTTTTTTATGAAGAAAAAAATATTTCAATTTATATTGTTGAGTTTATTAAGTGTTTTATTATTATATGAAGTAATATATTCATTTAATGAATCTGACCCATGGGGATTAGTTTTTGCGAGTGTTACTTTACCATATGTAATATTACTTATTGTAGTTATTTTTATATCTATAAAGACATTTCTTTCTTTAATTAAAGATGATAATAAAACATTAAAAAAATCAGAAATATTTTTAATGTTTATTCCTTTTATAATAGCACTAGGTTTTTTGATATTTTCTTTCCTTAGTAAAGATTCTAAAGAAATACCAGAAAATTATATTGCTGTTTTCCACGGTGGAGCGGGAGAAATAACTTATGAAACCTACATTTATAAAATTAATAATGGACAAGCTAATTATGGTTTTAATTATATTAATACTACTAATAATACTGTTTCATATGGAAGTAATAAGATAAATAAAACAATTACAAAACAAGGTTCGGTTTCATGGACTGATGAAGTGTTTAAAGTGGCTAAAGATAACCATGCCTATTCATATGTTACATTACCTAATGATGATAAAGTATACACTGTAGATGAATACACTTCGATGTTTTTAATGAATTAATTTTGAACATAAAAAGTTAAATAAATAGAAATGGGGGATAAAATGACTATAATATTTTACAAATTAAGAAACGAGGAAAAAATCAAAGTTTTAAGTCCGTTATTTATTAATATCAAAAAAAATAAAATTTTTAAAACTAAATATGAAACAGCATCCTTAAAATTTCATCTTTTTAATGAAGGAGAAGCAATCTATCAAATAAATAAAGATTTGGAAATATTAGGATTTATCGGTTATGATTTTTCTAAATTTAATAATACTACTTTTAAAATTTTTAATGATAATACAACCTTATATTTTGAAAATTGTAATATGCCCAAACATTTAAAAATAAAAAAAGGTATGACTGTTATTAAAAATCCACTTTTTAATAAAAAAGATAGTATAATAGAATTTAACCATCTACATGAAGGATTTTTAAAATTTTATCACAATAATACTAATATCGAAATAATAACTGATGATATTTATAAGTTAACAATTGTCGGTAGTTTAGAAAATGGTTTAATAAATGGAAAATTTTATCAAATACCGACTATTGAAAATTTAAACTTAATTGAAACTAATATTAAATTAGGTAGTCTAAAAAGTAACCAAACCAAAATAGAAAACAGTGATATTGATATACTTTATCCACTTAGAACTTCTTTAGGTAAAAAAGTAAAAATATTTGACAGTAAAATAAAAACTAACCAACAAACATTAGATTTAACTGGCAACTTAAAAGATGAAGTTTATTATTATCTTGATAATGTTTTATTAGAATCACCATTTAAAATAAAACTACCTAGAGGGTATTATAGTTTAAACAAATATCCAACTAGAACCTTATATAAAAATCAAAATAATAAAGCTATATATACCGATTTAGATATAAATAGACAAGATTATATTATTAAATTAAAAGAATTAAAAAGCAAATATACTAGTCAAAAAGACAGTAAAGTTTATGTAAAAAGAAAGTAGAGTTAACAAAACCCTACTTTAATTTATCAAAAACTTGATTTTAATTGAAAACATTGTTAAAATAAAAATAGTAAATAAAAAAATTTACTAAAAAATAGAGTGGAGGAAATATATGAATAGTATTTTTTTCTCCATTTTACTAGTCATAATTGGACTTTTTGTTGGCGGTATTGCGGTAATATTTGTCAATTACTTAAGAGGGGTATCTGCTAGTGGCAAGGCAGAAGAAATCTTAAAGCAAGCCAAAAAAGAAGCCGAACAATTAAAAAGAGATTATATTTTAGAAGCTAAAGAAGAATCACATAAAATTAAAATAGAAACTGATAAAGAAGTAAAAGAAAAGAAAAAAGAAGTAGCTGAAGCCGAACAACGTTTATTAACAAGAGAAAATAATATCGAATTAAGAGACCAAACTTTACAAAATAGAGAAATGGCTTTAGAAGAAAGAGAAAATAATCTATTTTTAAAACAAAAAGATATTCAAGAAGAACAAAGTAAAGTGGAGGACATAAAAAAAGAACAAATCGAACTTTTAGAGAAAATAGCTGGATATAGTAAAAAACAAGCCAAAGAATTAGTTATTAAACGAGTAGAAGACATGATGTCTTTAGAAATTGCCACTTACATTAAAGAAAGAGAAAGTGATGCTAAATTAGAAGCTGATAAAAAGGCTAAGGCAATGCTTGTGTCATGTATGCAAAAATATGCAAGTGATGTTGCTAATGAACAAACTGTAACAGTAGTGACATTACCTAATGATGAAATGAAAGGTAGAATAATTGGTAGGGAAGGAAGAAATATTAGGACTATTGAAGCTGTAACTGGTGTTGATTTAATAATTGATGATACTCCAGAAGCAATCGTTTTATCTTCTTTTGACCCTTATAGAAGAGAAATGGCTAGAGTAACTTTAGAAACTTTAATAAAAGATGGAAGAATTCATCCAACTAGAATTGAAGAGTTATATGATAAAGTATCTAAAGATATGCTAGTTAAAATTAGAGAATATGGTGATGATGCTTTATTTAAACTAGGACTTACTAAAGTAGATTCAGAATTAGTTGAATTAATTGGTAAATTACATTTTAGAACTAGTTTTGGACAAAATGCCTTACAACATTCTATTGAAGTAGCATCCCTTGCTGGTTTAATAGCTGCTGAATTAGGAGAAAATGTCACTTTAGCTAAGAGGGCAGGTTTATTACATGATATAGGTAAAGCAATCGATCATGAAATGGAAGGTTCACATGTCGAAATAGGTAGTGAAATAGCTAAGAAGTATCATGAAAATGAAGTAGTTATTAATGCAATTGAGTCTCATCATGGTGACATAGAAGCAACTAGTGTTATATCAGTTTTAATAGCTGTTGCAGATGCTTTATCAGCTTCTCGTCCAGGTGCTAGAAATGATTCTTTAGAAAACTATATCAAAAGGTTACAAGATTTAGAAAGCATTGGAAATGAAATAGAAGGTGTTGAAAAGACTTATGCTTTGCAAGCTGGTCGTGAAATTAGAGTTATTGTTAAACCAGATGAAATAGATGATTTAGGAAGTTTTAAAGTTGCTCATGATATTAAAACCAAAATAGAAAATGAATTACAATATCCAGGAACAATTAAAGTAACGGTAATAAGAGAAACAAGAGCTATAGAAGAAGCTAAATAGTTTCTTTTTTTGTTGTAAAAAAAAAGTTTTTACTGTATAATTATAATACGAAAGGGATGAAGGTATGGATATTATTAAAATCCAATATTTGATTATTGTTGTAATTTTATTTATTATTGCACTAGCAATCGTTAAGTCAAGAAAAAAAGAATTTAAAGTTGATTCTAATCGACTAGTTAATTATTTAGGTGGTCGTGATAATATTATTGAATGTTCAGCTAATAAGTCGAGATTTATTGTGACTGTTAAAGATGTTAATAAAGTAAATAAAGAATCGATTCAGAAAATGGGAGCTCAAGGTATTGTTGAAATAGAAAACCAACTTAAAATAATTTTAGGCGAGGGAGCCCATCATTTAAAAAAATATATTGATGATTTAAATAAATAATGGAGTTAAATATGAAAAGAAAAGATATATCCTTAATGATAAGTATTTTAGTTATATTAATAGGGATAGCTTTTTATTTTGAAGATGATATTAAAAACACTATACTTAGTGTTGATCAAACATCTTATAATTTAGAAAGTATACCAGAATATGATGGAAAGTCTTATGTTATTATTAACAATAATGAACCTTATTTTGATATAAATGAGTATGATAGTGAATCTTTTGAAAAATATAGTGAGTTAGATAGATTGGGTCGAGCTAGAGAAGCTATAGCTAATGTTTCAATTGATACGATGCCAACTGAAAAAAGAGGTAGTATAGGTATGATTAAACCATCAGGATGGCATACTATAAAATATGATAATGTTGATGGTAAGTATTTATATAATAGATGTCATTTAATAGGATATCAATTGACAGGTGAAAATGCCAATCCGAAGAATCTAATTACTTGTACTAGAAGTATGAATACAACTGGTATGTTAGAGTGGGAAAATAAAGTAGCTAATTATGTTAAAGAAACTAAAAATCATGTTTTATACCGAGTAACTCCTATTTATCAAGATGATAATTTATTAGCGAGTGGAGTTACTATTGAAGCTTATTCTATAGAGGATAATGGTAGAGGTATTAAATTTAATATTTATGTTTATAATGTTCAAGATGGAATAGAAATCAACTATCAAAATGGTGATAGTAAAAAAATTTAAAATAGGTAATATAACTAGATAAAAGTAGATATTTATTATTGTATTAATATTTATCTATTTTTTTTACTAAAAAATTTACAAAATTTTTAAAATGTGTTATTATTATTTATGTTTTATTAAAGGGGGATTTATTATGAAAGATGATTTAAAAAAAATTAAGAAAAAATATGGAGAAAAAATGTCCCATCTATGTCGTGATTTATTTCCAACTATTTTAGAAAATGATGGAGTATTAATTAAAATATTATTAAATCATTTTAATCCAACTCATAGTTTATATGATGATTTAAAAGAAAACAATTTAATAAATGAATTTAAAAATTATATATATAATTTATATTATCATCAGAAACTAGAACTTTTAGATACTAATAAAACTCCAAAAGAATTACTTTTAGAAGCTGGATATATTTTATATGAGTGTCATACCGAAGAAGATATCCAAAAGTTTAGAAAGTATTATCAAAAAAATGAAGAACTTTGTACCTTTCATGGTGGTAGATTAGTAACTAATTATGTTTTTTTTGCCGTTAAAAAAGATGTTGATTGTATTAAGAGAAAAGACTTTTTAAATCCTAAAAGACAAGATAGATATGGAACAAGTGTCATAAGTATCCAATTTACTAGAAATGAAAACCATACTTTATCTATCAAAAATAGATACAATCATACTGTCCGAAATCCGGATGCGACCTTTTCTAACAATTTGGAAAATATTATTCCTGGTTTAACAAAATCTTTTGAAAAAACCTATGGGATGGTTCAAAAATATCCTAATTTTGATTTTGAAATACCTAATTATGTTAAAGTAAAAAATAAACATTATAAGTATAATTATGAAATATATAATAACTATTATTGTCCAGATAATATTATAATTTATAATTTTGATGTTCAAAAATACGATAAAGAAAAATATATAATAATGGATTATTTTATCTTAGATTTAGTTAATAAAACTATAGAATTGGCTGACAGCAATGATTATGATTCTTTTTATGTTGAACTTCAAAATATAGAAAAAATAAATGTTATTAAAATAAAAACTGGAAAAATTATCAATCTTACTTTAAAAGATAAAGATAGTGTTGAAATAGAACTAGATAATAACAATGTTATAGTGGGTTATAAAAATCCTAATATTAGGACTATATATAATGATTTTTTATTTTTTAATGAAACATTACGTAATTTAGAATTACCTAATGTTTTAAAAATTGATAATCATTTTTTAGAATTTAATGATAGTTTAACTACTTTAAATTTACCCAAAGTAGAAGAAATAGGTAATAATTTTATGAATTATAATACTACTTTAAAAAAATTATCTTTACCAAAAGTTAAAAAAATAAATGAACGTTTTCTTTCTTCCAATCAAAATTTAAAAAGTTTAGATTTGCCAGAGGTAATTACTATTGGTTATGATTTTTTAAGAACAAACAATGAAATGAAAGAGTTTAAAGCTGATAAATTAGAAATAATAAGTAATTATTTTATGCTTTACAATAATTCTTTAAAAAATTTATCTTTACCTAGTTTAAAAAAGATATACAATAGTTTTCTTTTCCATAATATTGTTTTAAAAGAATTGATAATACCAAATATCGAAATAATAGGGGATGATTTTTTATCAACCAATAAACGTATAGAAGTTTTAGATGTACCTAAATTAAAAACTATTGGTAAAAACTTTTTAGTTTGTAATGAAATAAAAGAACTTAAAGCCCCTAAATTAAGTGATGCTGAAATATTAAAAAAACAGGTATTAGCTAAAAGGTTATAATTTAGTGGTTTTGATAATCAAAATATTCCCAAATAACATAGATAATAAAATTAATTTTATCCATAATTTTTTGAATCATAATCTCACCTCCTACTTATATATAAGACAAAATTAAGTTATTTCCTTTTTTTAATATAATTCGACAACAATCGACATAAAAAAATTGTATTATTTTGTCGAGGTGATAAGATGAATATTTATGAAACTATATTAGTTATGATAATTTTTATGTTGTTCCCTTTTGTTGTTGAGTTACTTTATCAAGTAACTTATCAAAATCAAAATCAAAAAATTAATCCAGATAGTTATTTAATAGCTGTTATTACATCTTGTTATTTTTTAGTAAGATTTGGTTTAGATAATCCTTTAATTGTCATATTATTTTTAAATATACCTCTTTTAATGATATATCAAAAAAATGATGTTAAATTAGGAATTATTTTATCAATTATAATTAGTGTTATTGGTATTATATATACTAATATCCCTTGGTTTATATTTATGATGGATTATTTATCTTTACTATTTATATATAAAATTTATCAAAAAGAAAAAATAAGTTTTTCTAAATATATTTTAATATTTGATGCTATATTAATAATTAACATAATGTTTTTTAAAATAGATAAACCGATAAGTTATTATATATTAATTATACTTAGTTTTATTATTTTATCTTTTTTAACAGATTTAATCAAAAAATATGGAGAGAATGCTATTTGTTTTCATCGAACTTTAAAAGATTTAGAAGAAGAAAAACAACTTAGAATGTCATTATTTCAAATAACCCATGAAATAAAAAATCCTATTACTGTTTGTAAAGGGTATTTAGATATGTTTGATATTAATAATAAAGAACATTTAAAAAAATTTATTCCAATAATTAAAGAAGAAATAGCTAGAGTTTTAATATTAATCGAAGACTTTCTTCAAATAACTAAAATAAAAATAAATAAAGATTTAATGGATGCAACAATGCTTTTGGAAGAAAATCAAAGAAATTTTGAATTGCTTTTTAAAAAAAATAACATCGATTGTGAATTTAATATTCCAAATGACGAAATTTATATATATGCTGATTATCAAAGATTAAATCAGGTATTAATTAATTTAATAAAAAATGGAATGGAAGCTTTAGATAAAAATAAAAAAATGGAAGTTAGTATGAAAATAAAAAATAGTAATTTGGAAATAATAGTTAAAGACTATGGGAAGGGGATGGATAAAGAGCAATTAGCTAAAATAAAAACTCCTTTTTTTACAACCAAACAAGGAGGAACAGGTTTAGGTCTTTATCTAAGTGATGAAATAATAAAAGCTCACGATGGTAGTTTAGTTTATAACTCTAAAAAAGATATAGGTACGACAGTATGTATTAAATTACCATATAAAAAAGATGTTAAGATTTCTTAACATCCATTATAACAGGTAGAATAATAGGTTTTCTTCCTGTTTTTTCATAGGTATAATTAGTAATACTAGTTATGATTTCTAATTTTATATCGGTATAATTAATAGGAGCTTTTAAACGGTTTAAGATAGCTTTTTTACTTACTTTTTCCAAATCTTTTAATAACTCTTCATTTTCATTTACTAATACAAATCCTCTAGTTGTAATATTTGGATTTCCGAGTAGAGTAGCTTTAGCTGTATTTATATTAGCAACTACTACTATAATACCATCGTTAGCCATAACTTTTCTATCATGTATTACTGCCGTTGAAACATCACCAATTCGATTTCCATCTACATAAACATTACCAGCTGGAACAGTTCCATTTCTTCTAACTTGTCCTTTATACATCGAAAGAACATCACCATTTCCCATAATGAAAGTATTTTCTCTTGGAATACCACATAAAACACCAATATCAGTATGTTTTTTAAGCATTCTATATTCACCATGGAAAGGCATAAAATATTTGGGTTTTATTAAACGAATCATTAATTTTAATTCTTCTTCATTACCGTGACCAGATGTATGAATATCGTTTAAAGAAGTATTAGTAAATACTTGAACTCCTTTTAAATATAGTTTATTTATTGTTCTAGATATACTAGCAGCATTTCCTGGTATTGCTGATGAAGAAAAGATTACGACATCGTTTTTTTGAAGTTTGATATGACGATGTGTTCCATCAGCTATTCTTGATAAAGCTGCAAGTGGTTCACCTTGAGAACCAGTACAAAGTAAACATACTTGATTAGGTTCTAAATGATTAGCTTCTTCTGGTGTAATAAAAATATCTTTGTTTTTTATATATCCATCTTTAATAGATATTTCAATATTGTTTTCCATACTTCTTCCAAAGATAGCTATTTTTCTATTGTTTCTTTTACAAGTATCAACAATATGTTTTAAACGGTAAATATTAGATGCGAAAGTTGCAATTATAATTCTTCCTTTTTCTCTAGCAAATATTTCTCTTAAAGCATTATCTACTTTTGATTCACTTAAACTCATTCCTTCATTTAAAGCATTAGTACTATCACTTAAAAGCAAAGTAACACCTCGTCTTCCAATACTAGCCATTTTATGAATATTGGCCATTGGTCCAATTGGTGTTAGGTCAAATTTAAAGTCACCAGTTGTAACAATAGTACCATTTGGTGTTTTAATACAAATACCATGTGAATCAGGAATAGAGTGAGTAGTTCTAAAAAATTCAACTTCCATATATTTAAATTTTACTTTAAGTTTTTCATCGTATATAAATAAATTATTGTACTTTAAGCTTCTATCTTCAAACTTTTTTCTGATTAATCCAACCGCTTGGTTAGGTGCATATATAGCTGGAATATTAACGGTTTGAATTAAATAAGGAATACCACCAATATGGTCTTCATGACCATGAGTTATAAATAAGGCTTTAATCTTTTTTTCATTTTGTTTTAGATAAGTCATATCAGGTATCACTGAATCAACCCCTAATAGATTATCTGGTATACTCATTCCCGCATCTGTAATAATGATTTCATTTTTATATTCAACGACATACATGTTTTTACCAACTTCCCCTAAACCTCCTAGGGCAAAGATTTTTGTATCTTCGTTGTTTAAAAATTTCACTTCTTTTCTCCTTTCATTTTATTTAATAGAAATCCAACGTGTTAATTATATAATAAAATAGTTGTTTTGTCAAAAAATGTTTGGTATGGTTGTCATCAATTTAGTTAAATGTTATAATTATTATAATAGAAGGCAGGTGTTTAAGTGAAATTAATACTTTGTGATACTTATAAAATTAATACTTATCAATTACCTGACAAAATAGAAGATATTTATATAATAAGTGATACATTTGGTCCAAATTCGTCTAAAGAAAATATTTATTTAGATGCATATCAAAATTACTGGTCAATAAAATCTGATGAAACAATTCAAATAACTAACAATAATCAAATAGAAACGAGAGCTATTTTAAAAGAGTATTCTAGTTATAAGATAAAATTTTCTGATTTAGATAAAACTTTATCTATTTATATAGTTCCTGATTTAGAAAAATATTCAACTTTGATTATTAATTCATCAATTAAAATAGGTAGTACTAACCAAGATAATATTTGTTATCAAGCTTTATTAAAAAACCAGGTATCAATAGTTAATAATAATAACTACTATATTATTACTGAACAAAATGAAGATAATCTTTATATAAATTCTAAAAAAGTAAAACAAAAAGTTTTAGAGTTAGGGGATGTCATTTTTTTAAACGGTTTAAAAATTATTTGGATGGATAGTTATATCAAAATAAATAATCCAAATAATCAAGTGGTTTTTAATGGCTTAAATAATTATTTAGAAACTAGTGTTGAAAATACTTATACTAAAACCACTGATATTGAAAAAAATATCAAATTATATAATGATAATCAAATATTTTTCCATACTCCTAGATTAAAACCAGAAATAAAAGAAGAACATATAAAAATAGATGCTCCTCCAGAAGAAGAGAGAAATGAACAAATGCCAATGCTTTTAACTGTTGGTTCTTCTGCCATTATTGGGATAACTTCTTGTATAACTGGTATATCGGCTTTAAATGGATTAATGACTGGAACGATGGATTTATTTAATGCTATATTAGAGTTTATTATGTGTGGTTTAATGTTGGTTGCCTGTATTTTATTTCCTATGTTGATGGATATGTGGCAAAAGAAAAGAATTAAGAAAAAAGAGCAACTAAGACAAAGAAGATACAAAGAATATCTATCTAAAAAAAGTACTTTGATTGAAAATATTATTGAAAAACAAAGACAAATCCTTTACAAAAATAATTTAAGTTTAAAAGAAATAGAAAATTCGATTGTTAATTTAGATAATAATATTTGGAACCGAGAAATAATTGACAATGACTTTTTAACAGTTCGGTTAGGAATTGGGGATAGACCTTGTTTACTTAATGTCAATATTGTTGAAGAAGAATTTTCTTTATATGATGATAATTTAAAAGATGAAGTTATTAAAATGACTAATGAAAAAAGAATGATTGAAAATGTACCGATAACTTTGTCATTAAGAAAAAATAGGGTTACTCCTTTTATTATCAATTGTAATTTTAGAAAACAATATATTGATAGTTTGCTTTTACAACTTATTTATTACTATAGTGGTATGGATTTAAAAATAGTTGTTTTTACTAATGAATTAAATGCTTCTAATTGGGAATATTTAAAATACATGCCTCATAATTTTACTAAAGATAGAGAAAGAAGATTATTTGCGACCAATGAAAATGAAATGATTCAACTATCAATGTTTTTAGAACAAGAATATGAAAAAAGATTAAAAGAAAGTGATGATGACGATAAAGAAAAAAAAGACGAAGAAGAAAATAATGAAACTCCTTATAAAAAATTTGATGATTATTATTTAATAATAACAGATGATTTTAAAGTAGTTAAAGATATTCCAATTATTGAAAGAATTATTAATAGTACTATCGATTTTGGCTTTTCTATTATGATATTTGAAACATTACTTAAAAATTTACCAAGTCATTTTAATAAATTTGTATCAATTGTTCCAAATTCTAGTGGTATTTTTGAAAGAACTTTAGATGTCGATAGTCAATTACAATTTGAACCTGAGTATTTACAAACCGATTTTATTTCTACTTATTCTAAAATACTAGCTAATATTCCTGTTTTAGATAAATCAGAAAATAGAATGATACCTCAAACTTTATCATTTTTAGATATGTATAAAGTAGGAAGGGTTGATCAACTTAATATTTTAACTAGATGGAAAGAAAATGACCCTACTGTCAGTTTACATGCTCCGGTAGGTGAAAAAGAATATGAAAAATTAATAGAACTTGATTTACATGAAAAATACCATGGACCTCATGGTTTGATAGCTGGTTCAACTGGTAGTGGTAAATCAGAATTTATTATGACTTATATACTTTCAATGGCAATTAATTATGACCCTAGAGAAGTTCAATTTATATTAATTGATTATAAAGGTGGTGGCTTAGCTTTAGCCTTTGAAAATAGGGAAACAAATGTTAAAATACCACATTTAGTTGGAACAATTACTAACTTAGATACTAGTGAGATGCATAGGACTTTAGTATCAATTAAAAGTGAGCTTCAAAGAAGACAGATAAAATTTAATAATGCTCGTAATTTATTAGGTGAAGGTACTATCGATATTTATAAATATCAAAGACTTTACAGAGAAGGTAAAGTGGATGAACCTATTTCTCACTTGTTTGTAATTGCTGATGAGTTTGCTGAGTTAAAAGACCAACAACCAGATTTTATGGATGAATTAGTTTCAACCGCAAGAATTGGTCGGTCTTTAGGAGTTCATTTGATTTTATCTACTCAAAAACCAAGTGGGGTAGTAAATGACCAAATTTGGTCCAACTCACGTTTTCATGTTTGTCTTAAAGTTCAAACTAGTGAAGACAGTGTTGAAATGCTTAAGAAATCTGATGCTGCCAATATAAAAGAAACTGGTCGTTTCTATCTACAAGTTGGCAATGATGAAATCTTTGAGTATGGACAGTCAGCTTGGGCAGGGGCTAAATATGTACCAGTAAATAGATTGTTAAAAAAAATTGATGATAGTATTGAGTTTATCAGTAATGATGGAACTGTAATCAAACAGATAAACGATGAACTTAAACAAGAAGAAAATATTGAACTAGGTGAACAATTAACTAATATAGTTAAATATTTATATGATGTAGCAACCAGGGAAAAAATACCTTTTAATTCATTATGGTTAGCGAGTATACCAAATGATATTTATTTAGGTAATTTAATTAGAAAGTATAATTTTAATGTTAAAAAGTTTCCAATTGAAACAATAATTGGAGAATATGATAAACCAACTAAACAAGAACAGGGCTTATTTAAAGTTGACTTAACTTGTCAAAATACAGTTGTTTTTGGCTTGCCAGGTTCAGGTAAGGAAAATTTACTTTCAACTTTAATTTTTAATACTTGTCTTTATTATGGACCAAATAGTGTAGCTTTTTATATTTTAGATTTTGGTTCTGAATCGTTAAAAATATTTAATAAAATGCCTCAAGTTGGAGATGTTATCTTTTCGGATGAAAGAGAAAAAATAGAAGCTTATTTTGACTATTTAGATAAGGAAATTAAGAAAAGAAAAGAACTTTTTAATGATTATGCTGGAGATTATGTCAATTACTGTCAAAATAGTGGACAAACTATCCCTCAAATTATAAACATAATAAATGGTTTTGAATCATTTATGGAAATGTGTGGTGATTTAGAGGGGGATTTTATGCCTATTTTTAGGGATGGTAGTAAATATGGTATTATTTTTATAACTACTGTTATTTCTACTAATTCAATGCGTAGTAGTATTTTAGATTGTTTTTCTAATAAAATACTATTACAAGTTGCTGATGAGTTTGATTATCGTTATATTTTAAATGCTCCTCAAGGTTTATTACCTAAAAAAGTTTTTGGACGTGGTATAGCTTTAGTTAATGATGAAGCTTGTGAATTTCAAAGTGCTTATATAACTGATAAATCTAATATAAATGAAGCAATAAAAAATTATAGTAAACAATTATTTAATCAATACCAATATAAAGTAAAACCTATTAAAGTTTTACCTAAATCTTTAACAGTTAATGATTTATTTAAATATACTAAAACAATTGATAAAGTGCCTCTTGGAATTTTAAGAGATGAAGGGGAAATATGTTATTATAACTTTATTAAAAATCAAGTTAATCTAATTTTAGGTGATACTATTATTGACGATTTAACTTTTATGTGTGGTGTTATTGATTTAATTGATTCGATAAAAGGAATAAAACTAAATATATTAGACTTTATAACATGTATCCAAACAGATGGGAATGCTAAGTATTATAATATTGACTTTAAAAGTGCTTTAACTAGTATTATGACAAGTCAAGAGCCAACTGTTAATATTATGCTTGGTATTGGTGATTTTGAGGGAGCTATGTCTTCTGATGAATTAGAACTATTTAATCAGTTGATGAGTAATTTGAATAGATATCCAAATCATGTATTTATTATTATCGATAATTCTGAACGTTTTAAAACTATTAAATCTTGTTCATGGTATCAAAATATAAATAGAACATCTGGTGTTTGGTATGGACATAATATTGAAAATCAAGATGTATTTATGATTGATAATTTAAAAGAATATGATGTCGAAGATAATATGCGAGATATAGTTTATGTCATTAATGATAAAAACTATCAAGTTATTAAGGGAATAGGAGAGAAAAGAGATGAATTTTAATGAATAATAAAGTTTTAGTAAAATTGATTGTTCCAGAAATTGATAATACTTTTGATGTTTATTTACCTATAAATAAAAAAATTGGTAATATAATTAACTTACTTAATAAAGCAATTAATGAAATAACTGATAATGTCTTTCCTATTTCTAGTAACAATAAACTTTATAATTCTGTTACTAAAAAAAAATATGAACCAGATGTTTTACTGGCTTATAGTGATATTAGAAATGGAACAACCCTTATTTTAATTTCTTAGTTTTTATAAAAAAATAGATGTTTAAACATCTATTTTTTAGCAACTTCTGAAAATGTTGTGTTACTAGTGTCATTTTTAGTGTATTCATTTTTCATTTCATCTAAGATAGTTGAAAATTGACTTAATTTACTAGTTACTTCTGCAAATTCAGCATCGATTCTTTTATTTAATTCTATTAATGAAGTTTCAGTTGCACTACCTTTAATAGCTTTTTGAATATTAGCTCTAGATGCTGCTATTTCAACATTTTTATTAACTGCTGAGATATAGTCACTCAATGCTTTTTGCATTGCACTAATTTTAGCAGTGTTGATACCTACTGTTGAACCAGTTGTAGCCATTTTTTATACCTCCTTATTTTATTTTACTAGCTGTACCTGCAATTTTAGATGCATTAGTACTTTGCATACTTTTAAATTGAGCAATATCTTTATCAAGTGCTGCAGTAACAGTTGATTTATATTGTTTATATGTAGATGCAAGATTGCTTACTGCTTTTTTAAATTGAGCAATAAATTTATCCGCATCCGCACCAGACCAATTTTTTTGAACAGTTGATAAAAAATTATTATATTCATTACAATTACTTAGAGTTTTGATTGCTTTATCAATATCACCAGTAATATTTGCTTTTAATTTTTTAAGTCCTGCTTCATCACGAGCAAATGTAGCATTACTCATAGTTAAAGAACTATTGTTAGCCATTAATTTCACCTCCCTTTAAGAGTATTGCTATACCCTATATATAGAATATCATAATTTGTTTTGCTATACAATATTTTGTGAAAAAATTATGAAAAAAGTCTTTTTTTAGAATACATTTAAAATAATACTTATTTTGTTAGTATTATGGTTATTGCCAAATTAATTATTTTATATTATAATTAAGATAGAATATAAGGTGATACATATGAAACTTTTCAACAATTTAAAAAATATTTTTAATAAAAAAGAAAAAGAACAAATAAATACATATGATAAAGGTTTAGAAAAAACAAGAAAAAATTTTACATCTAAACTAAATAATTTAGTGTTAAAATATAAAAAAATTGATGATGATTTTTTTGAAGAACTAGAAGATATTTTAATAATGGCTGATATTGGTGTTAAAACTGTAATGGATTTTATGGATAGATTAAAATCTAGAGTAGCTAAAGAACATATTGAAAATACTAGTGATTTAAAAGAAATTATCGTTGATGAAATGTTTATTATTTATGTTCAAAATGATATTATTGTAAATAAAATAAAAGAAAATGAAGAAGGACCTACCGTACTACTTTTTGTAGGAGTTAATGGAGTAGGTAAAACAACAACCATTGGTAAACTTGCTTATCAGTTTAGCAAAAAAGGTAAAAAAGTATTATTTATTGCTGGAGATACTTTTAGAGCTGGTGCTATTGAACAATTAAAAGAGTGGGCTTTAAAAACATCTTCAGATATTGTTTATAAAGAAAATGCTGATGCAGCTAGTGTTGTATTTGATGGTTTAAAAAAAGCCAAAGATGAAAATTATGACTATGTTTTAATAGATACAGCTGGTAGATTACAAAATAAAGTAAACTTAATGAAAGAATTAGAAAAAATAAACAAAGTTATAAATCAAAATATTGAGGGTGCTCCTCATGAAGTGTTACTTGTAATAGATGCGACAACTGGTCAAAATGGAATCAGTCAAGCTAAAAATTTTGATAGTATTACAAAAATAACAGGAATTGTTTTAACTAAATTAGATGGAACTGCTAAGGGTGGTATTGTTTTAGCTATCAAAGAAAGTACCAATATACCAGTTAAATATATTGGTTTAGGTGAAAAGGAAAATGATTTACAAGTGTTTGATATAGAAACATATATTTATGGCTTATTTAAGGAGTTAAATGGATAGTATAAAAGAAAGGATTTATTTAAATTCTTTATATGATATATATAGTAAGTTACTTACTAAAAAACAACAAGATTATTTTGAAGAATACTATATAGATAATTTATCTTTAAAAGAAATAAGTGACAATAAAAAAATAAGTCGTAATGGTGTTTATAATCAAATAAGAAAAACAGTTGAAAAATTAACAAAATTGGAAGATGTTTTAAAAATATATGAAAAAAAACAAAAAATAATATATGAATTAAATAACATTGATGATACAATTAAAACAAGAATAGAAAAAATAATAGAATAGAGAGGGAATATATGATTGGAGATATAGTATATATCAGTGACAATGTCGCCCATATAAAAATAGCAAACTGGTCTAATATAGCTGCTGATATGATGAATTTACATATTGTTTTTGAAGATCCTAAAAAGAAAATATTAGGTGAAGTAGAAGATATGGATTCTGAGCTTATTAAGGTAAGGTTTTTAGGTGAAATTGTCGGTAATAAATTTTTAGGTGGTGTTATTAGAAAGCCTGGTTTATCAGCTCGTATTAGAGTTATCAAAAAAGAAGAGTTAGCGTTAATTGTTGGTGTTAATGATGCCTCAAGTATGATACTTGGACGGTCACCTTTATATGATGATTGTACAATTAGAATAAATATCAATGATATGTTTAGTAATCACTTTGCGATATTTGGTAATACTGGTAGTGGTAAATCATGGGGATTTGCGAGACTTTTACAAAATGTTTTTACTAATCCTAATGTTGTTCCATATCGTTCTAATTTCTTTATTTTTGATGCTTATGGAGAATATCATACAGCTTTTCAAGATATCAATAAGATTAATCCTAATTTTTATTTTAAGTATTATACTACTAATGAAAATGATACTAGTGGCTATCCTTTACAAATACCACTTTGGTTACTTACTGTTGATGATATGGCTTTACTTTTAAATGCTACTGAACATGCTCAGTTACCAATTATTGAAAGAGTTTTGAAATTAGTTCGTATTTTTGCCGAAAGTGGTGAAATGAATGAGAAGTATAAAAACCATTTAATTGCTAAAGCTATTATGACTATTTTGTATACCAATCAAAATGCTTCTAGTAAAAGAAATGATATTTTTGCGATATTAGCAGATTGTAGTACAGAAAAATTTAGTTTGGATTCGCCTGTTCAAGGTATTGGATATGTTAGAAAATTTAGGGAATGTTTTGAAATCGATAAAGAGGGTAATTTTTCAGAAAGTATTTTAGTAACTCAATATATTTCTGATTTTATTCAAGATGAATTGGATGAATATGAACCAAAAGGAAATTATTTTTTCACTTTAAAAGACTTAGAAAAAGCTATGAATTTTACTTTGATATCTGAAGGTTTACTTAGAAATGAAAAAAGTTATTCTGATGCGATAACTTTAAAAGTTAGATTACATACTTTAGCTATTAGTGAAAATGCAAGATTTTTCTCTTATCCTAGTTATGTGAATTTGGAAAATTTTATTGCTTCTTTAGTTACAAAGGATGGTAAGAAAGTTCAAATAGTAAACTTTAACTTAGAGGATATTGAAGATTCTATTGCGAAAGTTATCACTAAAGTAATTACTAGAATGTTGTTTGATTTTACTAAACATTTAGCTAATCGAGCAACTATTCCTTTTCACATTTTCTTGGAAGAAGCTCATAGATATGTTCAAAATGACAATGATAAATTTTTACTTGGTTACAATATCTTTGATAGGGTTGCTAAGGAAGGAAGAAAGTATGGTTTGATTTTTAGCTTGATTTCACAAAGACCAGTAGAAATATCTGAAACGGTTATATCACAATGTAGCAATTTTATGATTTTTAAATTGAACCATCCAAGAGACTTAGAGTATATTAGAAAGATGTTACCAAATATTAATCAAGAAATTATTGAAAAACAAAAAAGTTTACAACCAGGTACTTGTGTTGGATTTGGTAAAGCTTTTGTAGTACCTATGATTATTAAAATGGATCCACCAGACCCTGCTCCATCAAGTAGTAGTTGTGATATTGAAAATGTTTGGAAAGCTTAAAATATGGATTTTTTCCATATTTTTTACTTTGAAATAATAAATAAAAAACCAACTATTTTGTTAGTTGATTATATATTTCATCTAAATCTTTTAATAACTCTTTATTGTATTTATAATCTAATAGATCATTATGGTATCTAGGTGTTAAATGAATGTGAAAATGAGCTATTTCTTGTCCATATTCATTGTTTTCAGAAATAGTTAACCCTTCACAATTTAACTTTTCTTTTAATAAAGGATACAAAACATTTTTAATTATCTTAAAACTATGATTAACGACTTCTTCATCAATATCTAATAAATTAACATAATGTTTTTTAGGTAATACTAATAAATGACCATTAGTCATTGGATTAATATTTATAATTACTTTAATAACTTCATCTTCATAAATAGTTTTAGATGGAGCTTCATTATTTATTATTTTACAAAATATACAATTATCCATATCATTCCTCCTATAATTATTATAGCATTTTTTTTTAAAATTTGTAAAATATTTGCTATTTAAGAATATTTAATATAAAATTAATACGAGGTGTAATCATGAAAATATTAGTTACTGGTGGGATAGGATATATTGGAAGCCATACAGTGTGTGAACTTTTAGATAATGACTATGAAGTTGTTATTGTTGACAATTTATGTAATTCTAAAAAAGATGTTGTCAATAAAATAGAAGAAATAACTAAAAAACAAGTTAAGTTTTATGAAGGTGATGTTTGTGATAAAAAGATATTAGAAAAAATATTTAAGGAAAATAAAATAGAAGCTGTTATTCATTTTGCTTCCTTAAAAGCTGTCGGAGAATCAGTAGAAAAACCATTACTTTATTATCGAAATAACTTAGATGCGACAATGTCATTACTAGAAGTAATGAATAAATATAACTGTAAAAAAATAGTTTTTTCATCTAGTGCTACTGTATATGGAAAACCTAAAACTTTACCAATTAAAGAAGACTTTGTTTTGATGACAACTAATCCTTATGGAACAACTAAACTCGTAATAGAAAATATTTTAAAAGATTTATATATATCTGATAACGAGTGGAGTATAGCTGTTTTAAGATACTTTAATCCAATCGGAGCTCATAAATCAGGATTAATTGGTGAAAATCCTAATGGTATTCCTAATAATTTAATGCCTTATATTATAAAAGTGGCAACAAAAGAATTACCTTATTTAAATATTTTTGGTGATGATTATGATACCAAAGATGGAACAGGGGTAAGAGATTATATTCATGTGGTCGATTTAGCTAAAGGACATTTATGTGCAATAAAAAAAATATTGGAAGAAAAAGGAATTGATTACTATAATTTGGGAACAGGACATGGTTATAGTGTTTTAGAATTAGTAAAAACTTTTGAAAAAGTTAATAATGTCAAAATAAACTATAAAATTGTAAATAGACGTCCAGGTGATATTGATGCTTGTTATGCCGATTGTACCTATGCTTTTTTAAAACTAGGATTTAAAGCTTCTAAAGGAATAGAGGATATGTGTATAGATAGTTATAATTTTATTAAAAAACAAAATAATTTAAAGTAAGTGAGATAATCACTTTTTTGTTATAAAAAAGTTAAAAAACAACAAAATAAAAATAAATGATAAAAACTTATTACCTTATATATTTACTTGCACATATAATTTTTTTTTAGTATAATAAGGTCGTTGGAAGGAAGAAGTGTGTAATGAATAAAATAAAAAAAATAAAGAGATTGTTATTTAATATAGATTTAAAAGCTACTATGAAATATGCTAAAGCATATCAAAAAAATAAAGTAGATGAAAATATAATATTGTTCCAATCATTTGATGGAAGTTCTGTAACTGGAAATGTCTATTATATTTTAAAAGAATTATATAATGATAATTACTATGATAAATATAAAAAGTATGTAGTGTGTGCTAGAAAAAATAAACATTTTATTAAATCTTATCTAAGAAAAAAAGGTTTAACTAAAAACATAAAAATAGTAAAAATACATACTAAAAAATATTGTCAAATACTATCTAAAGCTAAATATTTAATTAATAATGCTACTTTTCCAGCTTACTATATTAAAAAAGAAAATCAAGTATATATTAATACTTGGCATGGGACAGCTTTAAAAGCTATGGGAAGAAAAATAAAAAATTCTCCTAATGAACTTGGAAATACCCAAAGAAACTTTTTAATGGCTGATTATCTAGTTTATCAAAATGATTTTATGTTTGATACTTTTAAAGAAGATTATATGTTAGATAATTTTTATAATGGAGAATATCTATTATCTGGATATCCAAGAAACGATATTTTTTATGATGAAAAACAAAGAAAAGAATTACGCGAAAAATTAGAAGTTCAAGATAAAAAAGTATATATATATATGCCTACTTGGCGAGGAGCTTTAAACAATAAAAGTAATATGGTTCAATATCATTACTTAATGTATCTTTTACTACAAATAGATGCTTTATTAAAAGAAGATACAGTTTTATATATAAAACTACATAATTATGCTGATTCTAAAATAGATTTTGATGAATTTAAAAATATCAGAAGATTTCCTCAAGAATATGAAACATATGAATTTTTAAATATAGCTGATGGTTTAATAACTGACTATTCAAGTGTTTTCTTTGATTTTGCTAATACAGGTAGAAAAGTAATATTATTTGCTTATGATAAAGAAGAGTATTTAGCTGATCGAGGAATGTATATTGATTATGATAAATTACCATTTACTTTAGCTACTTCTGTTGAAGAGTTAGTTAAAGAAATGGATGATACTAAAGATTTTAAATCATATAAGGAATTTCAAGATAAATTTTGTAATTATGATAATAAAAATTGTACTAAACAAATTTGTGACTATGTTTTTAAAGGAATCAAAAGTAATAAAATCAAAACTATTAAAGGTAGTAAATACAAAAACAATAAAGAAAATGTTTTAGTATTTGGCGGTGCTTTAATGAAAAATGGTATTACAACCGCTTTAAAAGGAATATTTGCGAATGTTGATTTGACTAAAAGAAATTATATTTTGAATTTTTATAAGAAAAAAGTAGAAAAGAATAAACAAACTATCAATTTCTTTTCTAATGTTGATTACCTACCAATGCAAGGCCGTAAAGTAATGACTTTTAAAGAAATGGTTTTTATTAAATTATATTTTACTTACAATTTAAATAATAATTATACAAAAAAAATAGTTGAAAGAGTATTTAATCGAGAAGTCAAAAGATTATTTATTGATTTACACTTTGATTACGTTATCCATTTTTCAGGATATGAAAGAGAAGTAATGCATTTATTTAAAGCGATGAATGCTAAAAAAATAATATTTACTCATAGTATTTTAAAAAAAGAAGATCAAACTCGTTCTAATTTCCATAAAAACTCTTTAAAAGAAGCTTATCGTACTTTTGATAAAATTGTTTTAGTAAGAGAAAATATGGAATATGGAATTAAAGATTATTTACAAGAAAAAGATATGAATAAAACTTGTGTTGTGCATAATTTTAATGATATTGATGGTATAAAAGAAAATGGTAAAAAAGATATCAGTTTTGACCATGATACATATGCCAATATTGAACTAAGTGATTTAAATAAAATACTAAACGATAAAACTTCTAAAAAGTTTATCAATGTTGCTAGATTTTCTCCAGAAAAAGGTCTAGATAGATTGATTAAAGCTTTTCATAAATTTCAAAGTAAAAATAAGAATAATTATTTAATTATTATAGGTGGACATGGTAATGAATTTCAAAATATTTGTGATTTAGTTAAAGATTTAAATAATGACCATATAATTATTATTCGTTCCCTACAAAATCCTTGTGCAGTTTTAAGTAGATGTGATTGTTTTGTTTTATCATCTTATTATGAAGGATTACCTATGACTATTATGGAAGCTTTAATATTAGAAAAAAAAGTTATTTGTACAGATATAGAAGGACCGAAAGAATTTTTAAAACAAGGTTATGGACATATAGTTGAAAATTCAGAACAAGGTTTAGTAAATGGATTTAATGATTATATTGATGGTAAATTAGAAAACTTAAAAAAATTTGATGCTTTAAAATTTAACCAAAAAGCTTTAGAAGAATTTGAAGAATTATTTCATTAATGAATTTGTAGATAAAACAAATTCTTTTTTTTATATTCTAGGAAAGTACATTTCAAATAAAGAAAAAATATAAAATTTATATGATTATAATAAATAATGAATGATTTTTATATAAATTAGTTGTATAATTATACTAGTAGGAAGGATTGATTAAAATAGAAGCATTTAATAAAGAAATAGATGAAGTGTTAAACGAGTTAAATACTAAAGAAGATGGACTAGATGAAGAAGAAGTTATTAAAAGACAAAAAAAATATGGATTAAATATTCTCCCAAAAGAAGAAAAAACTAGTGTTTTTAAAATATTTATCAATGAATTTTTAGATCCGATAGTTATTCTTTTATTAGTAGCTATAATATTTTCATTTATTGCAGGAGAAGTAATAGATGCAATTGCTATTTTTTTGATAGTTATAGTAGATGTTATAATGGGAACTTATGAGGAAAATAAAGCTAATAATACAGCTGAAGCCTTAGAAAAATTAGTTACTGTAATGGTAAGAGTTATAAGAAATAAAAAAGAGGTAGAAGTTAAAAGTGAAGAATTAGTAATAGGTGATATTTGCCTTTTAGAATCGGGAGATAAAATAAGCGCTGATATGCGAATAATCGATTCACATAACTTAATGGTAAATGAAGCTATACTTACAGGAGAAAGTGTAGAAATAGAAAAAAATAGTAAAAAATTATCTAAAGAAAATCTTTCTATTACCGAACAAAATAATATTTTATTTTCTGGAACTACCATTGTAAAAGGTCGAGCTAAAGCAGTAGTTATAAAAACATCTTTAGATACTGAAATAGGTCATATAGCAGATACTCTATCTAAAACTAAAGAAGAAAAATCTCCTTTGACTTTAAGAGTTGAAAAATTATCTAAACAAATAAGTATACTCGTATTAGCAGTTGCTTTTATAATTACTGTACTTTTGATAAGTAAAGGAGTAGCATTAAATGAAGTATTTTTATCAGTAATTGCTTTAGCTGTATCAGCTATGCCAGAAGGACTTCCTTTAGCGCTTACTATGGCTCTTACAATTGCTTCAAATCGGATGGCTAAAAAAAATGTAGTGGCTAAAAAATTACATTCAGTAGAGTCTTTAGGAAGTTGTACAACAATAATGAGTGATAAAACAGGTACATTAACAGTAAATAAACAAACCGCTAAAAAAATATTATTTCCAACTGGTGAAGTTTTTGAAATAGATAAAACAGAAGATAATTCTGTTTTGGATAAAAATATAGAAAAAGCTTATCATATAGGTTTACTTGGAGCAATAAACAACGAAGCTAAAATAAACAAAAATGAATTTTTAGGTGATTCAATTGATATAGCTTTTTTATCTCTTGCTAAAAAATTAAAAGTAGATACTAAAAATATTAAACAATTAGAAATAATACCATATGAATCAGAAAACAAATATTCAGCTGTATTTTTTAAGGATTTAAAAGATACATACTGTACTATTAAAGGTTCTGTTGAAGTTGTACTTTCTTTTTGTAAAAATGAAGATAATAAAAAAATAATGGAACAAAACGAATTATTAGCTCGTGATGGTTATAGAGTGATTGCTCTTGCTAGTTCTAAAATAAAACCAAAAGAAAATTATACCGAAAAAGATATTAAAGATTTAGAATTTAAAGGATTAGTAGCGTTTATTGACCCAATAAGAAAAGAAGCAATTTCAGCAATAAAAGAATGTATGGAGGCAGGAATAAAAGTTTTAATGGTAACTGGAGACCATCCATTGACATCGTTTTCTATTGCTAAATCTCTTACTTTAACTGAAAACTTTGACGATGTAACAACGGGAGATGAAGTGGAAGAATATTTGAAAAAAGGATCAAATGAGTTTGATAAATTTGTTAAAAGTAAAATAGTATTTACTAGAGTAACTCCAATGGAAAAATTAGAAATAGTTAAATCTTTAAAAAGACAAGGAGAATTTGTCGCTGTAACTGGAGATGGAGTCAATGACGCCCCCGCTTTAAAAACTGCAAATTTAGGAGTTGCGATGGGAAGTGGCACTGATATTGCTAGAGAATCATCTAAGATGATTATTATGGATGATAATTTTAAATCGATTGTAGCGGGTATTAAAGAAGGTCGAATTGCTTATGCTAATATTAGAAAAATAATTTTATTTTTAATTTCTTGTGGACTTGCTGAAGTATTATTTTTCTGTCTTGCCATCCTTTTTGATATGCCAATGCCTTTAGTTGCTATTCAACTATTATGGTTAAATGTTGTAACCGATGGTATTCAAGATTTTGCTTTATCTTTTGAAAAAGCAGAAGATGGGATTATGAAGAAAAAACCAGTATCGCCAGATTCTTCCATATTTGATAAAAGTCTTCTTGTAGATATAATTGTTTCTGGTTTATATATAGGAATTGTAGTGTTTTTAGTATGGTGTTATCTTTTAAATTATCTACATATGGATATTAATATGGCTCGTGGTTATATTATGGCTTTGATGGTATTTATTCAAAATATCCATGTCTTCAACTGTAGAAGTGAAACATTAAGTGCTTTTAAAATACCTGTAACTAAAAATAAATTAATACTTTTTGGGGTAGCTGCCTCTATTGGACTTCATTTGATAATAATGGAAGTTCCAATACTAAGTACGTTTTTAAAAACAACAACAGTACCATATATAGATATGTTATATTTATTTTTAATAGGATTATCTATTATAGCAGTAATGGAAATATATAAAAAATTAAAAAGGAGGATAAATGGATAATATAATAGTAAATACACAAAGTAGTATAAAAATAAAAGGAGTTTTAAATTTATATTTTGACCCATATTTAATAAAGAAAGAGGTTAATGATGCTGATATAATTTTTATAACTCATGAACATTATGACCATTTTTCTTCTGATGATATCGATAAAGTAAAAAAATCAACTACTAAATTTGTCGTACCTAAATCAATTAAGGAAATATTTTTAAAAACAGTGGATGTTTCTTTAGAAAACTGTCTTTTTGTAGAACCTAATAGGGAATATAAAATAGATACTATTAAAATAAGAACTGTACCAGCTTATAATACAAACAAAAAGTACCATCTTAAAGAATATAATTGGTGTGGATATATAGTAAATGCTTTTGGTAAATGTTACTATATAGCTGGTGATACTGATTCTTTAGAAGAAAATTCAAACATTAAATGTGATGTTGCTTTTATTCCAATTGGAGGTACTTTCACAATGACTAAAGAAGAAGCTTTGGATTATGTATTAAAAATAAAACCTGATATAGTAATTCCTATTCATTATGGTAGTATTGTTGGAAATAAAGAAGATGGGATTATATTTAAAAAATTACTACAAGAAAAAAACTCGGATATTAAAGTAGAACTTAAATTGTGATATAAAAATATATGTAAGTCAAAAAAAGACTTGCTTTTTTTTATAAATAGTACTAAAATTTTAATAGTTTGCTCATACAATTATAAGGGAGGTAAAGGGTCTAAAAAATTATTTTGAAAGGATGATGTCATGTTTAAATTATTTAAAAATTTTAATAAAAAAGATGTTATGTTAATAATATTTTCTTTTATTTTAGTTTGTTTACAAGTATGGCTTGATTTAAAAATGCCTGATTATATGTCTAAAATAACAGTATTAGTCCAAACCGAGGGAAGTAAAATGCAAGATATCTTATTAAATGGTGGATATATGCTTTTATGTGCTTTTGGTAGTTTAGTATCAGCTATTATAGTTGGATATTTAGCTTCTAATATATCAGCTAGTTTTTCAATGAAAATCAGAAAAAAACTATTTGATAAAGTAGAAAACTTAGGAGTTCATGAAATAAAACAATTTTCAACTAGTAGTTTAATTACTAGAACAACTAATGATATAACCCAAATCCAAATGCTTATTTCAATGGGACTCCAAATGATGATTAAAGCTCCTATTACTGCAATATGGGCTGTTACTAAAATATTAAATAAAAGCTTTCAGTGGAGTGCTATTACGGCTGTTTTTCTAGTAATATTATTATCCGTTATTGGTGTAATTATGGTTATTGTTATGCCAAGATTTAAAATAGTTCAAAAACTAATAGATAAAATAAATGGAGTAACTAGAGAAAATCTAACTGGTATTAGAGTTGTTAGAGCTTTTAACGCTGAAAAATACCAACAACAAAAATTTGATAAAAGCAATAGTGATTTAACTAATTTACAATTATTCAATCAAAAAATGTTTGCTATTTTAAGTCCAGTTATGTATTTAGTTATGTACTTTTTAAGTCTTTCTATTTATTTTGTTGGAGCTTATTTAATTAAAGAAGCACTTATGGTTGATAAACTAGCTTTATTTGGTGATATGGTAGTTTTTTCATCATATGCTATGCAGGTTATTATGTCTTTTTTAATGTTGGCAATGATATTTATGATGGTACCAAGAGCTGGAGTATCAGCTAGTCGTATTAATGAAGTATTAGAAACTAAACTAAGCATTGAAGATGGAGATTTTAAAGGAGATACTAAAGAAAAAGGAACAATTGAATTTAAAAATGTATCATTCAAATATCCTGATGCTGAAGAATACTTACTCCATGATATATCATTTAAAATAAATAAAGGAGAAACAGTTGCTTTTATTGGTTCGACTGGTAGTGGTAAATCAACTTTAATAAATTTAGTACCAAGATTTTATGATGTTACTGATGGTGAAATATTAGTTGATAATATCAATGTTAAAGATTATACTCAAGAAGCATTGCGTAATAAAATTGGTTATGTACCTCAAAAAGCTATTATGTTTAATGGTAGTGTTAAAGATAATGTCACTTATGGAGATAATGGTAAAGAAGAAATATCTTTTGATAAAGTAAAAGAAGCTATTAAAGTGGCTCAAGCAACAGATTTTGTTTTAAAAATGGAAAATACTTATGATGCCCATATTGCTCAAGGAGGAACTAATATAAGTGGTGGACAAAAGCAGAGATTATCAATTGCTAGAGCTATAGCTAGAAATCCAGAAATATATATTTTTGATGATTCATTTTCTGCATTAGATTATAAAACTGATTTTGATTTAAGACATGAACTTAAAAAATATACCAAAGATGCTACTAGTTTGATTGTGGCTCAAAGAATTGGAACTATTATCAATGCTGATAAGATTATTGTTTTAAATGATGGAAAATGTGTAGGGATGGGAACTCATAAAGAATTACTTAAAAGTTGTGATATTTATAAAGAAATTGCTTTGTCACAACTTTCAAAGGAGGAGATAGAAAATGCATAGAAATAATGTCCCCCAAAAATCTAAAAACTTTATTGGGTCAATTAAAAGGTTATTTCAAGAATTAAAATCTTTTAAAATTATTATAGTTATAGCTTTACTTTTAGCTATTACTGGATCTATCCTTTCAATTATTTCTCCAAATAGAGTATCTAAACTTACTGATACCATATCTGAAGGATTAGTTGTTAATACTACTAATATGACTACTTTAAATAAAACTATTATGGATAAATTATCTTCTAATAATTTAAAATCTATTTTAGAAAATCCTGATTTATCTGAAAATGATAAAAATGATTTGGTTAAAGTAATGAGTGATAAGCAAAACTTAGTAGCTTCATTAGATAAATTACCAACTAATACTTTACAAATTATTTTACCTGATTTTTATCTAGATAAACAAAAAATAAGTAGTAAGGACCAGGTAGCTTATTTAAAACTTGTTAAAGATTTAGATGAAAATACTAAACCAGAAGTCATTTATGAAAAAATAGATAAAATGCCTAAAAGTATTCAAAAAGTTATTAAACCTTATATGGATATTAATAAAATAAAAAAATTAGTTTTAATATTAGTTATTATTTATTTAGTAAGTGCTTTATTTAATTTTATTGAATCTATATTAATGACAGATGTTTCTAATAACTTTGCGAAAGATTTAAGAACTAGAATATCAGTAAAAATAAATAAATTACCTTTAAAATATTTTGATAAAAATCAAACTGGTGATATTTTATCAAGAGTTACAAATGATGTTGATACAATAGCTCAAACTATGAATCAGTCACTTGCGATGTTAGTAAGTTCAATTACTTTATTTTTAGGTACAATTATTATGATGTTTTATACCAACTGGATTATGGCTATAACAGCTATAGTATCTAGTTTATTAGGTTTTGTTTTTATGTTTATTATTTTGGGTAAATCTCAAAAATACTTTGTTGCTAGACAAGTAGAACTTGGAAAATTAAATTCTCATATTGAAGAAGTATATTCTGGTTTATTAGTAGTAAAGGCTTATAATGGTAAAAAGGAATCAGATTTAAAATTTGATGAATATAATAAAAATGTTTATGATGCTAATCGTAAAAGTCAATTTTTATCAGGGTTAATGATGCCAGTTATGCAGTTTATTGGTAATTTTGGATATGTAGCTGTTTGTATAGTAGGAGCCTTACTTACTATGAATAATGTTATTACTTTTGGTGTGATTGTAGCTTTTATAACTTATGTTAGATTATTCACATCCCCTTTATCACAAATGGCTCAAGCAGTTAATGCCTTACAATCAACGGCGGCAGCTAGTGAAAGGGTTTTTGAATTTTTAGATGTTGAAGAGATGGATAATCAAAAAAGTATTACTAAATTTTTAGATAAAGATAAAGTAAAAGGTGAAATTGAGTTTGAACATGTTAAATTTGGATATGATGATGATAATATTATTATTAAAGATTTTAATGCGATAGCTAAACCAGGAGAAAAAATAGCGATAGTTGGACCTACTGGTGCTGGAAAAACAACCATGGTCAATTTACTAATGAAGTTTTATGATATTAAAGATGGTGATATTAAAATAGATGGTGTTTCAACTAAAGAACTAACAAGAGAAAATATTCACTCTTTATTTACTATGGTGTTACAGGATACTTGGTTATTCAATGGAACTATTAAAGAAAATATTATTTATAATCGTGAAAATGTTAGTGATGAAAGAGTAAAAGAAGTTTGTGATATTGTTGGACTTACTCATTTCATTAAAACAACTAGTAAGGGATTAGATACTGTAATTACCGAAAATGATAATGTGGCTGCTGGTCAAAGACAGTTACTTACAATAGCTAGAGGTATGATAGAAGATTCACCATTTTTAATACTTGATGAAGCTACTAGTAATGTCGATACTAGAACTGAAGAGTTAGTTGCTAAAGCTATGGATAAATTAACTGAAGGTAGAACATCATTTATTATTGCTCATAGATTGTCTACTATTAAAAATGCTGATTTGATATTAGTTTTAAAAGATGGAAATATTATTGAACAAGGTAGTCATGATGATTTGATGAAACAAAATGGTTTTTATGCAGAATTATATAATTCACAGTTTCAATTATAAGGTAAGTTTAATCTTACCTTTTTGGTTGTTGACATGGTAATATAATTTTAGTTAAAATTAGATAATAATAGTAAAAAGAATTTATGAAAAATAATCTAAAATGAAAAAATATTTTAATTGGAATTACTATTTTGTTAGTTATTATTTTATTAGGTGTTGTTATATGGCAAGTTTGGATGATTAAAAGTAAAAATAAATCTAGTAATCTTTCAATTGAAAAAGAAGATAATATTTGGAAAATAAAACAATGGGAAATCGATATTTAAAAATGATATAAAAAATATCATTTTTTTTAACTTATATTGACTATTAAAAATATGTAGGTTATATTAAATTATAGGTGAATGTTATGAATAAAAAATTAAGAATTGTTATTTCATTATTAATGATTATATTAGGAATAGTACTATTTTATTTTTTAAATATTAGGTAATAATATGATATTAAATGTAAGTGGTAGAACAGATATTGTAGCCTTTTATACAAAATGGTTTATAAATAGATATAAGGAAGGCTTTGTCGATGTTAGAAATCCTTATAATCCTAAACTAATTAGTCGAATAAATTTTTCTGATGTTGACTTGATTTTATTTTGTACTAAAAATCCTATTCCTATTTTGAAATATTTAAAAGATATTGATAAAAAAATAGTATTTCATGTTACTTTAACACCTTATAAAAAAGATATTGAACCTAATGTTATACCTAAAGGAATTCTTATTGAAAGTATAAAAAAATTATCTAATATTGTTGGTATTGATAATTTATACATAAGATATGATCCGATATTTATAAGTGATAAGTATAATATAGAATATCATATAAAAGCTTTTGATAAAATGTGTTTTCTTTTAAAAGGTTATGTTAAACATATTATAGTATCTTTTATTGATGAATATAAAAATGTAAAAAAAAATAAACCTATATTAAAATATCAACCTTTTAAAGAAAGTGATTATCAAAAAATAGGTATTAACTTTAGTGAAAGTGCTAAAAAAAATGGTATGACTGTTCAAACTTGTTTTGAAGATAGAAATTTAAGTGAATATGGTTTTATAAAAAGTG
The DNA here is from genome assembly GCA_947628785.1 of uncultured Bacilli bacterium. Lineage (GTDB taxonomy): Bacteria > Bacillota_I > Bacilli_A > RF39 > UBA660 > HGM10857. Next base: position 34,631 of record CANRBE010000002.1, read on the forward strand.
ATTGTTTGTCACATGAATTAGCTTTTAAACTAACTGGTAAAACTTATAAAAAATGGACTGCTAGAGGAAGTAAATGCAATTGTGTTAAAATGGTTGATATAGGTAGTTACAATACTTGTAAGCATTTTTGTAAGTATTGTTATGCTAATTACGATGAGCTGAAAGTAGAAAAAAATTATCAAAAGCATAATTGTAATTCATCTTTATTAATAGGAGAAATTAATGATGATGATATAATTAAAATAAGAACTAATTAATTATAAAAAAATTTATATTTGTGTTATAATTAATAAAGGATGGTAGATAAAATGGAAAATAGAAAAAAAGAAATAGTTAAAATGTTGTTAAATAGAAATTTAGAAGAAAAAGATGAAGCTGAAATACTTGATTTACTTTTAGATGAACCAATAACCATTGATGTTGATAAAGAAAATGATGCCAAAATGACTTTTGGTGACAAAGTGGCTGATAAATTATCTGAGATAGCTGGTAGTTGGACTTTTATAATATTATTTTGTTCTTTTTTGATTTTTTGGATTGTTCTTAATTTATTTTGGTTAAAAGATAAGGCTATTGACCCATATCCTTTTATCTTACTTAATTTATTACTTTCTTGTTTAGCGGCACTACAAGCTCCTATTATCATGATGAGTCAAAATAGACAAGCTAAAAAAGATACAATAAGAAACAAAAATGATTACCATACTGATTTAAAAAGTGAACTTATTTTAGAACAGTTATATGACCATTTAGGGATTGTAATTCATAATCAAAAAAAAATAATTACTCTTTTAAAAAAGATTGATGATGGTGATAATAAGGAAGAAAAAATAAATGAATGAAAATAAAAAAATAGAACAATTTTTTGACTACAATTTAAAAATAAAAAAACTTTTGAATGATATTATTCCAACTGAAATGGATTTTTATGATAAAAGCTATCGAACAAAATATTTAACTAAGTTATTGAAAAATTTAGAAGAAATAGAATCATATATAAGTTTGATTATAAATGATTATGATATACCAAATAATATAGCAATTAGTTTTTCAAGTAAAATAAAACAATTACAAAAAAAGATAAATTCTTTTTCTTTTGTAATAATTTTACGACAAGGATATAGTTCAGTTTTAGATTTTGTTCATAGTAATATAACTTATATGCGACCTGAGTTTAATGAATCAGTTAAAAATGGATTTTATGGTTATCATCCATTTTATGGAGAAAATGTTTTAAATCCTATAACTATTAATGAATTTGCTCATTATGTTCATAGTTATGTTGTTAATAATCAAGACTTTTATTCAAAAGCACCTTTGGTTAAACAAGAAAAGAAAGGTCCTTGGCAAGGTATTTTTTTAAGAGGAAAGGATAATGAATTTGGTAATGACTTATATAACAAAATATTAAATACCAATATTCTTTCAGATAGAATGGACATAATAAATTTAGATAAAAAAGTAATTATCATGGCTAGAGATTTGGGTCATTCAACTGTTATTGAAATAGACATTAATGAAAAATCATTTGTTAAATACTTTATTTCTAAAAATACTAATAAAGAAAAAAATAGTTTATTAAAAGGAGTATATACTAATGATAAATTTGTTATAGGTAGTTTTGAAGTGGATAAAGAAAATTTAATTAGTGATTTGTGTCATTTGATGGAAGGAATTGCTACTGATAGAGATATGGTTTTTCATAGAATTAATAAGTAAATAGTAAGTATATATAATAATTTAAAATAAAAAATCATAAAAAAGTATGTTTTAAACATACTTTTTTAAATAATGATACTATAAATTTTGTATTTAAAGTAACAAGAAAATCAATATCAAAAATAAAATCTACTAAAAAAATTTAATGCTTTAAAAGTAAAGTAGCTTTTTAAATTTTAAAAAGTGAAAAAAACAATCCTTTGATTTTCAATATTCTAATACCTTTAATATTGTTATCATATTAATAAATTACCTTTTTTATATATAAAATTGATTGTGAAAAATTTTTATTCCTTAAAGTTGTATCAAAAATAAAAACTTTGTACTATATTAGTTATTATGATATAATCCTGACTTTGACAGTTTTGAGTATTAAAATACTCTTTTACCCTTTATTTATGGGAATTTTACTCAACTAAAAAATGCGTAGTATTTGTATTTTTTGATTTTAAACTAAAAATTTTTAGAAATTTTAAATACCAAATAGTTTAAGACTTTAATATTACTAGCATAAAGTTGAATAATAATATTCAATTAATTTAATATAACTAATTATATCATGAATATAATTTAAAAAACAATAAAACGAAATATTACGCATTTTTCTAAAAGTCAAAAACGCTTATTATATAAGGACTTGTGAGTGAAAAAAAGTGAAAGCTGTCAAACTTGGGTGAAAAAAACAATCCTTTGATTTTCAATATTCTAATACCTTTAATATTGTTATCATATTAATAAATTACCTTTTTTATATATAAAATTGATTGTGAAAAATTTTTATTCCTTAAAGTTGTATCAAAAATAAAAACTTTGTACTATATTAGTTATTATGATATAATGAATAAAGAAAGTAGGAAACATGAATATTTTTATAGCTCAAATTATTGGCATTATAGCTATTCTTGTTTGGAGTTATAGTGTCCATCGAAAAGAACAATATGAAATTTTATGGTATCAAGCGATAGCTAACTTATTTTATACTATACAATATATTATCTTAAATGTTATAGCAGCTGCTGCGATGAATTTTTCATCAGTTGTTCGGTGTTATCTTTTTTATAAGAAAGGAAAAAATAAGGAAGATATATCTAATTTTTGGTTAGTCTTTTTTATAGCTGTTGTTTTAACACTTGGTTTTTTAACGTACCAAAATTATCTTTCTTTAATTCCTATCATAATAACTTTATTTTACACGGTATCATCTTTTGTAAGAAATACTAAATGGTTTAGGATTATATTTATATTGGCTGCTATTGTTTGGATTTTCTACAATTTAAAAGTTAAAGCTTATATTTGTGTTGTCGGTAATATTTTAGAGATAGCATCGGGAACAATGGCTTTAGTTAAATATAAAGAATAGTGATATAATGAAAAAAACATATATTGTAAATTAGTAGTTATCGTTTTAGCTTTAACTACATTTGGTGTATTTTTTTTAAGGGATATTATATATAAACTTTAAAATAATACAAGTGCTAACCAACTTTATTTATGGTTTGTATTAAGGAAAATATAATTCTAAAATATAAACATTTTTTTAAGAGGTAAAAATGGAAATAGAAAAAATATTATCTAGTTTATCTAAATCAAAATTTAGAAGTAGCTTTCATCTAAAAGAAAAAGATAAACAATATATAAAAGATAAAGGACTAGCTAAAATAAAAGACCATGCCTATGATTTTATAACTAAAAGATTAGCTTCAAAGTATCCTAAAAATGATGGTAAACAAACACCGACTAAGGGGCATCCTGTTTTTATAGCGGAACATGCTACGGCGACATGTTGTCGGTCTTGTTTAGAAAAATGGCACAAAATACCTAAGGGTTATAGTTTAACTAATAAGCAAATTGATTATATTGTTAATGTTATTATGACCTGGATAGTTAAAGAAGTTAAAGAAAATCATTAGGATTTTTTTTCTTAAGAAAAAATTAATATTTTTATAAGGAAAACTTAAAACTTAAAAAAAATTAAAATATTATAATTTTTTTAGGTGATGAAAGTGAAAAAATATATAATATGTTTATTAATATTATTGTTGCTAATAAAAAGTTATCCTTATATTCAAAATACAATTAATGAGAAAAAAGATATTATAAGTATTTCTATTAATAATCCAAATCTTGAAAAAGAAACTATTATCAAATTAAAAAATTTAAGTAAAAAAAATAAAAAAATAAATAAAATTTTAAAAGAAAGTCAAAAATATCCTCAAGAATTATTAGATATGTTAAGTAAAAATCCTGAAATGACAGATTTTGTATTAGATTATCCAAATAAAAAAGGAAAAACATATAGTGATAATGTTGGAAAAATAAAAAAAGGAGAAATTCCTTTATTACTTCAATGGGATAAAAGATGGGGATATAGTTTATATCAAGATAAAATATTAGCTATTAATGGATGTGGACCAACTAGTTTATCAATGGTTTATACATCTCTTACAAACAATAATAAAATGACACCTGATAAAATAGCTTTATTTTCAGTAGAAAATGGTTATTACACCAAAGAAGGAACTAGTTGGTATTTAATGACAGAAGGAGCTAAAAAATTGGGACTTAAAGTTCAAGAACTTACTTTATCTAAATCTTTAATTTTTACAACCTTAGAAAATGGTCATCCAATTATTTGTAGTATGCGAAAAGGTGATTTTACTAGTAGTGGACATTTTATTGTTTTAACATCTCTTAAAAATGGTAAAATAAAAGTAAATGATCCTAATAGTATTAAAAGAAGTAATACTTTATGGAGTTATGAAGTATTAGAACCACAAATAAAAAACTTATGGAGCTATAGCGTTTAAAAAGTTATACTAACTGAGGAGTGAAAGCGTGAATATATTAGTTGTTGATGATGAAATGGAAATTGCTGATTTAATTGAAATATATTTAACTAATGAAAATTATAAAGTATATAAATATTATTCTAGTAAAAATGTTTTAAAAATCTTAGAAAATGTCGATATTGATTTAGCCTTATTAGATGTAATGATGCCTGATATTGATGGCTTTTCCCTTTGTCAAAAAATAAGAGAAAAATATAAATTTCCCATAATTTTTATAACAGCTAAAGTAGAAAAAATAGATAAAATAAATGGTCTTACCATTGGAGCTGATGATTATATAACTAAACCTTTTGAACCTTTAGAAATGGTTGCTAGAGTCAAAGCTCAACTTAGAAGATATAAAAATTATAATAATTTAAAAAAGACTAATATCATTGATTTTAGAAACATTGTAATTAATAAAGATACTCATGAATTTTATTTAAACGAAGAAAAAATAGAACTTACTCCAATCGAGTTTGAAATACTTTGGTATTTATGTTTAAAAAGAGGTAGTGTTGTTAAAACAGAAGAATTATTTAAACAAGTATGGAAGGAAAAATATTATGAAAATGATAATAATACTGTTATGGTTCATATAAGACATTTAAGAGAAAAAATGAAAGATACTTTAAAAAAACCTAAATATATTGTCACTGTATGGGGAGTAGGTTATAAAATTGATGAATAAAAAAAATGATTTAGTAAGAAAAAATTATATAGATTTTTTTATTAAAATTACAATATGGACCTTAGTTTTTCCAATAACTTTACTTTTTTTAATTGTTATTTATAAATCATTTGATTTTCAGTGGTTATATAATATATCTCCAAATATTTATATATTTTTAAAAATTTTTTTAAATAATATAATTGATGGTAGTTTTGGAATATTTATTTTTATTATCTGGTTTAGTGGTTTTAGTATAATCCTTTATAAGATGATAAAAAAAATATTTTCTTATGTTGATGCGATATCAAAAGCATCAGAAAACTTATTAAATAAAGATGTTTTATATATAAACCTACCTAGAGAACTTGAAGATTTTCAAATAAAAATAAATAGTTTAAAAAAAGAAGCTTTGAAAAATGAACGACTAGCTAGAGAAAATGAACAGAAAAAAAATGATTTAATTGTTTATTTAGCTCACGACCTTAAAACACCCCTTACTTCGATGATTGGTTATTTATCTTTATTAGATGAGATTAAAGATATGCCTAAAGCTAAAAAAGAAAAGTATGTTAGTATTGCTCTTGATAAATCATACAAATTAGAAAGTTTAATCAATGAGTTATTTGATATAGCTAGATTTAATTCAGAAACTGTTACTTTAGAAAAAGAAGAAATAAATTTAAACTTAATGTTTGAGCAACTTATTGATGATTTTTATCCGATGTTAAAAGAACATAATAAGGAAATAAAATTAAAAAATAAAAATAAAACTGTTATTTTTGGAGATTCTTTTAAATTAGCTCGAGTATTTGGAAATTTAATTAAAAATGCCATCATTTATAGTAAAGAACATTTTATTAATATTGATATTTATGATAATGATAATTTAGTTACGGTTGTAGTAAGTAATAAGGGTAAAAAAATACCAGAAGAAAAATTAAATAAAATATTTGAAAAATTTTATCGAATAGACCAATCTAGAATGAGTAAAACAGGAGGAAGTGGATTAGGACTTGCGATAGCTAAAGAAATAGTTGAATTACATGGTGGTCAAATAAAAGCTACTAGTGATAATAAAACTACTAATATTTATGTTACTTTACCAAAAAAATAATTAAGAAAGGAAGATATTATGGAATTAATTAAAGTGGCTAAAAAAACTTATTATATTAAAAATCCTACTAATATTGGAGTGTATCAAGTAGATGATGATAGTGTATATTTAATTGATACAGGAAATGATAAAGATGCTGGTCGGAAAATATTAAAAATAATGGAAGAAAATGGTTTTAAAGTAAAAGGTATTATCAATACCCATTCTAATGCGGACCATATTGGGGGCAATAAAATTATTCAAGATAGAACTAACTGTCCTATATTTGCTTACAATATTGAAAAAAGTTTTATAGAAAATCCTATTTTAGAACCATCTTTTTTATATGGTGGTTATCCTTTTAAAGAAATCAGAAATAAATTTTTACAAGCTAAAGAATCTAAAGTTACATCAATTGAAAATAATTTACCTGATGGATTAGAATATTTTAAATTAAAAGGACATTTTTTTGATATGATAGGTATAAAAACTAGTGATGATGTTTATTTTTTAGCTGATTCTTTATTTAAAGAAGAAGTAATAACTAAATATCATTTATGTTTTTTGTTAGATATAAAGGAATACCTTAATACTTTAGATTATTTAGAAACTTTAAAAGGAAAATTATTTATACCATCCCACGTTGAAGCAGTTTCAGATATTTCTAATTTAATTACTTTAAATAGAAATAAAGTATATGAAATAATTGATAAAATATATAATTTTTGTGAAAAAGAGGTAACATTAGAAGATATTTTAAAATATATATTTGATGTTTATAACTTAAATATAAATCCTAATCAATATGTTTTAATTAGTAGTACAATTAAATCTTATTTATCTTATTTAAATGATTTAGAAAAAATAACTTTTTTATTTAAAGATAATAAAATGTATTGGAAACAAAAAAATGAAATATAAAGCTAACAATGCTTTTTTTCTTACATTGATTTTATAAAATTAATTTAGTATAATTAGTAAAGGTGAAATAATATGTACTTAAAAAAATTAGTCGCAACAGGTTTTAAGTCCTTTGCCGATAAAATAGATATGACCTTTATTCCAGGTATTAATGGAGTAGTTGGACCAAATGGAAGCGGAAAAAGTAATGTGGTTGATGCGATTAGATGGGTGTTAGGAGAACAATCTGTTAAGTCACTTCGTGGTGATGGAACTATGACAGATGTTATTTTTTCTGGTAGTAAATCGAGAAGAGCTTTAAATGTTGCTAGTGTAGCTTTATTATTTGATAATACTGATAGATACTTAAATTTAGATATTGATGAAGTAGTAATAAAAAGAAGACTTTATACTGATGGAACTAATGAATATTATATTAATAATGAAAAGTGTCGTTTAAAAGATATTACTGATATGTTTTTAGATAGTGGAGTAGGTAAGGAAAGTTTTAATATCATATCTCAAGGTAAAGTAGATGAGATAATAAAAAGTAAACCAGATGATAGAAGGTTTATTTTTGAAGAAGCTGCAGGAGTAATTAAATATAAAAAAAGAAAACAAGAAGCTTTAAAAAAATTAGAGCGAACTCATCATAATATGGATAGAGTAAATGATATTATGGAAGAGATGAAAAATCAACTAGAACCTTTAGAAGAACAAAGTAAAAAAGCTAAAGAATATAAGATAAAAAAACAAGAATTAGAAAGTTTAGATATTGCTTTAATGACTCATGATATAACTAAATTAAATGTTGATTTTCAAATCAAAAAGGAACAAATTGAAAAACTTAATCAAGAAATATTGACTTTAAATACTAATAGTACAACTAATGATGCTAGAATAGAAAAATATAAACAACAATTAGCTAACTTAGAAAATGATATAAATAATATTCAAAAGCAATATGTAGAACAAATATCAATTGTCGAAAGTTTAAAAAGTAAAAAAGATATTTTGTTAGAAAGTAAAAAATATGAAATAGAAGAAAAGAAAATCCATGATAGATTAATATATATAGAAGAGGAAATATTAAGATATAAAAAAGATATTGATTCTAATACATATGATTATGATAAAAGACAAGAACAACAACAAGTTATTATTGAAAAAGAAAAGAAATTAGAACAAAAAATAAATGAAGTAAAAAGTAAAAGACGAAGCATAGAAGAACAATTATCCAAAAAAATAAAAGAAAATCATAGTATTACTAGCCGAATAAATTATTTAGATGAGGTGATAAATAATAATGCTAGTTTACCAAGTAGTATTAGAAATATTTTAAGTAATATTAAACTTACTGGTATACATGATGTTATTGGTAATGTAATTGAAATGGATTTTAAATATACAAAAGCTTTAAAAACTTCCCTAGGTTATGCAAGTAATTATGTGATAGTTGATACTACTAATCAAGCTAAGCAAGCAATAAAATATTTAAAAGAGCAACATTTAGGTAAAGTTACTTTTTTTCCAATAGAAGTTATCAAACCTAAAAAAATAGATAATTTAGTTAAACAAACTATTGAAAATATTCCTGGTTTTATCTCTGTTGCATCTTCTTTAATCAAATGTGAACCAATATATAGACCAATTATTGAAAATCAATTAGGTTCTGTTATTGTAGCGAGTGATTTAGATAGTGCTACTAATATAGCTAAACAAATAGGTAATCGCTATCGGATTGTTACTTTAGATGGTGATATTATCCATGTTGGTGGTTCAATAACTGGTGGTGTTGATACTATAAAAAGAAGTGTTGTTGAAGATAAATATGAATTGGAAGTTAAAATTCAAGAATTAGATAAAAATAAAAGGTTAATAAGTGATTTAGAAAATAGTATTAATGAACAAGATTATTTATATCGTTCTTATCAAGATGAAGAGTATTTACTAAATAAAGATAGTATTATTTTAAAACAAGAAATGGACACTATCAAAGAACAAATTGATTTTTTAAATAGTAAAAAAAATGAGTTAGAAGAAGAAATGACTAGAATGAATGGGCTTTTAAATAATCAAGTTAATGAGCTAGAAAAAAAGGTTATGGAAGATTATTATTTAGAGTTAACTAAACAAGAAAGATTAAAACAATCACTAGAAAATGAGAAGGAAAAAAGAAGTAAAATAAGTATTGAATATGGTGAACTTGAAAATCAAACTAAAAAGGAAAATAGTTTACTTTACCAAAAAAGTAAAGAGTTAAAAGATTTAGAAATTGAAACTAACAGAATAGATGTTAAGTTGGATACTTTATTAAATAAGTTAACTGAAAATTATAACATTACTTATGAACGGGCAGTTGTTTTGTATAAGATAACTGATGATGTTGAAGTATCTAGAAATAAAGTAAATAGTTTAAAAAGGCACATTAAAGAATTAGGAGAAGTAAATTTAGGAGCTATTGAAGAGTATGAAAGAATAAATGAAAGATATACTTTTCTTAGTTTACAAAAAGAAGATTTGTCAAAAGCTGAAGATACTTTATTAGAAATTATGAAGGAGATGGATAGTGTATTTATTAAGGAGTTTACTAAATCGTTTGAAATAATTAATAAACATTTTAAACAAACTTTTAGGGAATTATTTAAAGGAGGAGATGCTTCTTTAAAACTTACAACTCCAGATAATATTTTAGAAACTGGTATTGAAATTATTGCATCCCCACCAGGTAAAAAGATGAAAAAGCTTACTTTACTTTCAGGAGGGGAACAGACTTTAACTTCTATTAGTTTGTTGTTTGCTATATTAAAATCAAGACCAGTACCATTTTGTGTTTTAGATGAAGTTGAAGCTGCTTTGGATGAAGTAAATGTTAAAAGTTTTGGAGAATATGTGAAAAAATTAAAGGAAAAAACTCAATTTATTTTAATAACTCATAAACATAAAACTATGGAATATGCAGATATTTTGTATGGTATTACTATGCAAGAATCTGGAGTAAGTAAATTAGTTAGTGTCAAATTAGAAGGAGTGGCTTAATGAAAATTTTATTTTATTATGACCATCCTTTATTTGATAAAATTGCGATAGCAGAACTTGATGGTAAAATAACTAATTTGTTTATTGGCAAAGATGTTATTAAAGAACCATTTATTTATATGGAAACTGATTTGATTAAAAAAGCTCATGATGAGTTAGTGGAATATTTTAATAAAGAAAGAACAGAGTTTGATATACCTTTTTATTTAGAAGGAACACCTTTTCAAAAACAAGTATGGTCTTCTTTACAAAAAATACCATATGGAGAAGTATCTACGTATAAAGATATTGCCATTAAAATAGGTCATGAACAAGCTTATCAAGCAGTAGGAACTGCTATTTCTAAAAATCCTCTTCCGATTTTTATTCCATGTCATCGAGTTATTAATAGTGATGATAAATTAGGTGGTTATAGATTAGGATTGGATATTAAAAAATATTTACTTATTTTAGAAAAGATAGAAAAACCAACTGAAGAAATTAATAAATAGGTGTTTATGATTTGACATTAATATAATGATATGATAATATGTATTTAATGAAAGAAATTTCATAAAATAAAAAAGGGACACTTAATATTCTCTGTTAAGTGCTACCTCATGTGTTTTGATAGCCCCTAACTCAAATAGAATTAGGGGCATTTTTCTTTTTAATGTAAAGTCTTGTTGTTAATGTTTATATTTTAATTATAAAATTAAAATATAAATTGCTCCTATGAGCAATACAATTATAAAAAATTGTATAGATATTAAAAAATCTTTTTTACTCATAGGCAACACCTCCTTTTTATGGAGGTGGCCCCTAACTATTAAGTGTCCTAAATAAATCATAGTACATAATGATAATAAAAACAAGCGAACAAATGAAATTTGTTAAAAAAACGTTCGACAAAAATCGACATTTAGGCTTTATATTTTAAAGGAAAAATATTTGACTTTACTATAATGATATGATAATATGTATTTAGTGAAAGAAATTTCATATAATAAAAAAGGAACACTTAATATTCTCTGTTAAGTGCCACCGTATTTATAGGTAAAGCCCCTAACTCAAATAGAATTAGGGGCATTTTTCTTTTTGATGTAAAGTCTTGTTGTTAATGTTTATATTTTAATTATAAAATTAAAATATAAATTGCTCCTATGAGCAATACAATTATAAAAAATTGTATAGATATTAAAAAATCTTTTTTACTCATAGGCAACACCTCCTTTTTATGGAGGTGGCCCCTAACTATTAAGTGTCCTAAATAAATCATAGTACATAATGATAATAAAAACAAGCGAACAAGTGAAATTTGTC
>CANRBE010000003.1 GCA_947628785.1 uncultured Bacilli bacterium
TATCTTCTAAAAACGGCATTAAATCTAGTAAAGAAAAAAATCCGTTAAAAAGCGGACTTTAGTCTAAAAATTTACGTACTTGACATTAATAGACACTAGTTAAAAACATATTTAATAAAAAGCCTATCATGATTAATAATATACTTATAACAATTATTATTTTATTTACTTTTTGTTTTTTCAAAAGATATTTTTTTAAATAATATGTCAAATAAATGAATATGACTGTAAAACCAATGTTATAGATAGTATCTCCATAAAATATTTTATCATTTATATATAAAACATTATTAACATCATAAATAGTTAATCTAATACTTTTGATAATTAAGCCAATACTTAATAATATACACAAAAACCTAAATCCTTGGATAAAATCATTATTTTTATTTATTTTTTCTTTAAAAAAGAAATATAGTAATAATAAAATCCAAATAAAATAATAAAATAAAATGTTAATTAAATCATAACTAAATTGTAAACTTGAATATATTTCAGTAAAAAACCAATTATGCCTATAAGTTATAATCAAAGTATCAACAAAACAATAAGTATTATATATAGTAACTATTCCTAATAATATCAAAACCAATATTTTAATTATTTTTTTTATTTTATCCATAACATCGCCATTTTAATTATATCAAATTTATCTAAAATATTACAAATATGATATAATTATTAAAATAGGAGTAGTTATGAATAAACAAAATATTTCATCATATTATGATGGTTCTTTAATAAGAATATTTTTAACCAAAATAGATGCTTTTTTATTACTCTAGTTACTTTGGGAATTGCTAAACCATGGGCTGATTGTTTAATCTTAAGAAAAAGACTTGAACATACAGTATTAAACGGCAAAAGATTAAAATTTGAAGGTACTGGAATGGAGTTATTTATAGAAAGACTTAAATGGATATTTTTTACAATTATCACATTTACTCTTTATGGTTTTACAGTTCCAGTAAGAAGAAAAAGATGGATTTTGGCCCATATCCATTTTGAAGAAGAAGAACTTAGTAATAGTTATTATGATGGCAAAATAGGCGAATCTATTATTTTAAATTTAATACTAAATACCATGAATATTTTATCACTAGGTATTTTATATCCTTTTACCAAATGCGTAAAATTAAAACATTTAGCTAATCATTCTATTATAAACAATCAAAAAATTGTCTTTAATGGACGAGCTTATGATTTACTACTACATTATATTTTACATTTTATATTAATTATCATAACATTAGGTATATACATTTTCTGGCTTGGTATTAGTCATACTAAATGGGAAGTAAAAAACTCACATATTGAAGTAAAAGGTCTATATGAAAACAAAAAAATTTCTATTCTAAATATACCTTTTATTATCATCATCATTATATTTGGTATTTATATTATTAGTAAAACAATTATTCCTTTTTTAAATAAAACGATTGATAATAAATACTTGTTTTGGAAAAACCCTAGTATCATAATTCAAAATATAAAATTTGATTTTTAAGACATTTACTTTTATAAAACAACATGTTATAATTGATATGATAGAGAGGATGTGCTTATGAAAAAAATATTAAAAAAACTAGGTGGGACTATTTTAGTAGGTATTAGTTTATTTACTATTACTAGTAAAGTAAGTGCTAAAACATTAACACTTGATGAAGTATCAACAGCTTTCAACAAAACTAAGTTTGTAGAAACTTTTAAAGAACTTGGCATTAATTTAAGTTCTAAAGTTGATCAAGATAAAATTGATATTTATATCGACGATACTAAAAAGCTTTCTATAAATCATGAATCTGACTATTTGGAATTTGATAATCATGATACTGTTTTAACCAAAGAAAATTATGAAGAAAAAACCCAAGATGAATTAATAAAAGCTTTAGCTGTCGATGGTATTATGGAAGCAATTATAACAGCTAGTGGACATACTGATAAGTTTATAGATGGAGATAGTGATTACTCTAATACCTTTGATAATTACGGTTTACAATTAGAACTTCAAAATCTTAGTATTGAGGAAACAGAAAATGATAGTCATTTTAAATTAGATTTAAGTTATTTAAAATATTTTAAAATGTCACTTGATACTACTAAAATAGATGCTTTAATTGAAAAATATGGAATTGAATTTAGTTTGGAAAATGCAAATAAGGAACTAATTAATAATTTAACACCTACTTTAGAAGCTAAAAATATCACCGAGGATTCTATCACATTATATCCACTTGTTCAATACGATATCAATGAAAATAGATATCAACTTTTATGTAATATCTATCGTTCAAATAGTAAAAATGGAACCTATGAAAAAATAACTAAAGAAGCAGTTAACTGTACTGATAGTGTTGGTTATGTCGATAAAAACTTAAAAAGTAATACAACTTATTTTTACAAAGCTTCATTAGTTGATGGTACTAAATATAGTGATATTTTAGAAGTTAAAACTAAAGCACCTATTACTAAAAATCCTAAAACTAATTTATCATTTCCAATAATTACCATTATTTTAGCGATTATAAGTGGTAGCATAGTTTTAATAAGTATGAAAAAAATTAAACATACAATTTAGATACAGTTTAAGCTGTATCTTTTTTTAAAGTCAAAATAAGTTTTTTTAAATTTTCTTTATCTTCTATTTTAAATACTTCTTTTTTAAAATTAGCGGTATTTGGTATTCCTTTTAAATACCAAGCTATATGACTTCGCATCTCTAATATAGCTATTTTATCATTTTTATATTTAAGTAAATAGTCTAAATGTTTTAACATCATATCACATTTATCTTGATTTGTTACTTTAGTAGGTTCTTTTTTTTCTTCTAAATAATCAACACATTCTTTAATAAGCCAAGGATTACCTAAACATGCTCTACCTATCATTATGGCATCACAATTAGTTTCTTCTAACATTTTTAAAGCATCATAACAACTTTTAATATCACCATTACCAATTACTGGTATAGATACTTCTTCTTTTACTTGTTTTATAATATTCCAATCAGAACTTCCTTGATATCCTTGTGACCTTGTTCTTGGATGAACCGTTATTGCTTTAGCCCCAGCTTGTTCGATTATTTTAGCTACTTCTAAAGCATTAATTGACTCTTTATCCCAACCACTTCTTATTTTGACCGTTACAGGAACATCGACACTTTTAACTACCTGACTGACAATTGAATATATTTTATCAGGATGTTTTAAAAGACCACTTCCCGCTTCTGATTTTAAAGCTACTTTAGGAACAGGACAACCCATATTTATATCTATAAAAGATACTTTATATAAACTAGTCAATATTTTAGCTGCTTTACTCATAGTTTCAGGATTTGAACCAAATATTTGAATACCAACTGGAATATTTATATCATCAATTCCTTTTAACATATCAAAAGTCTTTTGGTTATTTCTAACTATAGCTTCAGCACTTATTAGTTCTGTTATTGCAAAACCTACTTTCATCTCTTCACATATTTTCATATAAGAAGGATTTGATATCCCTGCCATCGGAGCTAGTCCAACCTTATTTTTTATATCTATATTTCCAATATTCCACATAGTTTTCTCCTTTTCTATAATATTTTTTAACTTTTTTTAAAAAGAAAAATCCCTAAGGATTTATATCTCAACATTGTGATAAATATTTTGAACATCTTCTATTTCATCTAGCATTGTATTCATTCTTTTAAATATTTCTAAATCTTCTCCTGTTAAAGTTATTTTTTCTTTAGGTATCATAACTATTTCATCGATTTCAAAAGAAACATCTTTTATATTACTAATAGCTTCTTTTATTTTAAATAAATCGTTAGGTTTACCATAAACAATAGTTAAATCATCACTTGTTTCAATATCTATAATATCAACATCTTGTTCGATTAACTCATTTAAAACTTCTTCTTCAGTAATACCTTTAAAACCTACTACACATAAATGGTCATATTGAAAAGATACGCTTCCGATTGCTCCCATTTTAGTATGACATTTATTTAAAACTGCTTTGATAGCACTTACTGTTCTATTGACATTATCTGTTAAACATTCAACAATAAAAGTAGATCCTCCAGGACCAAATAATTCATATCTTGCTTCTTGGTATGTTTCATCTACTCCACTATTTACTTTATCTATAGCTCTATTGATTATATCTGATGGAACTTGTTCCTTTTTAGCTCTTTCAATTAGTCTTTTTAATGCCGCATTACTATTTGGATCAGTCCCAAATTTTTTAGCTGCTTGATATATTTCTCTTGCATACATTGAATATAGTTTAGCTTTAGCTGCTCCCGTTTTTTGAATACTTGCTTTTCTTACTTCATAAGCTCTTCCCATAATCTCACTCCTTGTATCAATTATATGTCATTTTTTTCATTTTAGCAAGTTATTTAAAAAAAAGACTTACTAGTCTTTAGGTTTAAATACAAGTGAAAGGAAAAAAGATATAATTATAGCCGCTACTATTCCAGCAGCAGTTAAATCAAACATACCAAGAAAAAGACCTAATAAACCATCATTCTTAGCTTTAGTCAAAGCTCCATGAACTAGAGAATGTCCAAAACTTGTAATTGGTACACTAGCTCCACCACCAGCCCAAAGTAATATTTTATCATACCAACCAAAGGTATCTAAGAAAGCACCTAATATAACAAATAAAGTTGTTATATGACCAGCTGTTAGTTTAGAATGGTCCATTATAATTTGTCCAAGTAAACAAACAATACCACAAAAGATAAATGAATTAAGATAAATCATCTAATACCTCCAATCCAATTGCATGCGCAATAGCTGGTATAGCATGTTTTTCATTAACCATCGTAGGACTCATTAAAGCTCCTGTTGCGACTAACAAAATTCTTTTTAGTTTTTTCTTTTTCATTAAAGGAATTAAATATGAATAAGTAACTAAAGGTGCACATGCGGGACCACTTCCTCCAGCATATACTGGTTGATTGTCTAAATCATAAATCATACTAGCTGTATCATTATATTTTTTTAAAGATAAACCATATTCTTTTTTGATATATTCTTTTAAAATATCTTTACCATATCTTCCTAAATCCCCACTATATATAGCATCATAATAATCAATACTTCGTCCTGTATTTTTTAAATGTTTATAAATAGTATCAGCACATGCTGGTGCCATTACAGCTCCCATGTGATACACATCTTTAATACCTAAATTTTTAACTGTACCAATAGTAGCACTTTCTATTTTAACTCCTTTTTTTTCACTACTAATTAAACAACTAGCCCCACCTGTTACCGTAAAGGTTGTTGTTTTTCTTTTAGGTCCCCCATATTCAACAGGATATCTAAATTGTTTTTCAGCTCCATTATTATGTGATGTAACAGTCACTATTCCGTTTTTTACTTGTTTAGATTCAACCATATTAGCTATTAAAAGCATTCCTAAAGTACTAGTAGCACAAGCATTATATATCCCAATAAAAGGTATTTGTAAGGTATCAGCTGCATAATTAGAAGCAACTAATTGATTAAGTAAATCTCCACCTAAAAGTAAGTCAATATCGGATTCTTTTTTGTTTTCTTTTTTTAGTAATAATTTAACTCCATCTACAAAAAGTTTAGCTTCTGCATCTTCCCAAGACTTAGTTCCAAAGTAAAAATCTGGATATGATAAATCAAAGTACTTACCAAGTGGTCCTTTTTTTTCATATGGTCCAACTATAGTACTGGTATTATTTAAATAAACATTTTGATAGTTAAATGTCATATATTACCTCCAAATAGTATGTATCTAAGTATCCCAAAAACATAAGCACTAACTACTCCAAAGATAATAACAGAACCAGTAAGTTTTAACATACTAGCTCCAATACCAGTTACCATACCTTCTTTTTTATAATCTAATGCGGCACTCATCATTGCATGGGCAAAACCAGTAATTGGAATGAATAAACCAGCCTTACAAAAATTTACCCAGTTATCAAAGAAACCTAAACATGTAAATAGACATCCAAGAAATATTAAAGTTATAATCATAAATGATGTTGCTTCACTTGCTGTTACGTTTAACATTCTTTCATAAAAGGTAATTAAACCTTGTCCAATCATCCCCATAATACCACCAGATATGAAAGCTATAAAACCATTTTTTATTGAGTCTTCCCTAGGGGTATGTTTTTTTACAATTTCAGCATATTTTTTTTGTTCCACTTTATCACCTTCATAGTTATTATGAAGTTTTTTTTAACTTTTATACAAATTAAAGATTTTGTTTTTAATTTTAGAACTTATCATAAAATTTATTTGAAATTTTTGATTTAAATTTTAATCACACAAAAATATCCCTAAGTAAAACTAGGGGTTTTATTCTTACAAAAAAACATATCATTTAGATATGCTCATAAAAATAAACTTGTTTTTATTTTTTGTAACTGTTTTATTGGGACACTTGTTACTTTAGATATCAAAGATATATCAATTCCATTTTTAAACATGTTCTCAATTAAATTTTTTTCTTTTCTAGCTTCTCCTCTTTCTTCACCTATTTCAATTCCACGGGCTTCTCCCTTGGCTTCACCAACTCTTATTCCTTCTTTTTTAGCATTTTCTTTTTCGGCTTCATTGATACTTTTATTTAAAACTTCGGCATCCCAATCATTTAATAATACTTCATCACTTTGCATTTTTTCTTCCTCCTTCATAAAATATTTTGTATCTTCTATTTCAAAGATGTTTTTTAAAAATTTTTCCATTTCTTCATATGATTTACTATTTATGATTATATTCCAAGCGTTTTCTTTACTCTTATTATATCCTGTTTTATCCATTTTGCCAAGGTTTACTGTTACTATTTCATAGTTTTCCGCTATTAACTCTTTAGTCTCTAAATCACATATCCTAGCATTTCTTTTATCTGGTTCATCAATAGTTGGACAAACATTTAAGTTTAGTTGATATAAATGATGTTTGTTTATTTCACTCAAATTTTCTCCTGGTTTTATAAAAGTATTATATATCTTGTTGGCATACATGATATTCCTTAATTTAACTGTATTATAATTACAATTATTTAATTCTAAGGATACATGTTCAGTACCATTTATTAAAGCATATATATCCAATACTTTCCTTCTTTCAAAAACATTATCAATAAATTGTTCTGAGTTTTTAATTTCGAAAGTTTTTATTTCAAAATTAAAATGAAGATAATCAACTATTAGTTGTTTTAAGAATTTCGGATTTTTTAAAAACATACATTTAAATGCCTTATCATAATACAAAGGCACTTTAATGTAATCAGAAGCATTATTTTGTTCTTTTTTTATTTTCATGATTTCACCTCAAGGTCATAATAATATATTTTGTACCATAAATCAAATCGTTATTTTTTGAAAATAAAACTTCAAAATTAAAAAAATTAAACATTTTTCTAATTTGTTTAATCTTTTTTTTAATTTATCTTATCAATTTTTAATTTTAACTAAATTTTATTTTTTTTAATTTTAATTAACTTTACATATTATGTATACTTAGAGCCATGACTTTCATTGTTTTAAAGTGTTAAGACATAAGTTTTATTTCATCTCTTGTTTTTCCATCAGATATTTTTTATAAAAATCATAATCCAAATCATTAAAACAAACCAAGTAAATTTTTTCAAACCTATCTTGATACTCTAAAGAAGTATCAATAGCAATACTTCCTCCTACATCAGTTGGTACCTTGTATACTCCCATACCCAGGCAAGGAAAAGCTATTGTTTTAATATTATTTTCTAAAGCTAACTCAAAAGAATTAACATAACAATTTTTAAGTAATTCACATCTATTTTCTTCTCCTTTATACCAAATAGGAGCAACTGTATGAATTATATACTTAGCTTTCAAATTAAATCCCGGTGTTATTTTAGCTTCTCCAGTTAAACATCCATTTAACTTAAGACAATATTTATATAATTCTTTCCCAGCTTTTCTATGAATAGCTCCGTCTACTCCTCCTCCACCAAGTAAAGATTTATTGGCAGCATTGACAATAGCATCCACTTCTAAGTTAGTTATATCTTCTTTTATTATTTCTATCATTTTATCACCCTTTATAACAAATTATTACTTTTTAAAAAAGATTTTATTGAATTAAAATTATTATTAACTTCATATAATCTAATTGTTTGATTGTTTTTAAGTTTTATAACAATTATAGAATCAGCTTCAAAACCAGAATAGTATTTACATTTTTGAATTTCATCAATAGAATAATTATATTTTTTACCAAATATATTTTGATAAATTAGTTTTTTTCTATCAATATAAAAAGATAAATTTCTTATTTTCAAAATATAATAAATAAATATAGGTAAAAAAACTAAAGTTGAAATTAAAATTTCAAAAACACCATTAATAACTGACAATAATAACAAATAAAACAATATAAAAACAATTAACATTATTTTATTAAACAAATTTTTAGCATTATATCTTACCCCATTTAAAACATTATCCATCTTAATCACCAACTTAATTATAACATAAAAAAATAGAAAGTTTTCTTTCTATTTAGTTTTTTGATATGTAAAATTATTGGTGTTAATATTATCTTGTAATGCTTGAAGTTCTTCTTTGGTATAACTATCTTGCATTGCATATACTGGTACCTCTTGAAGTAAAGTCTTAGTTTTTCTTTCATCAACATATAAAGTACCAGCAATAATACTTGTTTCATGATTCCAACTTAAATAACAATCATTTTCATTTAAAACATTTTGATAGTAATACATTTTAGTTTCTTCTCCATCTAATGTAGCATATCTTTTAGCAATTATTTTTATATCTTTTTCATCATCACCAACATTAATTACAAAAAGTTCATTAGATGGAATAGAAGTAACTTCTTCTTTTTTATCCAATTGTTTTTTTAATTTAACATTAGTATCTCTTAAAACTTTGTTGTCACTACTTAATTTTTGATTTTTAGCAATTAATTTTTTTATCTCTTTGCTTAAATCATCATTGTCATCCTTTAAATTTTCTAGACGTGGAATATTTTCTAAATTAGCTAAACCATAGCCAATAAATTCTCCACTTAAACCAGCTAAAAAAATGTATGTGTAAATTAGTAATGTCCTTTTTTTAATAGTCATATTATTCCCCCCTTATTTTGGCTCTATTAATGATAAAGAAACTTTATTTTTATCTAAATATATTTCATCAACATAAACATCGACAATATCACCAACAGATAAAACTTCACTTGGATGTTTTATAAATTTGTCAGTTAATTTAGATATATGAGCTAGCCCATCATTTTTAATACCAATATCGATAAATACCCCAAAATCAACAACATTTCTAACAGTTCCTTGTAATTTCATTCCCACTTTTAAATCTTCTAAATGAAGTATATCACTTTTTAAAAGTGGTTTTGGCATATCATCACGTGGATCTCTAGTTGGTGTTTTAAAGGCACTTACAATATCTTCTAAAGTATAAACATCAGTATTTATTTCTTTTGCCATTTTTTCAATATCAATATTATCAATAGTCTTTCTTAATTCATCAGTTCCCAAATAAGATATTGGTAAATTTAATTTTTTAAGAAGATTATAAGCAATAGAATAACTTTCAGGATGAATACTAGTTTGGTCTAATAAATTATCCCCATCAGATATTCTTAAAAATCCGACTGCTTGTTCATAAACTTTATCACTTAATAATTTTTGCCTTAAAATTTCTTCACGGTTTTTTATTTTACCATATTTTTCTCTAAAGTCAATAATTTTATCAATACTTCTTTTATTCATACCTGATACATATTTAAGCAAAGCTTTACTTGCTGTATTGATATTAACTCCTACTTGATTGACTGTTTTACTGACTACAAAATCTAATGACTCAGATAAATTTTTAGCTTGAACATCATGTTGATATAGACCAACTCCTATACTTTCTGGTTCAATTTTAACAAGTTCCGCTAATGGATCTTGTAATCTTCTACCAATACTTATAGCACTTCTTTCTTCAACATGTAAATTAGGAAATTCTTCTATCGCTAAAGGGGAAGCTGAATAAACTGAAGCCCCAGCTTCACTGACAATAATATATTCTACTTTTCTACTAGCCTCTTTTAAAGCATCAGCTACAAAAGCTTCGCTTTCCCGACTAGCAGTTCCATTACCTATAGCAATAATATCAACTTTATATTTAGCTATTAAATCAAGTAATATTTTTTTACTTTTTTCTTTTTCATTTTTAGGTTCATGAGGATAAATAACTTCAATTTTAAGTAATTTTCCAGTAGCATCTACTACCGCTAATTTACAACCAGTTCGATATGCTGGATCAAAACCTAATACAACTTTTTCTTTGATTGGTGGTTGTAATAATAATTTTTCTAAATTGTCACCAAAATTTTTAATAGCTACAACCTCAGCCTGGTCTTTCAATTCACTTCTTACTTCTCTTTCAACACTTGGAAAAATAAGTCGTTTATAACTATCTTTTATTGCATCTTTCACCTCATTTACTACAAATGAGTTATAGTTTTTGATAATTTTATGTTCTAAAAAATCTAATACTTTTTCTGTTTCTATAAAAAGATTTACAGATAAAACATTTTCTTTTTCTCCTCTATTCATAGCTAATATACGATGAGGTTTTATCAATCTAATTGGTTCTTCATAATTATAATACATTTCATAAGTTTTACTTTCATCAGTAGCATTTTTCTTTAGTTTAGACTGAATTAATCCAAAAGAACTTATTTTATTTCTTAACCATTTACGATAAGAAGCATTATCACTTATCCATTCAGCAATTATATATTTAGCCCCAGTTATCGCTTCATCTAAAGTTTTTATTTTATCTTTGACAAAAGGTTTAGCTAAAGTTTCCATATTTCCATTGATAGGAAAAGACATTATCATTTTAGCTAGTGGCTCTAATCCATTTTTTATAGCTTCGGTTGCTTTAGTTTTTTTCTTCTCTTTATAAGGTCGATATAAATCTTCTACTTCCACTAACTTAGTACAATTTTCTATTTGTTTTTTAATATCATCAGTAAGTAAACCTTTTTCATCAATTAACCGAATAACATCTTCTTTTCTTTTTTGTAAGTTTACTTGATATGCATATACTTCTTCTATTTTTCTTATTTGTTCTTCATCTAAGGCATTAGTCATTTCTTTACGATAACGAGCAATAAAAGGGATTGTATTCCCCTCTTCTAATAGTTTCAAAACAGCTTCTATTTGACTTTTTTTAATTTGTAAATCTTTTTGCATTTCTAAAATAATATTTGCTTCCATATTCACTCCTCAAAGTATTTAAGTGGCATATCTATTCCACATTTTTTTCCTGTTATATAAGATAAATCTTTAAATACATCATCCATTTTTTCTATTTTTTCTTTATTATCTAATATTTTATTAGTAAGTTCTATCATTTCTGTAGCTTTAGCTAAAGCATGAATATATAAATCGATAGCTGAATCATTATGTAATTCATTTCTATCACAAGGATGTTTCCATTCTTTATGAGTTAAGTTTAAATCTTGATCTAAAACATTATAAAAAGATATATTCCTCAAATCTTTTTTATGGTAAAAAAGATGTAAAAATCTATATATTTGATATTTTATACCAATTGGGTCATAACGAAAATTTTTATAATATTTTTTCATTTTTTTAAGACCTAAATCATATTTTAAACCACCATTTTCAATATTGTAAGCTTCACTAAATACTTCATTTAAAAATTCTATTTCTAATTCATCTAATTTTGTTTCAATAATATTTTCATAAGCTTTCCAAGTTCTAAATTTACCAATTCTATTTTCGACAATATATTTAGATAAGTATACTTCTAAACTTTCATATTTATCTATATTATCATTACCACTTTTATAAATAAGATATGGATTTAAATTAGTATCTAAAGCATAATGGCAGATAAATCCATATAGTAATGCTTTAATATTTTGATTTTTAGTTAGTTTTTTATCTTGGATTTTTTTTATCATTATTTTAAAAAACAACAAACTATTTTGATTATGAATTATATTTGGATATTCCTTACATTTTCTAACGTATGAAAAAGGTAATGGTCCATAACTAGATAGTTTCATCATATCTATTTTTTTTAATTTACATTTTTCTGCTATATCAGCTGTAAAAAATGAGTATGTTATTATATTTGCCATCTTATCACCTTACTTTTTTTATTTTTTCTGATTTATTATATTTTTCTAAAGTTTTTACTTTAGCTTCTTCTATTTTTTCCTGACAATTATTTATATATAATAAAAATTCTTGATTATTTTTAAAGATACTTCTTAAATTAATATAATATAAATAAGCTTTTAAATAAGCATAACTATATATATCTTTTGTTGAAAATTTTTTTATTTTCTCTAATTTGTTATTTAAAATTTGTCTAATAGCTTCATTAGTTCCATCGGTATATCCACACGCAAACATTATTTCAAAATTCATAATTTCCTCCTTATTTTAAACGTTTGTGAAATAGTTTTTTCTGATCAGTAGAGGCTTTTTTTATTACTTGACTACCATATTTATCATTTATTTCATCCATTAATTTTTCTAAAACATCGACATTTAAACTGGTATCTTTATCAAATAAAGATATTTGTCTTATTTTAGAAGTTGTTAGTTTGTCTAATCTAATTCCAATTAATCTAATAGGTTCATCTTGCCACATTTCAGATAATATTGAACAAGCTATTTTATATATTTCTTCATCTGAAGAAGTTGGATTAGCAAGTTTTCTTTGATGATTGTATCTTTTAAAATGGTTATTTTTTAAAGTAACTACTACCACATAAGCATATTTATTTTGTTTTCGTATTCTAAGACCAACATGTTCTGATAAAGAAAACAAATAAGGATATAGTTCTTCTTTGGTCATTATATCTTCTTTTAATGTTATTTCATTACCAATACCTTTTGGTTCTACTTTCCAGTAAACTACTAAACTATCATCAATTCCTCTAGCTTTTTTTATTAATTCTACCCCTTGATTTTTAAACAGTCTATACATTGTTTTATAGTCAGCATTAGCTAAATCACCAATGGTATTTATTTTGATATTTTTAAGTTTTTCTTTTGTTTTTTTACCTACTCCAAATAAGTCACCAACATCTAAAGGATACATTTTAGTTTCTATTTCATTTTGATATAAAGTATGAACATTATCGGGTTTTAAAAAATCAGAAGCCATTTTAGCACACAATTTATTATTGGCAATTCCAATATTGACTGTAAAGCCTAAGGTATTTTTTATTTCTTCTTTGATTTTATAAGCAAAAGTTATTTCGTTACCATATAATTTTTTGATATTAGTATAATCTAAAAAACATTCATCAACAGAAAATATTTCTATTTCATTGGTATATTTACTAAGTAAATTAAATAGTTGTTTAGACATTTTTAAATACCATTCATAGTTAGATGGATATATTTCTAAATTTTTACATTTTTGTTTAGCTGAATATAAGGTATCAGCAGTTTTTATACCTAATTTTTTAGCTTTATTACTTTTAGCTAAAACAATACCTTTTCTTTTGCTTTTATCGCCACCAATAACTGCATATCTATCTCTTATATCATAAGGAAAACCATTTTTTAATAAATATAAAGCACTCCATGAAAGAAAAGCATTATTAACATCTATGTGTAATATTATTCTATCCATGAAATCACCACTTTTAAATGTATTCCTTATGTTATTATAACATTCAGTTGAAAAGCTGGCAATAAGTTTTTTGGTTATAATTTAAATTATAATCAAAAAAAATGAATTTGTTTTATTTACAGATTCATCTTTTTTATTACCAAAACTAAAATACTTTTTTTAAATTGAAAAAATTGAAAAAACAGCTATATTAAGGGTTGTGATAACTACACCTAAAATTAACCCAATTATTGCCATTACTAATCCTTGTTCTTTAGTTTTTTGGATTTGAAATAAACTAATTATCGCAAAAATTATTGCGACTATACCAGGAATACAAAAAATATTTAATCTTAATGAAGCAATTCCTAAAATTAAGCTAATTAAAGCCATTTTATTAGTTGTTTTCTTTTCATTGATTATTTTTTTTTGACTGTTTTTTAAAGTATTTTCCATGATATTCTCCTTTGTTTAAGTATAATAATAACATAATATTTTAAAATGTCAATACCTTTTAAACTTATGTTTTACTATTTACTAGTTTAGCTACTACTACTAACCTACCATTTTTTTTACTGTATTCACAAGTTGATAAAGTTATTAATTTATTAGGGTATTCTACTATACTATCATTTTTATATAAAGATAACTTCTTAATATTATAAACATAAAAATTATATTCATTTTTATTAATAATATTATAAAACTTATAGTACTTAAAAACATTGTCATTTTGATTATATATTTTAGATAAAAAAACAGATATTATTTCATAATTTTCTACTACTTTAGTTGTATATATCGTAATATTTTTATGAGTTTCATAAAAAGACTTATTTTTATATTTAAGTAAATCTTTAAACATAGTTCCATCTTTCATACTATGACCATGAATTATCAAATTAATATCAACAGGTTTTATTTTGTTATGCTTATCAATAAAAATAGAACCAGCTTGATGATATTTATTATAAAAATCTTTATATAAATAATAGTCACTACCCTCTTTATACATAATTGGATAATTTATTTTAGTACCACTTATTTCAATAAAACCATATAAATCTTGATTTATTTTTTTTAGATTTTGAACTTCTTTTATTTTAGGATTAACACTTTTTACATCATTTATAGTATTATTATTTGATATAACTGGTTGATGTTTTAAAAGTTTATTATAAACAAAATAAAAAATAATTATAAAAATCATAATAATAAAAACTATTTTATTTATAATTATTTTTCTTTTTTGACATCTTTCATATTCTTTCAAAGTTTTTATTTTTTTACCCAATTTTATCACACTACCTTATTTTATATAATGCTTTTTACTTCCTTTTTATGATTAAGTTTTTTACTTTAGGATTATCTTTTAAAAACTGTAATCCTTTAAACTTTAAATTAGGTAAATATACTTCCTTTAAATAATGATTTTTATATAAAAAACAATCACCGACTCTTTCTAATTTAGGTAATATTAACTTTTCTAAATCAAAATTTAAAGCTAGAAAAAAATCTCCTACCTTTGTCAAACTAGGTAAATATAATTCATTTAAAATCCCATTTCTTCTTAAAAAAGTATGACCTACCATTTTTAAATTATCACTTCTAAAATAAACTAACGAATTATTAACACTTAAAAAATCATCACCTATTTCTTCTAACAAAGAAAAATTAAGTTGTTTTATAGAATTATTGTTATATAAAAATCCATCTTTTACCTTTTTTAACTTAGGTAAATTTAAATCAGTTATAACTAAATTTGAACATAAAAAATAACTACCAATATATTTTAAATTAGGTAAAGTCAAACTTTTAACTTTAGAAAAAGATAAAAAAGAATTAGTAACCTTCTTTAAATTAGGCAAATAAACTTTACTTATTTTATCATTTTGATTAATAAAATGAGAACCCAGTATTTTCAAATTAGGTAAATTTATTTCTTCTAAATTTCTATTACGATGTAAGAAAAAATTTTTAATTTCCAAAACATTATTTAATTCAATATTAACAAGAACACTATTGTTTCTTAAAAAATAATCATCGATTAAATAAATATTATTGTTTTTATAACTAACTATTTTATTTTGATTATTTAAAATAATAACAATATCTTCCTTTTGATTATTAGATATAGTTATTACTTTATTTGTTTTATCATTAATTACTTTTATCTTTTCTATATTATTTATACCATCGATAAAACTATCTTTTATTCTACTATCATATATACTTATTTTTTTATTAACTAAATCTAATATAAAATAATCCATTAATATATACTTTTCTTTATCATATTTTTTTACTTTAAAATTATCTATAATGATATTATTAGGACAATAATAAATATTACCTATTTCATAATTATACTTATAATATCTACCATCACTAGCTTTAATATAACCATCAATTAAAAAATCATCATTAGGAAACTTTTGAACTAAACCATAATCTCTTTCAAAAGCTTTAGTTAATCCTGGGATGATATTATCTAAATTATTTAAAAAAGTAGCATCAGGATTATCTACCGTATGATTGTATCTATTTTTTATTGACAAAGTATGACTTTTATCTTTCGTAAACTGGATACTTATTACACTTGTTCCATATAAATCTTCTCTATTTGGTTTTTTAAAATCACTTCTTTTTATCTTATCTACATCTTTTTTAACGGCAAAAAAAACATGACATTTACTTAAACGATTATGATTAAAAGTACATAACAATTCACTTTTTTCATAATACTTTTTAAAATTATTTACTTCTTCAGTAGTTTGACAATGATATAAATTATACCCAGCTTCTAAAAGTAATTCTTTAGCTGTCTTATTTGTATAAACTACCTTATCATCCTTTTTAACTACTAAACTATTTATATAATTACTAAATTCAACTATTAACCCTTCAGCCATTAAATCATTATACAATTCATGATTAGGATAAAAATTATTAATAATTAAATTAGATAACAAATTAGGTTGTTCTAAAAGATTAGGAAAAAGTTTTCTACATAATTTACTAAAATTTTCTCCATACTTTTTTTTGATTATTTTTAAATCACTATTCATAAATACACCTTTTTACTATCACTTATTATACTTTAAAAATGTCTAAAGTCAAGAAAAAAATAGGATTTCTCCTATTGATTTTTAAGTTTAAAATTAAAGATAAAACTTATAATAGCTACAATAATAGCACCGATTAATAATACTGAATAAGAAGAACCAGTTTTAGGGGCATCATCTTTTTTATTTAATTCATCTTTCGTCCAAATTGTATCACCAGCTTTATTCTCTAAAGTAATACTTTTAGGATATATTTTAATTAATACAGTTTGTTCCACTCCTTCCTTCCAAGTAAATACATATTTATAAGTCAAAGCTTCATCTTTTATAGCGGCATCATTTAATTTTTTTTCTGTAATACCAAAATAGTAATTACCATCTTCTTCAACATTTTTTTTAGAACCTCCATTTACCGTAAAAGTTGCTTCACTAGCATCACTTGGTTTTGGAACATGAATACCTAGCCATGCGGCATTATCTGGTCTTCCTTCATTATTAGAATTTAAATACTTCAAAGTAATCCCATTAGTCTTACCATATTCAACTAAAACAGATTTAGTACCATTATTAGTAATAACTACATCTAATTTATCTCCTGTTCCCGATACAACAGAATCACTATTAGAAATATCTTTTATTGTTGAATATTCATCAGCTTTAACATTTTTAGTAAGTAAAAAACTAGTTACTAAAAAAGTCATTAAAAATACAAATTTTTTCATTTTTTCACCTCTTTTTAAAACTTATTTAAAAAAAGAGAAAAATAGAACAAAAAAAGAGAAATTAAATTCCCATAGTTAAAGTTTTTTTAAAGTCAAACCTCCCGATATAACAATTCCTTCTCCTGTTATATAAGAGGAATCATCACTAGCTAAAAAAACAGAAAGGGCTCCAACTTCTAAAGCATCACCTAATCTTTTCATCGGTATAGCTTTACTAATTCCATCAATTACTGCACTTGGATTAGTTGGATTAGATAACTTAGCCATATTTTCAACCATTGGTGTATAAATATATCCTGGCAATATTGCATTTACTCTAATTCTAGAACTAGCAAGTTCAACCGCTAAAGATTTAGTTAATCCTAATAATGCAGCTTTAGTCATAGCGTAAGCTACCTCACCACTATCTGAAACACTTACACCTGTTACACTTGATAAATTAATAATACTACCACCTTTTTCTTTTAAATAAGGTAGACAAGCTTTTGTAACATTCCAAGTACCTTTGATATTAATATCAATATGAAAATCTCTAACTTCATCGGTCATAAGTTGGAAGGGTTCTAACTTACATACTCCAGCATTATTAACTAAAATATCAATATGACCATATTTTTCTTTAACTTGATTAACACAAGCATTAATCATTTGTTCATTTCTAATATCTACTTGATAAGCTAAAACATCAATACCTTGGTTTTTAAATTCACTTACTACTTCAGGTAAAGTATTTGAATAATCTAATATAACAACATTTGCTCCTTCATTTACAAAAGATTTTACTATACCAAGTCCATTACCCATAGCTCCCCCTGTTACAATCGCAACTTTTCCTTGTAATTTCATAAATTTATCCTTTCTACTTTTTATTATAACTTTTTTTAGTAAAACCATGTATTAATTTAAAGCTTTTTTATTTCATTTACAATAATTTGATATTTTTCAAATCGTCTTTCTACTTTACCAGATACTAAAATAATATCATCTATTTGAATATCAAAATATTTAGAAAAGATTTTAGGAAAAAGAATAAAATCCATATTATCCATTTCATCTTCACCAGTTATAAAACACATATTTTCTTTGTTTTTAGTTTGAATTACTCTAAAATTTTTAACCATGATAATCGTTTTAATATTTTGGTTAAAATATTTTGGTAAATCTTTTAAGCTTAAAGTATTTTGATAGATAGAACGATATTTAGTAACAGGATTATTAGTAAAATAAAAGCCAAAAACTTCATATTCTTTTTCCATAATTTCTTTTGTTTGATACTCATCAAAATATTGTATATCTGGTCTTAAAGCATATTCTTCATCAATATCTTTAAGTAGTTCTCCATAATTGATAATAATATCTAAATTAGATTTAATCGTTTTTCTGTTTAAACCAAACTCATCAAAACATCCAGCATCTATCAAACTAATTAAAACTTTTTTATTAACTGTTTTAGAATACATTCTTTTAATAAAATCATAAATATCTTTAAATAAACCTTTTTTTCTTTCTTCTACTATTAGGATTGCTACTACATCACCAACATTTTTAATATTGTTTAAAGGATATCTCAAACTATTTTTTTCGACTATATAACTAGTTCCACTATGATTAATACTAGGTTTTAAAACATTTAAATTATTGCATTTACATTCGTAAATATAATCTTTAGTAGTTTTACTTCTACCTATAGAATTATTCATAATATTTTTCATAAAGTAAGCTTGATAATGAGCTTTTAAATAAGCCAGTTTATAAGCGATAAAAGCATAAGCAACTGAATGAGAACGATTATAACCATATTCGGCAAATTTTAAAAGTAAATCACTAACTTTTTTTACTGTATCTTTTTTATAACCTTTATTAATAGCTCGTCTAGTAAACTCTTCTAACTCTTTTTTCATCAGTTCATCTTTTTTCTTACTGATGGCTTTTCTTAAAATATCGGCTTCCCCTAAAGTGTAATCAGCCATCACATGAACTATCTGCATGATTTGTTCTTGATAAATAATAATACCATAAGTAGGTTTTAAAATAGCTTCTAAGGAAGAATCAATATAATCCACCTTTTCAATACCTTGTTTTCTTTTTATATAAGTAGGGATAGATTTCATCGGTCCTGGTCGATAAAGGGCTAAAGCCGCAAAAATATCTTCAAAACAATTAGGTTTTAACTTTCTTAAAAAATCTCGCATTCCTTCTTTTTCAAATTGAAATATCCCAATTGTATTAGCTGTTTTAAAAATATCTAAAGTTTTCTTATCATTCAAAGGTATTTTATCTAAATCTATTTTAATCCCACTATTTTTTAAATCTTTAACTATTTGACTTATGATAGTTAAATTTTTTAAGCCTAAAAAGTCCATTTTTAAAAGACCTAAATCTTCTAAGTATTCCATCGAATAACCAGATAAATACATACTTTTAGTACTGACTAAAGGAATATAATTATCTAAATCTTTACTAGATATTATAATACCAGCAGCATGTGAACTTATATTTTTTTTGATATTTTCTAATTTTAAAGCAACCTTAAATAAAGTATTAAAATAAGGTTTAGAATTAATATAATTTCTTAATTTACTATTTTTTTGATAATTATCCATCAAAGATAAATTTTTATGATTTTCATCTTTATCTTTCAACATACTACAAATAATATCAGTTTCTTTAGGAGATATTTCCATAACCCTAGCTACATCTCTAATTACTAATTTTGGTTTTAAAGTGATATAAGTAATAATACCTGAAACTCTTTTTTTACCATATTTATTTATACAGTAATCAATCACCTCATTTCTTCTTGTATCTTCAATATCCATATCAATATCAGGCATACTAATTCGCATAGGATTTAAAAATCTTTCAAACAAAAGTCCATAAATAATTGGGTCAATATCAGTTATTCCTAAAAGATAAGCAACCAATGAACCCGCTGCACTTCCTCTGGCATGACATAAAATATCATTTTTCCTTGCATAATTAACATAATCCCAAACAACTAAAAAGTAATTAGAAAACCCCATTTTAGATATAACTTCTAATTCTTTTTTTAGTCTTTCAACATATATTTGATAAGTATTACTACCAAATCTTTTCTTCATTCCTTCAATACAAAGTTTTTTTAAATAAGTAAAAGCATCTAAAGATAAAGTATCAAAAACAGGAAGTAAAGTTTTATCACATGGTATAGTAATATCACAGTTATCAATTATTTCTTCGGTATAAGTCTTATATTCAACCATCCAATCTTCATTTAAATTATATTTAATAAAAGCATTAATAAGTGAATATTTATAAGTTTTATCTAAAGTAATACCTTTTTTTATAGCTTCTAAGTAAGGGACATAATTTAAATCATCTATTTGAATAGAATTGATAAGAGGAATATATATAGTTTTTTCTTTTACTTTATTTTTTTCTTCTTCTTTAGTTACTCCCACATAAAACATTTCAAAATAATGTTTTATTTTATCTAAAATTTGAAGACTAGAAATAGGTAAAATACAAATTAAATTATCACAATTTTTTAAAATAAAATCTAAAGTTAAAGTTTTAGAGGATAATAATGTAGATATTTTAGTTAGTTGTTGATATCCTTTGTAATTTTTCGCATACAAAAGTAAATTTAAATCATCTATTTTTACATCTAAACCGATAATAGGTTTAATACCATTATCAAGACAAGCTTTATAAAATTCCATTACGCCATATAAAGTATCATCACAAATAGCTAAAGCTTTTAAATTATTTTCCTTAGCTATATTTATAAGCTTTGGAATTGTTATCATACTACTAAGTAAAGTATTTTCGGTTTTGACATAAAATGGTGTATACATATTAAAACCTCCAATTTTAGTATACTATATTTTTTTTTTTTTGACTATAAATTATAGATATGATATATTAATTTTAGGGAGGTATGTATGCATCAAATAAGTAAAGTATTAGAAAATAAAAAAACAAAAGATAAAATTTTGATAAAATTTGAAGGAATAGAAAAGAAAAAAGATTTAGATTTAAATAAGATAGATAATTTGTTAGAAATTAGTTTAGAAAATAAATTATGTAATTATAATGATATACCTAATATAGTATCTTTAGTTAAAACAATTTTAAAAGATTTTGATGAACAATATTTATTAATATCTTCTTCATCTGATTTTAAAGGTATAGAAAATTTTTATATTGTCGATTATATTAAAACTGATTTAAATAAATTTGCGATATATAAAAAACCTGATTTTTTTAATTCAGCTTTATTTGAATATCAAAAAAATAAGGAAATAAAATTTTCTATTAGTTTAGAACTTTCTAATAATTATAAAGAATTTTTTGATAAAAATGTTGATATTTTAGAAAAATTAAAAAAATTAGAACCTAAAAAGTTAGATGATGAAAGTAAACTTATCTGTCAGTTATATCAAATATTTTATAATGAAGCACCTGATTTTAGTAAGGATGAGACATTAAATAGAATTCAAAATATGGCTGTTATTTTATCTAGTTTTAACATTCACCTAAATTCTGATTATTATTTTAAAGTCGCCAAAGATAAAATTATATCTTATCCATTACAAGTAAAAATAAATGATTTATTACCATTTGGTTTAATAGATAAAATCGATGAACCACTTGTTTTAAATAAAAAAATTATTGAAAAGATTAAAATAATTGGTGAAGAGATAAAAAACAAAACTAATTATGATTTAGACAAACTAAATAATTTAAGTTATCTTATTCATATTGCTCATTATAATTTAAATAATACGGATAAAGAAACTATAAAAAAATATAATAAGGATAATAAATTTACTACTGAAGAAATAGAATATAATATTGGAATAATCCAAAAAACCTATCTAAAACTTAAAAATTAACTAACTTTGTTTGACTTATTCTTTAGTTTATGGTAAAGTTATTTGGTAGATATTTATTTAAGGAGGGATAATATGGCAAAAAAAGTAACAAGTAAAACACCCCTATTTGGAAATAGACGTTCAAAATCTTATCGAGCTACTAGACATGCTCAAAAACCAAACTTACAAAAAGTAACACTAGCTAATGGTGAAAAAGTAATCATGAGTGCTAGAGAATTAAGAACTTTAAAAAAAATAAATGCCAGTAAAGAAATCAATGAAGTAGCTGCTTAAATAAGCAGTTTTTTTCTATTTAAAATTGTAATTTAAAAAATAATGTGTTAGAATAACTAATCAGGTGATACTATGAAAATATTAAAAATATTTAAGCAAATTAGACAAGAATTATTAATTATCAAACCAGAATTTAAACTAGCTCATTTAAAAAATAAAATTGAAATTGAAAAAAGAAACTATCATAAATTAAAAAAAGATAAAGAAGAATGGATAAATAGTGATACGTTAGTTTCTTTAAATAACTGTTATATTCTAAAAAATAAAGACAATTTTTATATTGTTATTAAACATTTTTCTGAATTAAATGAAAAGGTTCCAATTGAAAAATGGGATGGTAATTATACAGGTTATTTAAAGGATATTTTTACTAACAACACTATTTGTCATTTTAAACAAACTATTAATTACAAAAAAGAAAGTTTTGATTTTAATATATTATCAAAGAAATATTCAAATTATGAATTAGTTCCTATTTTAGATTATTTAGATGTTAATGATATCAACAACAATCAAATACTAATGTCTAAATTAAAGGAATTATATATTAAAAACAAATAACAAAAAAATACCATTTTTCTAAATGAATTTGGTATTTTTTTACTTTACTATTATTGTCGATTTTTACCGAACGCTTTTTCGTATTTTTTATTGACTTTTTAGTTTACTTTATGTTAACATATTTTATCAAGACATACTCTATCGTCCAGGGGGTCGGTATTTTCCCTTTTTATTTTAAATTTAAAATAGAAAGGTGATGATGCTTATTAGATTTTACTTTATAAGTTTTAATAAATATAATAAAAAACCAAGATTTAACATCTTAGAGTTTATTTATCATCAGTGTTTATTTTAGCAAAAATAAATAAACAACGAAAAATACCGTTTTCCTAAATGAATTCGGTATTTTTCCTTTAAACAAAACAAAAGGGAAAATACCACTTGGGTATGTCTCTTTTTATGAAGTTTCCTTCATAAATTAATAATATCATAATTTTTTACTTTAGCAAGTACTATTATTGTCAATTTTGGTAAACATTTTTAAATTTATTTTTTTTGAATTATCTTTATCAAAATTTTTATCTAAACATCTTAATCATTTTTTATTGTTCTTTACATGTTATTATTAAAATCAATACTTGTTTTAGAATATGTTACACCAATACCTTTTTTAAAAATAATTAGTTTAAATAGTAAAAGAGGAAAATTTCCTCTTTTTGCATTACCAAAATAAATACTTATTAGTTCACCGTAAAACTACATTGGTACTTCATGTAGTCTGCTAGATAAATAGTGGTAATACCTATTTATCTATTTTTAACATACTCAATTTTAAAAAAAATATTCTAAATTTTAGAATGTTCATAACTATCGACATTTATAACCATTCCAACTACTAAAACATAAGACAAAAAATAAATCCAAAGCATTAAAACAATAATAGATGACAAACCACCATAAAATATATCATAATGAGCTATATTACTAGTATAAAAAGAATATATAGCAGTTGATAATATCCAACCAAAAGTCGTAAATAAAGCTCCTTTATTAAAATATTTACTTTCAATTACTTTATTTAAAGAGGCTACAAAAATAAGTCTAATTATATAAAAAATTGTAAAAAAAGCAAGTGGCCATTTTAAAAAACTAAATAAAGTATAAATAAGTCCAAAACTAGATATTATTTTATACTTTACTAAAGTATGATAAATAACACTACTAAACCCTAAACCGATTAACACAAAAGTAAATAAAAGAATTAAAACTAATGTTAAAACAATTGCTTTGATACGATGAAATAAAACATCTTTAGTTTCTGTATGATATAAAGTATTAGAAGCAATTATAATCGAATGTAAACCAGTTGACGAAAAAATAAAACCAGCACAAATATAAATAAACATATTTGATTGTTTAAAAGCTACTTGATGAAAAAAAGGAGCTAGTAATTCTGTTACTTCTTTAGGCATATACATGTCTAAAAAATTGACAACCAATTGATATGAATCTGTAAAGTGAGTTCCTACTATCCCTATTAAAGTAATAATAGGTATTAAAGATAAGACCAAAAAAAAGGCTATATTTCCAGGTAATATTCGCATTTCTGGTCGTTTTACAATATTAAATATTCTTTTTATATAATGTTTCATTTTATTTTTTAAATTATTATTTATTTTATCCATTACTTATCTCCTTTACATGATTATGAAAAAGCCAAAAATTAACGATTTTGGCTTTCTTCTTTATTATTTTTCATTTCAATAGTTGCTTCATTAATCGCATCATCTAATGATTTGATACCATCTAAAATCATACTATAACCCATCGCTACTCCAAAACCATGAGCTAATTCTCTAAAATCTTTGTTTAATTTTCTAATATACATAAGAATTTGTTTTTCTTCATAACCAACTAAATAAATTAAAAATTCATTT
This sequence comes from uncultured Bacilli bacterium, assembly GCA_947628785.1. Classification (GTDB taxonomy): domain Bacteria; phylum Bacillota_I; class Bacilli_A; order RF39; family UBA660; genus HGM10857. Next base: position 25,033 of record CANRBE010000003.1, read on the forward strand.
CCACTAGTCCTAATTATTTCAGTATTTTCTACTTGATTTTGAATTAAGATATTCGCAGCCTCAATAATTACTTTATCCCCTTCTTCATGTCCATAGTTGTCATTGATATAAGCAATATTATTTAAATCAACTACAATAACAGCTTGAGGATATATTTCACTATCATCCCATTTACTTATTGACTTATTCAAATAGTTTCTATTTTTAAGAGATGTCAAAGCATCAATATATCTTAATTTATCTTCCCTACTTATACCAGGTTCTTTTTTGTCTTTTTTTACTTTTTTCATACTAATTAATATCAATAATAAAACTAATAAAATTAAAACCACAATAGCTATATAAGGACCAACTTTGACAATCGGACTTGTATAAAACAAATTCATATCGGTTTTATCAACATAATCTTTTAAATCGATAAAGTTTAAATAAAAATTAAAATATTCATTGAAAACTTTATTTTCATCATCATTATTTAATATAAACGAATAACCATCATTTAAATTTTCTTGATAAACTACTTTATAATTTTTTAATTTGTTAGCTTTATAACTCATAAAACTAGATTTATCCATAACTAAAATATCATCTTTAGAATCAATAAGTTGTTTTAATCTACCATAATTTTTAGTTTTAATACCATATTCATCTAAAATAGATAAAATCTTACTATCATCTACTACCGATACTTTCTCAAACTTTAAACTAGCTAAAGATTGTACTGGTAATTCACTATCATTTTTAGTTAAAACAACAAGTTCTAAAGGCATATAGTTATCAGTTTTAGACATATCTATATCATATTTTTCAACATTAGTATTATCAAAATAAATATCTATTTTACCATTATTAAAATCATCTATTAAAGAAGCTATATTCTTATATGACTTCCAAGTTATTTCTGAGTCAGTCAAATCAGATATTTCTTTCATTATTTTTTCATTTGAACCAATTAGTTGTTTACTTTTAATAGCGTTATAAGGAGCTGTTTCTACTAGTCCATATACATAATTCTTTTTACTAGTAAACTCAGTTTTATCTTCTTCTGATATGTTTTTATACGCAAAATAAGTATTGGTAAAGTTTTCTGACAAAGTATTTTCATAGTATTTTTCCATCCAAGTTTTGATATACTTTTTAAGTACTTTGTTTAAACTTTCATCATCTCCAAAACGTAATACTATATCTGAAGTCATATCAGATAAATGATAAGCTATATTTAAAGTATCACTAGTTACTATTGATTGCATATTTAAAAGTTCTGGGACTATTATACCTTCGATAGAACTATTTGGTTTATTTATTTCTTCTATTAATTGATTATAACTAGAATATTCTTTCAAATTGATATTTTGATTAGCTTTTAAATAATAATTAGCATCTTTTAAGTCTTTACTAACTACTCCAATATTAGTTAAATTAATGTCTTTAACTGTTTGATATTTGGTATCTTTAGTAGTTAATAAAACAAAGTGATCTTGATAGATAGATATATCATCTTTATTTTTTTCTTTAGTCAATATTATCCCTAATCCTTCTGGTTCTTCTTCATCCAAATTATAAGGAAGAGGGTTTAACTCTAAACCTAAATCTTTTTTGATTTGTTCAGATAGTTTGAATAAAACTCCAGTACCATTTTCATTAAATACTGGAACATTATTAACAAAAGATATATCAACTACTTCATTTTTATTTTTTTCTAACCAGTCTTGTTCCATACTAGTAAGTTTATTATCATTTTTACTATTTTTATAAAAATAAAAACCACCTAAAACAACTACTAAAACAAGAACTAGTATTAGCCATTTTTTCTTTTTCATTTCATCACCTAATTATTGCTCCAAACAATGCCATCAGATGAATTGTTTTTATACCCAATTATTGGATATTCATTCTCTTCTTGACACTCTTTACATGTATAAATAATTTGGACATCATAATATTTTTTTTCTTCGTCACTTAATTCTTTTAAGACATCCTCACTTAAATTTTGAGCATATTTTTTATCTGTATCTTCCTTTACGTCAATAGTAAAAGTTATCTCTTTAGTTACGATATTGATATTAACACTATTAAATTCATCTTTTTTTTCAAGATTTTCTTCGATAGATTTTTTACTACTTGAACTTATTTCTACATCTTTTTTACCATAAAGTCTAGAATCTTCTTTATAAGTAAACATAATTTGATAAATGATAATTGCTGCGATTAATAAAATAAGAAAAATAATTATTAATGCTGTAATTATTTTATGATTTTTAATGAAGTTTTTTACTTTATCCATAAAAAGTCTTCCTTTCTAAAATAAATATTATACATTATTGTATCTGTTAAAGCAAATATTTTTATGTTATTCTAATTATTATTATACAAAATAGAAGGTAAAAAATCAACATAAAAAGCTATAATAACATCGAGGTAATTATTATAGCACTTACAATACCAACTATATCAGCAAACAAGCCAACATATAATGAATATCTTATTTTTTTAATACCGATACTACCAAAATATAAAGTCAAAACATAAAAAGTAGTATCTGTACTACCTTGAATTACACTAGCTATTGTTCCAATTAAACTATCTGGACCATATTTTTTAAATAAGCCATTTAAAATAGCTAAAGTACTACTTCCAGATATTGGTCGCATAACTATCATTGGCAATATTTCAAAAGGTATTTTCCAATAAGAAAAAATAGGTTTTAAAAACGAAAAAAACCAATCTAATACTCCACTTTTAGTAAAAATATTAACTCCAAGTATCATTCCTAATAAACAGGGAAACATAGTCGTAATCATCGGAAAACTAGACTTAGCCCCTTTTACAAATTCATCATATAAATCAATTCTTTTAATAAAACCATGAATTATTATTATTAAAACTAATATTGGTATTATCATATTAGAAATTAAAGTCATTTTATCCTCCTAGATATAATTCTATCTAAAATAAGTCCAGCTATTGTTGATAAGGATGTTGCTATAATACAAGGTAAAACAATTGCTGTTGGAGTTATACTTTTATACATCATTCTAAGTGATATTATCGTTGTAGGTATGATTGTTACTCCTGATGTATTTAAAACTAAAAAGGTAATCATACTTCTTGAGGCAGTATCTTTTTTATTATTTAATGTTTGTAAAGACTCCATTGCTTTTAAACCAAAAGGGGTTGCGGCATTACCTAAGCCAAACATATTAGCAACAATATTAGAAGCTATAAAACTTAATGACTCATGACCATATGGAATATCAGGAAATATTTTAGTTAAAAGTATCGATAATTTATTTGCAAAAATATTAAGCAGACCACTACTAGATGCTATCTGCATAATTCCTAACCACAAAGCCATAACTGGAAATATTTTAAAAATCATGTCAATAGCACTTTTAGTACAGTTTAGTATTTCATCATTTATTAATTTTATATTACCTGTAAAAAAACAAAAAACAATTCCTGATATGATAAAAAAACCCCATATTTTATTTACCATAAATGCCACCATTTTTTATTTTGACTAACTTTTTTTTGATAATATATATTTTCGGTATGGATTTTATCTTCACCTAAATATACTTCGACATTTCCAACTTTCATATTATTTTTAAAAGTACGTTTTTTTTCCAAATTTATTTTTAATATAATACTGTTTTTTTCATTGTTTAATAAAGTATAATAGAAATTGTTTTTTAAATATAATGAGTTATTATAATAAGTATCATTTAAAACTTCAAAAGGACCTTTTTTTAAAATCTGATAGGTTTTAAAATTATCAAAACCATACTCAAATAAATTTTCATGGTCTACCCAGTCATTACCATCATTTAAAGTAACAACTACTAAATGCATTCCTCCCTTACTAGCGGTTGTTACTAAAGTCCTTTTAGCTTTTTTGGTAAAACCTGTCTTACCACCATCGGTATAGATATATTTAGATAAGAGTTTATTTTTATTAGTCCAAGAATAAGTATTTTTATTAGTTTTTAAAGTATACTTTTTTGTTTTTTCAATTTTTCTAAATTTTTCATTTTGATAAGCATATTTCATTAACAAGGCCATATCATAAGCAGTAGAATAGTTTCCTAAATCAGTATCATCTAAACCACTAGGATTATTAAATTTAGAGTTATTCATATTAAGTTCCTTAGCTTTTTTATTCATCAAGCTAACAAATTTTTTAATACTACCAGAGGTATGATAAGCTAAGGCTAAAGCGGCATCATTACCACTTCTTAAAAGTAGACCATATAATAAGTCTTCAATAGTCATTTTCTCGCCTTTTTTAATATAAATACCAGAACCATGAGCTTTATCTATTTCATTTCCTATGGTTACTTGTTTTTTTATATCGACATTTTCTAAAACAACAACAGCAGTCATTATTTTAGATATACTAGCAATACTTCTTTGGCTGTCAATGTTTTTAGAATACATTACTCTTCCACTATCAATATCCATTAAAATAGCTGATTGAGCACTTGTTTCTATAGCTTTTACTAAACTACTACCAACTAAAAAACAACATAAAAAAAGTATTAGTTTTTTCACTTTATCACCTAATACATTATATATTATTATGGACAAATTATGATAAACTTACTTTCTTATCTTTACTTAATAAATTAACAGTGTTATAATTTTTATAGAATAGGAAGGTGACTTTATGGAAGAAAAGAAAAATACAGGTGGTAAATTTGTTATTGGTCTAGCCTTATTGTTAGTTGGTGTATTAATAGGAATAATAATATTTTATTTTTGGAATGAAAAAAATAAAACAACCAGTGATAATAATTTAACAATTACTCAAGATAAAGAAAGTGATAATTATATTAAAGAAACTGAGGATGAAGTTTTAATATTTAGAACCAATGAATATGAATTATATGCTGTTTTATCAGTTCAAAATGGCTCTGTTACTGCAACTACTAAAAAGTATATTGAAGATAAGACAAATACTGATACCAGTAAAATAAATTACATTGTTGATACTACTTATAAAAGCCAAAGTAAAAATATTAATATCAATGGTGAAAAAGTAAAATATATTCATAATTTTTATGACCAACCAGGAGCTACTAACGTTATTTATGTTTTAACAGAAAGTGGAAATGTTTATACAAATACTTTTGTAATTCCTAATAAAGAAGATTTTAGTGTTGTTGATAAATTTGAAAAAACAAAATATACTAATGTCAAAGAATTAGTTAAGGTTAAAAACGACAATTATCAAAAAGAAGAAGAAATTTCTGGATTGATTGACCCGATTGAATATTATATTCACGTTTTAACTAATGATAACAAATTAAGTGCTGATAAAATTGGAAATTATTAAAAGATGTCTTGGACATCTTTTTTTAATATACATAAGTTCCATGTATTTTACTTTCATCAGTATCACTTAATTCATCTATTACCCAACCTTTACTAGTTTTAGACAAACTAAAATCGATTGTATATTTAACTGTTGTGTCAACTTTTTTTAATTTATCTAATCGATAATTATTAAATAAAGTAATGTCATATTCACCAGATGCATTATTAAATTCAGCAGGATTTTTTTCTAAATATTCATCAGCATTTTGAAGTTCTTTAGAATAATCATATACTTCTATACTAGTTGTAACCAAAGCTTTATCACCATCAATCATATCATCTTTTATTTCGTATTTTAAATTTTGATAATGTCTTTTCATAAGTTCAAGGTAATCATTTTTTTGTTGGTCAGTATAGTCTTCTTTTTTTATTACTTCATCTAATTGAGTCATTACTTCATCATCTAGTGTTTGATAATTTTTCAAGTATTGTTCAACTACTTCTTTAGGAGTTTTTTCACTTAATTTAGTATTGCCACATCCAACTAATAAAAGTACACATAATGATACTATCAATATTTTTTTCATATTTACCTCCTGTTATTAATTTGATACAAATTAATAAATATATACCTAAGAAGTTAATTTGAAAAAAGAAAGTAATTTTTCGGATATAAAATCAAAGTTATAATTCAATTCTTGATAAAATCTATTTATTATTTTATCTCTGGATTTTTCTTCTTCTAGAAAACATTCAAAATATAGATATTGTAGTTCGATTATATCTCCCTTCTCTAGTTTTTTTAATTCATTTTTTAAATATTTTTCTAATTTCATTTCTTTTCTAGTTTTATACATTTGGATATATCTTTTTTTGTTTTTTTGGTATTTTATTTCTACTTCTTTTAGTTTACTTACTTCTTCTAATACTTCTAGTTCTTCTTCTATTAACAATCTACTTATTTTATTGTTATCTTTTTTTACTATTAAAGCTATAGCTTCATATCCATCACTTAGTATAAATGAATGTTTTAAAAAAACTATTTGTTTACTTTGAAATATTTCTGTTTTTCGATCAACTGTATCTAAAAAGGTACTATCAAAAGTAACTATATATTGTTTTATATCTTCTAAGGTTTTACTTGACACTTTTATAAGTGGTATTTTTCTAATATGAATAATGGTATCTTTAATATTCCAATCATAAAATTCATATAAATCTTGTTTAAAATTTAACATAATATCATATATATAACTCATTTTTTTCTCCTCTTTTCCAATATAATGATAAAACAATAAAGATAAATCCCCACAAAGTATTTAAACATTCTTTCCTTCTAATTATAAAATTAACATATTCTAAAAAATTATACCCAATTGTTAGTAAATTTAAGTAACTTATAACATATAAAAGACCAATAGTTGCTAAACCAAAGCCAAATAAAAAGGAAAAAATTCTAAGGCCCATATTATCACCTATCTAATTTTATTTTGTTTTTATAAATTTATTTATTATTTTTTAAAAAAAGTGTATAATGTATTAAGGTGATAAAATGTCAATACTTATAAGTTTTATTATTTTAGGAATTGTTCAAGGTTTTATGGAAGCAATACCTGTTTCTTCTAGTGGACATTTACTTATAGCTGAACATTTAATTGATTTAAACTTAACATCGGTTCAATTGGAAACGCTAGCTGTTATTACTAATTTAGGAAGTTTAATAGCTGTTATTATATTGTTTAGAAAAGATATTATTAGTTTAATTCATGATTTTTTTGCTTATTTTAAAACTGGTGATAAAAAGTATCAAGCCAATACCAAGTATTGTTTATGGCTTATTGTAGCTACTATTCCAGCTGGTATTACAGGACTTATTGTTACTAAGTTAGGTCTTTTTGACTTTTTAGAAAAAAATGTTAAGTTTATTGGTTTAATGCTTTTAGTTACTTCTTTGTTTTTATTTATTATTAAAGATTTTAAAGGATATAAAAATAAAGAAAAAATTACTTTTTTAGATGCTTTAATTATTGGGTTGTTTCAAATGGTAGCTTTAATACCTGGTATTAGTAGAAGTGGTTCTACAATAGTTGGTAGTATGTTTAGAAATTTAGATAGAGAAACTTCTTTTGATTTTTCATTTTTACTTTTTATCCCAATTAGTATAGCTACTAGTTTGTTAGGTATTAAAGATTTAATTAGTTTAAAATTAAGTACTACTATGTTAATGTATTATGGTCTAGCTATGATTATTGCTTGTGTTGTTACTTATTTTAGTATGAAATTATTCAAAAAGATTATGATTAATGGTAAACTTATATATTTTGTTATTTATTGTTTAATTGTTGGCATTTCAGTTGTTTTATTTTTATAGTTTAAAAAAAAGTTCAAAATTTCTTGAACTTTTTATTTGTTTATTATGAAGTAATTAAGCTGTATTCATCACCTTTTAAACCTGATTCTTGACCTAGTTTTACATTTGGTTTTAATGTTATGACTGGACGTACACCCAAAGAAAAGTCATGACCTTCATTCCATCTTGTATATGAACCCACAAAATAGTACAAACTACTATATGCACCAGATGCTAACCAATAACTATCTCCTATATTTATTAATTGAGTATATCTTCCACAGTACAAAATATCCTGTTTAAAACAATTCCCCGTCTCACCTTTTGAAGATACATCAAACAAGGAATAGGAATTATTTCCATTTTCTTCATAAAGAATTATATTTACATCGTCACTATCCATATAATGAATACTTTCGGTCAATTCATTATTTCCGTATTTGGTCCAGGCTTTTCCTTCTCCTTCATCGCTAATTGATGTAACTTTTTTTAAATCACTTTTAGTTTCCTTAATTTTATACTTTGTATAATGGTAACATTCTGGGGTTCCTCCATGAATTAACGTGATTTGACCCGTGTCTTTATCAATATTCATAATTCTCCAGCCACTATATTTTGCATCCCCTATAGTTTCACTTTTACTCTTTCCATTGGCCGAACCCAGTACATTTCCTTCAGCATCTTTATTAGTATCATATATGTTAAATGTTCCTTGAGTTTGTACATCTGTTTCTTCTACTCCATCTCTTGTTGCATCCCAAGTGGCATTATCTGGAATATAATTAACATAACATCCTATTGGTGTATTATTTAACTCTACCATTTCACTAACTTTTTTTCCATTTACTCCTATCATTTCACAAATAATTTTTCCTTTTCCTTCTCTTGTTTCAATAGGGTCTGGCTTTGTACAATTAGTAGTTCCTTCCCCACTTGGTCCCCATTTAAATTTAAAATAATTTTCCAGCTTTGAATCTATTTGACATTTCTTTGGACTTGATGAAGATATTATACTTGGTCCAGTATCTACATGATAAACATCACTACATACTACACTAGATTTCACTCCTGTTGTACTTATTGCTTGATAACATACTTTTTGATAATTTGAACTGCTTGATAATACTAAACTACTTCCATCTTCTACTATATTATCTTCTGAATTAGTTGGAGTGCAAATTGATACATCTACTGAAGAACGAGCTGATAGACACCTATATAACTTAACTGAACTTTTACCTTTCTTAGTTATTGTTCCTTTGATACTTGCCATTATTACCCAACCATTTTCGCCCTCCACTACTGCAGGCTCTACTGTTATCTCTGGTACTACTGAATCTACCTCTATTACATTATAAGTAACAACCTTTTCATTAACTCCATCACTTACCTTAGCACTTACACTTCCTTCACTTGTATAATATATATATTTGTATCTACTTGTTGTAGTTAGCCATGTTCCTTTTTCATCAGTTCCTGTTATTTCCCCACTATTTATTTTGTATTGATAACTTAAATTATTTCCACTTGGATATGTTATTGTTACTGTTTTTTGACTTTGCCATCCTGTTTTATTCACTGTTATTTTTGGTGCTGGTAATTCATCTGTTTTTATATTTAATGTTCTACTTGTTTTTAACCCCTTACTATTTTCTACTACTATCTTTATTTTATAATTTATATTATCTTTTAAATTAGTAAATTCATATACATTACTATCTATACTTTGTTTTAACTCTCCATTTAAATAATAATAATATTTTACTATGTCATTCTTATCATCATGAGCTGTTACGGTTGTTGTTATTGATTTGGTTGTTTTAGATGTATTTATATTATCTATTACTGGATGTGATACATTACTTTCTTCTAAGTTTCCTTCAAAGACATGTTCTTCTCCATCTGGATCTATATCTACGGTATTATCTCCATCACTTACTGTTATACTTACATAATCTCTACATACTTCCATTTCACCTTCAATTGGTAAATCTCCTCTTAATGTTAATTCTTCTATTGGAACATATAACTTATTATTTACTAATGTATCTATTTGATAATCTTCTCCAAAGTCAAAATAAACACATTTTTTACTTTTATTTCTTAAATCTGCTAATCTATATTCATTTCCTGATTTTACTATTTGTCTTACTGATACCAAAAAAGATTTAGCTTTACTTTCTCTTATAATTCTAAACATATTTGGGGCTGCTATCATAAATATTATTGCTAAAAGTACAAAAACAGCTAACAATTCTACTAATGTAAATCCCTTTTTAATCATAATATACCTTACTCCTTACATCACTTACCTTAAGTACATAATCAGTAGTTGTTTCATAATACTTAGCTATTTTTATAACTATATCTATTGGTACCTTCCTTTTTCCAAGTTCATAGTTGTTGTAATATTTCTTAGTAATTCCTAAATACTTAGCTAAATCCTCTTGATTTTTACCTTCTTGTAACCTTAACATCCTAAGCCTATATATTGTCATAAAAAATTACACCTTCCTTTCCACACAAAAACAAATAATTTATTACTACTAGGATAAAGACATTAAAAATAAATTAACTAAATAAAACAATTCAACAAAAACAAACCATTTAAATAATTAAAAAATTCATAATATCCTCACCTACTATATACATTATATCACATTTGCTCGTATTTTCTTGTATGAAAATTAAAAAAAATTTAATTAATGGGAAAATTATAACGGTGAACAGCTTATGCCATGGAAAAGATTACGTGATTTAAGAGAAGATAGGGACCTATATCAAAAAGATTTGTCCCAAAAATTAAAAGTCAGCCAACAAAGCTATTCCTTATGGGAAGTTGGAGATAATATCATACCTTTAAAATATTTAAATACCTTAAGTAACTTCTATAATGTTTCAATAGACTATATTTTAAGTTTGACTAACACTAAAAAATATTCTGACAACATAGAAATAGAAGAAATAAATAAAAAAGAAATTGGAAAAAAAATAAAAGAACTAAGAAAAGAAAATAAACTTACCTTAAGAGATTTAGCCAAAGAATTAAACACTACTTCATCAACTATATCAGCCTATGAAACAGGTAAAACACTAATACTTACAGCTTTTGCTTATCAGATATGTAAAAAATATAATATATCATTAGACTATTTATGTGGTAAAACAAACCACAAAAAACTAAAATAAAAATACCGTAACAACGATATTTTTTTATGCACAATTTAAAACCTTTATACTAGAATCATACTTCGTAACTATACTTTTATACTCATCATAAATAGATTGATAATTAGGTAAAAAATCCTTTATCTTTTCATTTGAAAAAGGTACTACCTTAAAATCTTTATAATTCTTATAATAAGTAAAAGTAAGTTCATTACTAACATTATCTATCTTAATAGAAGTTTTTTTATTATCAACTGTTTTAACAATATCTAAACTAGTCATTAAACCTATTAACTTCTTATAATTACCAACACTATCTTGAGCTGAAATAAAATTACCTAACGAATAAATGACTAAAGTATCATCAATAAATTCAATTGGTTGAATAACATGAGGATGAGTACCTATTATAATATCAACACCATTAGCCGCTAAAAAGTTAGCCATATCAACTTCATAATCTATCGGAGTATGAGTATATTCATTTCCCCAGTGCATAGCAACAATCAAAACATCCACTTTATCTCTTAGTCTAGCTATATCTTCTTTTACAACCTCTTTATACTTTTGATACTCCATATCCTCTTTTGGATTATTTATTTTATAACTAGTTGGCCACACATTAACTAAATAATCACTCCCCTTAGGAACACTTATTCCATTTGTTCCATAAGTATAATTAAGCATAGTATAACTAATATTATTAACTTCTTTAATATTTATTTTATTTCTATCTTCAAATGATATATAACTACCAGAAGTAAGAACATCCTTATCTTTCCAATAATCATGAGAAAGTAAAACAGCCTTCTTTCCTCTATCCATAGTATGATTAGTTGCTAAAGATACTAAATTAAATCCAGCATCTATCATAGCATCTCCAACTTCAAAAGGTGAATTAAAAGTAGGATAATCACTTAAACCAATACTAGTTCCTCCAAGTATTGTTTCTTGATTATAATAGGCAATATCATATTTACTAACAATTGGTTTAATTAATTCATACATCGGTTTAAAATCATATCCTTGATAATTCATATTCCTATTTGCATCTTTATAAATACTAGAATGAATTAAATTATCACCAACAGCTATTAAAGAAGCTTTATAAGTTTTTACTTCATTTTTTACTTCATCTTTATACTTATAATTATTTTTACAAAAATAAAAAATATTAAATAAAAACAAAACTATCAACAATAAACCAAACATAAAAAATAACTTTTTAGCTAAACTCATAAGATACCTCTTTACTTCTTAATTATTATTTATATAACACTAAATCTTACCAAATAAGAAACATTAGTGGGTAAAAATAATTCTACTTCACAATCTTCCATAAATTTAATAAATCCAAGTCCATTAATTAAAATATCATGTCTAGCTTTAACAAAAACCTTATGACATACTAAATCACTTGGAACTTTATCTTTAAAAAAACGTTCAATTTTTAAATTGTTTGATAGATAAAAAACAATATTATTTTTTTCTTTTATTTTAAGATAAAGAAAATCATCTATTTTAAAACTTTGAGGAGTTTTTATTTGATAAACAATTGGTTTAATTCTTTTTTTGGGTACTATTTTTTTAAAAACATCTTCATTTACTTTATCTAATAAACTATTTTTTACAAGTATTCCAGGGGTATCTATAAAAGAAAAACTATCATTTACTTTTATTTCAATAGTATTTAAAGTAGTTGATGGTAAATTAGAAGTTGTAATAAACTGTAAATTATCTGAATAAAGTTTTAAAAAATTATTGATTAATGTCGATTTACCCGCATTTGTATAACCTACTACATAAACATATTGACTTTTTTTATATTTTAAAATCAAATCATATAGTTCATCAAAATGATAATTGTTTTTACTACTAATAATTATCTTATCTAAAAAATCAAGTCCCAAATTGTCAAAATAACTTAATATTTTATCTTCATATAACTTTTCTGGTAATAAATCTCTTTTAGTTAAAACTAATAAAACATTAGAATTTAAATAAGGTTTTAAATTAACTAAATCATATATTTGAAACAAATCAACCACTAATAAAGTCAAATCATTTTTACTTTTTATTTCTTTTAAAATAGATATATAATAATCATTATCTTTTTCTATTAATTGATAGTCATTATAATGTCTTATTCTAAAACATCGATTACAAAGAGGATTATCTAAATTAGTAGTATATCCTTCTTTTAGCTTATCGACATTTTGTAATAAAGCTCCACATCCCTCACATTTATTCATAATACTTTCCTTTCTCAAAGCCACACTTTTGTAATTTCCTAAAACATATTTTTTCTAAAAATCTATTTATTTTAGTTATTTTAAAATCCTTTTTAGTTAAAGGGTCAACTAAAATAGTTTTAATAGAAACTTTTTTTCCACCTAAAATATCAGTAAACAATTGGTCTCCAATAATAACTGCTTCTTCATTTGAGACTTGATTAATTTTAATAGCTTTTTTAAAAGAACAAGTTAAAGGTTTTCTCGCAAAAGATATATAAGAAATATTTAAACTATTAGCTATTAAACTAACTCTTTTATTTAGACTGTTAGAAACTATCATCACTTTAAAATCTTTATTTAATTTATCAAATAATTCCTTTGTCTTTAAAGAGACTATATCTTCACTAATAGGAATTATGGTATTATCTAAATCAAAAAGTAACAATTTAATTCCTTTATTTTTTAAAGTAGAGTATGAAATGTCAAAAATATTTTTTCGATAAATATCTGGTTTAAAAGAACTCATAGTTCACCTCAAATTTATTTTATCATAAAGACATTTTTTATTCAAACAGCACCTCAACTATTCATTGAGGCTTAGCCTTTATAAAACATGAGAAAATGTTTATGTGAGAGGTATGATGTATGCAGTATAGTAGAGAAGATGAAAACTATGTATATTATTTAGTTAGTAAAAATATTAAAAAATATCGAAAACAAAAAGGACTAACTCAAAGACAGTTAGCCCAAATTTGTAATTATTGTGAGGGTTTTATCATGAATATAGAAAGTAATTATCATCAAACATTTTCTTTAGGAACCGTATGGAGAATTGCTCAAAAATTAGATATTGATATAAAAGAGTTATTTAATGAAGTTGACGACTTTGAATTTTCTAAATAATTGATAATTTTAAAATATGTTTACCTAAGTTATTTCTTCGCATATAATAATTTAGGTGATTTTATGCGTTCTTTTCATAGTTGGGGGTATTTATTAATATTAGTTTTTATTGTTTTAGCTATTTATCAGTTAATTCTTACTTTCTTCTTTTTTACTAGATTTAATTTTGGTCTATTTTTTATTTTTTTAATTTGTCTTTTGTTTTTCTCCTTTAGAACTTTTAAGTGAAACATAATAACTTGTTTTATACATTTTATCTATTTGTTTACTCCATTTTTTTACAGTTTCATATTCTTTTTTTTCAAAAGTTAATTTATCAGGCATCGTTATTAAAATATAAAATAAAACCTTTTCTTCTTCTAATAAAGGATAATGACTTTGATATATATTAAAAATAGATTCAAAATCAAAATCATAGTAATGTTTTTGATACAAGTGATATATATCATATATTGGCATACCAATAGAAGCTTTATCCCAACTAATTAAATAAGGATATTTACTTCTTATTAAATGACTAAGTTCTAAATTATTATGTAAAACAACAAAACGTTGTTTTCTTTTTTCTTTAATTAATTGATACCATTTATCTAATTGTTTTTTAGAATAAAATATTGCTTCATATATTATTGTTATATTACGAGCTAGTAAATATTCTGCAGGACTCATATATATTTTAGTTTCAATTACTTTTATTAAATCATCATAATAATGTTTTAAATAATCGATATCCTGATTTAGATTTTCATATATTTCTTTATAGTTATCTTCATCTACCTCTTTATAAAAAGTAGTTTTATTATGCAGTAAAGCTACTAATTCAATTAGGTCGACCATTTTTTGTTCAGCAGGCATATTGATAGGTTCAATATATTCAGACAGTATATACTCATCATCTTCTCCTATTTTTTTAGGATAATAAGTAAAACTTCTCGCATTTAGATATTTATATATATCATTGTTATTTTTCTTTTTTACGACATATTTACCTTGATTAGTATCTATTATAGTTACTTTGCCATTATTTTCATAACGGGTAGCTTTTAAATCATACTCATTTAATAAATCTTTAATTTTCCACATTGTCAACAGGAATAATTATTTTATCCATAATTTTTAAGTCATTTAAGTTATTATATGCCTCTAATTCTTCTTTAGTAACTTGATATTTTTTCATAATTGATTCTAAGGTATCACCTTCTCTAACAATTAATACTTTATAACTTTGATAGGTTTCTTTAGTCATATCAAAATTAGCTATATTAGACATATCTTCTAAAGGAAGTTCTTTATTTTTAGTTTCAGTTATAAATTCTTCTTCAATACAACGTTCTTTTTCTTCTTTTGTATCTTCCTTTATCTTTTCTATTTCTTCTACTTTTCTTTCATCTACTTCTTTTTCTTCAATATTATCTAAACAAACATCTATATTTACAGCTAATATATTGTTATTTATTATTTCATAATAAAAATCATCAATATCTATACTAGATTTTGATATATCATATTTTTCATCAATTTGTATAGCAAATGGCAAATCAAAATAAAAGTCCTCAGTATTAACACTAGTTTCACTTATTTTATAACTACCACTAATTATAAAATTACCTTTAACTTCTTGTTCTTCTTTGGTTATTTCATGTTCGAGTGATATACTAGCAATCTCAGCTAAATTTGTTTTAAAAATAAGATTTTTTTTGAATGGTATTATTTTTTTCATAAACTTCTCCTCTCTATAAAAATATTATGTGAGGAGATTATTTTTATTCATGTTTATTTAAAAGATTATAAAAAGCATCCTTGATAGTTTTTGATACATTTATTTTTTTATATTCACTATTTTTTTTAAAATAGGCTAAATATTCTATATTGCCATCACCACCTAGTATTGGTGAAAAAGTAAGTCCATTAATTATAAAGTTATAATCTTTAAATTTGTTTATTATGTTTATTATTATATTTTTATGGACTATTTTATTTCTAACTACTCCTTTATATTTAAAAGCTATATCCTTTCCACATTCAAATTGGGGTTTAATTAATAGAATTATTTCTTTTAAATTAGGTAAAGTTTTTAATTTATCCAATAATTTTAATACAGATATAAAAGATACATCAATACAGGCAATATCAACATCTTTAAGTAGCTTATCATCAACATTTCTAAAATCGGTGTTTTCATATAATGAAACTTTACCTGTATTTAATACTTTTTTAGAAAATTGGTTACTACCTACATCAATAGCTACAATTTTGTTGATATTTTCTTTAATAGCACAATCAGAAAAACCACCAGTTGATGAACCGATATCAACCATATTTTTATTTGTTAAGTTTATAGAAAATTCATCAAGGGCTTTTTTTAGTTTCAATCCACCTTTAGATACATATGGTAAAACATTTTCTTTTATAGTTAAGATATCATTATCATTTACTTGATAACTACGTTTTAATATTTGTTTACCATTACAAAAGACAACACCTTTATCAATAACATAACTAGCTTTACTACGGCTTTCGATAAGTCCTCTTTTAACTAGTTCCACATCTAATCTCGTCATTTTGTTACTCCTTTTATATATTATTTCTTTACATTTTTATTACCTAAATAATACCTTATTATTATACTTATTTCAAGTTTTTCATTAAAACTAAAAATACCCTAATTCTATTTGAGTTAGGGTATTACCGAAAAAAATCTTAAGTAGCACTTAACTAATCAATATTAAGTATTCCTTTTTTATTATATGAAATTTCTTTCACTAAATACATATTATCATATCATTATGGTAAAGTCAAATGGTTTTCCATTGAAATATAAAGGTTAATTGTCGATTTTTGTCGAACGTTTTTTTAACAAATTTCATTTGTTCGCTTGTTTTTCTTTTTCACATGTACTATGATTTATTTAGGACACTTAATAGTTAGGGGCTACCTCCATAAAAAGGAGGTGTTGCCTATGAGTAAAAAAGATTTTTTAATCTTTTCTCAATTTGTTATAAATTGTGCTCTCATAGGAGTGATTTACATCTTAGTTTTAACTCTAAGATAGTAGACTTGACATCACGACTTTACATCAAGATAAAAAAATACCCCTAATTCTATTTGAGTTAGGGGCTAACAAAAATAAAATTTGGTAGCACTTAACACGCAAATATTAAGTGTTCCTTTTTTTATTATATGAAATTTCTTTCATTAAATACATATTATCATAAACAAAACATCAAGTCAACATTGACAGGCAACAAAAAAAGATATATAATTAAAACATATTTTTTATTAATCAGTGATGAAGAAAAAGTAATTATTGGTCTATATAGAGAGCTAGTGATTGGTGAAAACTAGTTAGATAAATAATGAAATAGCTACCTTCTAAGATTAATCGGTTAAAACCGTTATATTAATTAAGTAAAATAAAGGATGGTACCGCATTATTTGCTCCTTGCAAGTAATGCTTTTTTTATTTACCATTTGAAAGGAGAAGAAAAATGAATTTAAAAGATTTATACATTGATTTTTTTAAAAGTAAAGGACATAAACAAATACCAAGTGCACCAGTAGTGCCTGAAAATGACCCATCAGTACTTTTTAATATTGCTGGAATGCAACCATTAATTCCATATTTAATGGGACAAACTCACCCCTATGGAACTAGACTTTGTAACTACCAAAAATGTATTAGAACCGTTGACTTAGAATGTGTTGGTGATAAAACACATCACACATTTTTCGAAATGTTAGGTAATTGGAGTTTAGGTGATTACTTTAAAAATGAAAGCATTGAATGGAGTTTTGAATTTTTAACCAAAATACTTAAAATAGATGTAAATAAATTAGCAATTACTGTTTTTGCAGGTAACGATGATATTCCCTTTGATGAAGTATCATATAATAAATGGTTAAGTTTAGGCATAACAAAAGAACGTATAGCTAAAACTAGCGATGATAACTTTTGGATAGCTGGTAGCTCTGGACCATGTGGGCCTGATACTGAAATATTTTACTGGCAAGGTAGTAAAAAACCACCTGTTAAATTTGATACAAGCGATGAAAATTGGGTGGAAATATGGAACAATGTTTTTATGGAATTTAATAAAAATACCGATGGTACAATCAGTGAATTACCTAAAAAAAATGTTGATACAGGTATGGGAGTTGAAAGAGTTACCGCTATATTAGAAAAAGTAGATGATAACTACCTATCTAGTATTTGGAAAAACACAATAGATTTAATATCTAAACTAAGTAACTTACCTTATAAAGGTAATGAAAAAAGTATGCGTATTATAGCTGACCATCTTAGAACATCAATCTTTATAATAGCTGATCCAGCCGATATCAGACCAAGTAATACCGAACAAGGATATATACTTAGAAGATTAATTAGGAGAGCTATTCGTCATATTAAAACTTTAGGTATAGATATAAATAGTAATTGGGAAAGCAAACTAACAGACATAATAGTTAAACAGTACCAAAAATATTATCCAGAATTAAAACAAAAAAAGGAAACTATTATAAATACATTAAAAATTGAAAAAGAAAAATTCAATAAAACCTTAGAAAGAGGACTTAAAAAATTTGAAAAAGCTATTCAAAATAGCCATCATATCGATGGAACCTTAGCCTTTCATTTATTCGATACCTATGGTTTTCCTTTAGAACTTACAGTTGAACTAGCTAAAGAAAAAAACATTGATGTTGATATAGAAGGATTTAAACAAAAATTTATGGAACATCAAGAAAAAAGTAGAACCGCAACTGCATTAAAATTTAAAGGAGGATTAGCTGGCAACCAAGAAATAGAAATAAAATACCATACAGCTACCCACCTTTTAAATGCTGCTTTAAAACAAATTATTGGTAAAGGTGTTCATCAAAAAGGTTCAAACATAACCTCAGAAAGAATGAGATTTGATTTTAGTTGTGACCATAAACTTACCGATATAGAAAAACAGAAAGTAGAAGATTTAGTAAATAAATGGATTGATGAAAGCTTACCTGTTACTGTAAAAGAAATGCCAAAAGATGAAGCTTTAAAAACAGGAGCTGAATGTATGTTTATCGAAAAATATCCTGATATTGTAACAGTATATTCAATCGGTGATATCTCTAAAGAACTTTGTGGTGGACCTCATGTTAAAAACACTAAAGAATTAGGAAAATTCATCATAAAAAAAGAAGAATCTAGTTCTAGTGGAGTAAGAAGAATTAAAGCCATCTTAAAAGGTTCTATGTCAAGTAGTGTTGGTGGAGCCAAAACTCATGATAAATGAACAATATAGAGAGCTAAAAAATTAGCTTC
>CANRBE010000004.1 GCA_947628785.1 uncultured Bacilli bacterium
TCAACATTTTTATAGTCTACTGGTTTTCCAGCACACATTTGACAGACTTTTTTCTTTTTTCTACGAAATTCAGCCATAATTTTCCTCCTTTGTTTATTCTAGGAAATTATCGTCAATTGAAACACTATCTCCAAAATCAGCGAATGGATCATCTTGATTGATATCTACTTCTGGGGTGGCTGGTCCTGTATAAACTGGTTCTGGTTGATAATCATATGGACTGACACTATCTTGACCTGAACGGTTTGATTTACTGTCTAAAAATTGAATTGTATCACCTACTATATCAGTAGTATATACTCTCTGTCCATCTTTGTCATAACTTCCTGTTTGTATACGTCCTTCTACAGATATTTGAGAACCCTTATCTAAATAATTACATACATTTTCAGCTTGTTTTCTCCAAACAATGATTCCAATAAAATCAGCAGTTGGACCGTTATTATCTCTATTACCAAATGACCTGTTTACAGCTAAAGTAAAACGGGTATATGGTATATTTGAGTTTGTATATCTTAATTCTGGTTTGGCAGTTAATCTACCTATAAGTATTACTCTATTCACGATTACCTCACTTCTAATCTTCTATTTTTGTAATCAAATGACGAATGACATCACCACTAATTAAAGCTAAACGGTCAAATTCTTTAACTGCTTTATCATCAGATGCTTCAACTGTTATTAAAAAATAATGTCCACTTTTCATTTTTTTAATTTCATAAGCTAATTCTTTTTGACCCATGTCTTGTTTATCAATAATTTTAGCCCCATTTGAAGTTAAAATGTTTTCAAAATTAGTTGCTACATTTTTTATTTCTTCTTCTGAAATGGTAGGTTTTACGATAAACATGATTTCATATTTTCTCATTTTTCACACCTCCTTATGGTCTTTTGGCTTTTTTATAAGCAAGGAGTAATTTAATACTCGTTATAGATTATAACAAACTATTTTAAAAAAGTCTATTATTTTTTTATTTTATATATTTTTTTACTGTAGTGTTACAATTGATGTGACACCGATTAATATATACAAAAAGCGATTGATCCAGTAAAATGTTAATTGAAACAAACACATTTAAAGAAAGGATCTAATCGCTATGAATAGTATATCACATTCTCTAAGATATTTGCCACATGATTTAAACACTAAATTTTATGCCGTTAAACTTTATAGACTTACTCATTCTGTTAATCACGTTTGTAGAAGATATCATATCTCTAAATCTTCTTTAATGCGCTGGAATAAAAAGTTTGATGGCTCTAAAGAATCTTTAATTGATAAATCTCATAGACCCAATACTCCTCATCCTAATGCCCATACTGAACAAGAATTAAAATGGATTAAAGACTACACTAGAAGAAACCCTCATATTTCTCTTTGCGAACTTTATGGTAAATTAAGAACTGAAAAAGGTTATTCTAGGCATGCTTGTTCTTTATTTAGAGTTATGAGAAAAATGGGCTTTTATGTTAATCAAGAAAAACATAAAAAGTATACACCTAAACATTACAATACTCCTAAACAACTTGGTATTAAATGGCAATTAGATGTTAAATATGTTCCTACTAAATGTTATTCTGGTATTGATAATCAAAAGTTTTATCAGTATACCATTATTGATGAGGCCTCTCGTGAAAGATTTATTTATCCTTACAAAGAACAGTCCTCTTATTCTACTATTGATTTTGTTAAAAGAGCTATTACCTATTTTGGTTATAAGCCTCAAATCATTCAAACTGATAATGGTTCTGAATTCACTTATATTGTTAAAACTGATAGAATTCATCCTTTTGATATCTTATGTAATTCTTTAAACATTCAACATAAACTCATTAAACCTAGAACACCTAGACACAATGGTAAAGTTGAAAGAAGTCATCGTAATGATCAACAAAGATTTTATCAATTCTTAAAATTCTATTCTTATGAAGATTTACTTAAACAAATGAAAGCATATCTCAAAAGAAGCAACAATATTCCTATGCAAGTTCTAGGCTGGATTTCTCCTTTAGAGAAAAGACATCTTTTAGAAGCAAATGCTTCTACTGCTGAATAAAATATAGAATTATAAATTCAATATTTTATTCACCCTACAATTAACATTTTTACTATATCATATCACTTTAATTTTTTTACTTTTTTGGTCTCACATCATTTACAACTACACATTTTTTATTTTATATATTTTTTTACATTTTCTTTAAAAGTTAATTTATCAGTATCTGAATAAAACTCTTTGATTAAATTGTTTTGCTTAACCCAAGATTCTAATACTTTTATATCTAATACATTAACATAAGTTTCTTTTATGCATTTTAATACTTGTTCATAGTATTTTAAATCTGATTTTCTATCTTTATTCATTTTTTCATGTTGTTGATAATTTTTTATTTCTTCTTTTAGATTATCTATTTCATATAAATTAATATCTTCTATATCTTTAGCTAAGATACTTTTTATTTTATCTTGTAAGGATTTTTTTAAGGTATCATCTTTTTTTAAAACAACTGGATTTTTTAGTTCATCTATTACTTTAATATCTCCTGACAATAATTTTCTTATTAAAATGGATAACCTAGTATCCTGATATTCATCATACTCTATTAAATAAATATTATCTATATATTCAAAATGGTCTATTTCTTTTAACTTAACGCTAGAATAATTTATAACTCTATAATCAAAATTATAATAATTAGGTTCAATGGTACTTTCATATTTTATATGTTTTAATTCCCCACATTCTAATATTACCATTTTCATTATTTCTTTTAATTTTTCTTCATCTAAATTTATTTCATGTTTAATTAATTGGTCATTTTCTTTAGTTATATAATACATACATCCTCCTAAACATTAAATCTAAAAACACATATATCTCCATCTTGCATAAGATAATCTTTACCTTCTAATCTTAATTTACCTGCTTCTTTTACTTTAATTTCATTACCTAATTTTTTTAAATCATCATAACTCATAACTTCAGCTTTTATAAATCCTTTTTCAAAATCAGTATGAATAATACCTGCACAAGCTTTTGCTTTCATACCATTTTTAAAAGTCCAAGCTTTTACTTCATCTTTTCCAACCGTAAAAAATGTTTTTAAACCTAATAATTTATAAGTAGCTTGTATCAACTTATTTAAACCACTTTCTTTAAGTCCTAAATCATTCATAAATTCTTGTCTTTCTAAATCATCCAGTTCAGCTAGTTCACTTTCTATTTTTGCACTGACAACAATTACTTCGGCATTTTCAATATTTGCATATTCTTTTAATTTCTCAACATATTGATTTGTTCCTTTTAATAAATCTTCTTCGGCAACATTAGCCATATAAATGATTGGTTTTTTAGTTAATAAATTAAAATTTTTAATTATTTTTTCTTCTTCATCAGTTAATTTTAAAGTCCTAATTGGTTGATTTTGTTCTAAACAATCTTTTAATATATTTAATAAGTTTACTTCTTTAGCAATTAATTTATCTCTAGTCATAGCAGCTTTTTTACCAATTCTATTTATTCGATTTTGAACCACTTCTAAATCAGCTAACATCAATTCTACATTGACAATCTCTATATCTCTAATAGGGTCTATATCACCCTCAACATGAACAATATTTGGTTCATGAAAACACCTTACTACTTCACATATAGCATCCACTTCTCTTATATGACTTAAAAATTGATTTCCCAAACCTTCTCCTAATGAAGCTCCTTTAACAAGTCCAGCAATATCTGTAAATTCAAAAGTTGTAGGTATAGTTCTTTTAGGTTTATACAAATCTGTTAAAAAATCTAATCTATTATCTAAGACAGTAACACTACCAACATTAGGGTCAATGGTCGCAAAAGGGTAGTTAGCCGCAAGTATTTTTTGTTTTGTAATAGCATTAAATAAAGTTGATTTTCCAACATTAGGAAGTCCAACTATTCCAGCAGTTAAACTCATATTATCCCTCCAAACGATATTAGTATATCATTTAAAATAAAAGTATTCAAGGTTCCTTTTTTACTAATTGATAAATCAATTTAAACTCATCGATTTTTTTAACATATTCTTCATATTCATAAACACTTATTGTCCGATAAAACTTATAAGGACACTTATTATTTTCTAACAAATAATAAAAATAATCACCAAAATCATTAATATTTAAAAGCTCCAGAATATTTTTTTCTCTACTAATTATCAAATAGTTATTTTTAGTTACTTTATGAGTGATAATAGACATAGGTAAAAAGTTTTTATGTTTTTCTTGATTAATTTTTTTATTAATTTCTATTTGATGGTTAGTTATAAGTTCTATTTCCCCAGTATTAAAAGTATCTTTTAATTTTATTTTAGCTTTTTTAGGTATTTTAACCTTATTATTAAAATTAAAGGTATAATAAGAATTATTAACAAATATTTTGTTATTTGATTTTATTTTTTTATTGACACTAAAAGTTAAATAATATTTTTTAGTTACTTCATAAATATAATATTGTTGCTTTTGATAAAAAATGACATCTCCAATACCATAATTAAATTTTAAATTTCTTTTCTTTAAAATTTTACTTGGATTTATAATTGTTAAAAATTTTTTAATAGTTACAAAGTCTATTTCATTTATACATCCTATTTTTTTAATCCATCTATCTTTAGGAAGATTATCTATTTTTTCAGTATATATATAGATTGTTTTATCTAAATTATAAATTATTTTATTTAAAGGATAATACTTAAATTTCCAATTTATTTCAGTTGGAGGAGTTGAGATACAAGTTAAAACATATATTTTAGTTAAAGTCTTTTTGATTACTACATAAATATTTTCTTGTTTATTTTTATATTTTTTTTCATTATTATATTTTTTTATCCATACTAAATCACCAACTTTTAAATGACATTTTAAAAATACTATATTTTTTATTTTATTTTCTTTCATGTTAAACCCCCTTTAAATACAACAAAAAAACAGCTCAAAAATATGGCTGTTTTCTTCTCCCTAAATTAAGAATAACATAATGTCATCAAATAGACAAGACGTTTTAAAAATTTTTTTATTTTTAATAATTATATTAGTTATGAAAACAAAACTTCTTTTATATCTTTTTCATATTTTTTTCTATGTTCATATTCTTCTATTAAAAAAAATTTTTGTTTTTTACGATTACTTTTACTTGGAATTATTAAATGATATAAATCAATTATATAAATATATTTAGTATTATCAGCCATAGTAAAGTATAATTGAAATCCTCTTTCTTGTTTATCTTTTAATACAGCTTTAAAAATTATTTCGTTTGTCTTTGGTCGATTTGAATATAAATTAAGAATATCATTTAATCTTTTTATTTTTATGATATCCGTTTCTGTTTTCAAAGATACTTCTCTTCCTTCAAAATTATTATCAAAATAGCTAGGTTGAGTTATACAATAATTAATATGGTTTTTTAATTCCATATTTCTTCCTACTAATGCTTTTCTTTCTAAATAATTAGTGAATTTTAATTTATCATTTTTGATTGAATACTGATTAACAAATACCACTTTTTTAGTATTAACATCTTGATATTTCTTTTGATATTTTTTATATTCTTTAGATGCAATAACCTTTTTATTATTATATTTCCCTAACAAATTCATCGATTATTTCATCCTTATCAATTACTTTATTATGAAATAGTTCATCAATATCAAAATTTTTCTTCCAACAATTTTTTTGGTGAGATAATTCAACCAATCTAAAATCACTTAATTCAAATAATTCAATACATAAGTCTTTTACAAAATGACCAACGTATTTTTTCTCTTCAGTATTAAATATTTCTTCTTCAGATATTTTTTCATTATTAAAATATTTATATACTTCATTTATTACAGGGCCATAAACCCAAGCTTCAAATTCACTGTCAAAAAGATATTTAGAATAATTAACTAATTCTTTTCCATCATTAGAATTTGAGGCATTTTTAATAAAAGCTCCCCACTCTCCAAATAGAAAAAATAAAACTTTTTGTAACTTCAAAGGTGATATATTTTTGTTATATATACTGTTGTGTAAAAAATTTAAATACCTAGCTAATTCTAAAACATCAAATATACCCTTTACTTCTTTTTGAATCATATTACTTTATCTCCCTCTTTATTAAGATAATAACATTTTTTTAATTATTGAAAAGAATTTTTTCATATAAATTAGGGCATTAGTAAATACTATAACGTATAATAAACAAATAATTTGTCGAATTATAATTTTATAAAAAAGAATCAACTATAACATTGATTCTCATTAATTAGATTTATTTATCAATTAAATGCATATTATCAAGTAAAATTCCAGTTCCTTCCGCTACACAAGTTAAAGGACTTTCAGCTATAAATACAGGTACTTTAAGTTCATGAGACAATAATTGGTCAAAACCACTTACTAAAGCTCCACCACCAGTTACCACAATTCCTTTATCGATAATATCAGCTGATAATTCAGGTGGGGTTTGTTCTAAAACACTTTTAGCGGTGTGTACAATAATATATGCACTTTCTCTTAAAGCTTCCTCAACTTCTTCACTAGCTAAAGTAATAGTGTGGGGTAGACCTGTAACTAAATCTCTACCTCTAACTTCCATCTTTTCTTTAACGCAATCAGGAAAAACATTACCAATAGTAAGTTTAATTTCTTCAGCAGTTCTATCACCGATTAATAATTTATATTTATCTTTTATGTATTTAATAATATCATTGTCAAAAGCATTACCAGCTACTTTAATAGATGAACTAGTAACAATGCCACCCATTGATAAAACCGCAATATCAGTAGTTCCACCACCAATATCAATAACCATATTACCTGATGGTTTTGAAATATCCATACCAGCACCAATAGCCGCCACTTTAGGTTCTTCTTCTAGAAAAACTCTTCTAGCACCAGTTCTCTCAGCAGCTTCTTT
This sequence comes from uncultured Bacilli bacterium, assembly GCA_947628785.1. Classification (GTDB taxonomy): domain Bacteria; phylum Bacillota_I; class Bacilli_A; order RF39; family UBA660; genus HGM10857. Next base: position 6,936 of record CANRBE010000004.1, read on the forward strand.
AATAGCATTTTTTTCAACTTGGGTTATATTTGATGGACAACAAATAAGTATCCTTGGTCTAGCTAATAAACTTCTTCCATTTACTTCTCTAATAAAATGATTAAGCATAATTTCCGTTGTTTCAAAATCAGCAATTACTCCATCTTTCATCGGTCTAATTGCGACTACTTTACCAGGGGTTCTTCCAAGCATTTCTCTAGCGGCATTCCCAACTGCGATTGGCCTTTTGTTTTCGGAGTCAATAGCCACCACACTAGGCTCGTTTAATACTATCCCTTGTCCTTTAATATAAATAAGCACATTAGCTGTTCCTAAATCTATTCCAATATCTTTGGCAAACATTAGCTATCCCTCCTAAATCTTTATTTATTATATCATATTTACTTATTAGATTAAAGATACTTTTTCATTTTTAAATACTTTTTTTTAGTTGATTCTCCACCTCTTATATGTCTAATATCAGTATGATATTTTAAAATTGTATCTACTTGTTTATATATCTCTTTATCTATTTTTTTTAATCTTTCATGTAAATCTTTATGAACTGTACTTTTAGATACTTTGAAATAGGTTGCTATTTCTCTAATAGTATAACCAGTTTTTAAAATATATTCCGCTTCTTTTAAAACTCTTGTTTTCATATCATTCAAGTTATACACCTCAATAAATTATACGGAATATATCTTATTTTATGTCCTAAAAAAAGAAAAAGTAGGTTTTCTACTTCTATAATTCTGATAAAGTTTTATCATAACATTCTTCTGGATTAATAGCATTTCCATCAATCAAAACTTCAAAATATAAGTGGTCTTTTAAATCTTGTTGTAAATTAGACTCTCCACTTTTACCAATTATTTGTCCTTGAATTACTGTTTCATTTTCTTTGACAGTTACATCAGACAAACTTTGATAAACAGTTACAACATTATCTGAATGTTTAATTTCAACAGTTGTACCTAAAGTGTCATCTTTTTTTACTGACGTTACAGTTCCATCAAAAACTGATACTACATCAAATCCAGTTTTACCACCATATGATATGCCACTACTTTGCATATAGGTATTTTGATAATAAATAATTGATTCTTGTTGTTTTTCTGATTCATCTTTATAATTATAAAAATTTTGAACTATTTTTATATCTGGGTCTGTATAAGGTTTTATCATTTTAGCTTCACTCGCAACAACATCAACTGTATCATCAAATATACTTTTGGTAACATAAGTATCTTCTTTTTTAGATAAGTCTTTTTTGTTGTTTAAACTTTCAATTACAAAAACGGTTCCAAAAAATGATACAATACCTATTACATAAATACCATACAAAACAGATTTTTTTATGTTTAATTTTTTCATTTTCTCACCTCTATTTTAAGTTTGGCAAGAATTTAAAAATTTATACTATATTTTTTTAATTTCTACTCCTTGATAATAATATTTTAAAATTTCATCATATTTTTTTCCATTTTGAGCCATGGCTTCTGCTCCATATTGACTCATACCAACACCATGGCCAAATCCTTTTGTATTTATAGTTATATTAGTATCTTTTTTAGTGATAGAGAAGTATGTTGATCTTAAATTTAGTTTTTGCCTTACTTCTTTTCCTGTAAATTCTTTATTGTTAATAGTTATTTGTTTAACCGAACCAGCTTCGCTTTTTTCAGTTACTTTATAAACTAGAGTAGGGGAATAGTTTAAATTTAATTTGTTATAAAAATCTTTTAAAGTAAATGTTTTAGAATCATGATAAACTGGTGATATAGAATCCCAAGATGAATCAACACTAGTTAAATAGGGGAGAGCTTTAACAAAAACTTCTTCACTATTTTCAGTTTTACCACTACTAGTAGAAAAGAAAAAAGCTGTTATTATTTCATCATTATAAGTTAGATACTGACCCTTAGTTTGAATAACAGCTGATTTTATTTTATTTATTTTTTCTTCATATTCTTTTCCCCAATTTTTTTTTAAAGTTTCATCATCCAAATATACTTGGTCACTTACAGTATCAACAACATCGTATTGTTTTTCTTTTCTTAAATTCATTTTTCTAACGGCATAAGTTCTAGCTGCTACTGCTTGAGCTTTCAAAGCTTCGATGTCAAAATTAACAGGCATTTCACCAGCTAAAACATGGGATACATAATCTTCTAAAGGAAGACTATCTATTTTTTTAGTTTTATCACGATATACTCTTATTTTTTGATTAGTTACAATATAAAATTTAACTTGTTTTTCATAGTCATCTTTAACAAATATTGTCACTATTAAATAGGGTATGAAAATTATTAAAAAACATACTAATAAAAATTTTTTCATTATATCACCCATTTTAGTATATAAAAAAAAGACTAATTATTTTGTCTATTTTTATACAAATTTTGAATAAGCATAAAAATCATAAAAGAAGTTTACTACTAAATATGATATGGCAAACAATAAAAATAAATAACAAATTCTAGCTTGATATATTCGATTTTTTTTAAATATTCTATTTATATTTATCGATTCAAATGACCAAATAACAGCTGGAACAACAAATAAATAAAGTAATGTTTTAATATTCATTTTCATACTCCGTTATCATATTTCTTCTTTTTACATATTTATTATCTTCTAAAGTTTTAGTAGTTAAAAAACTTTTGACAATTTTTATTATTTCTTCTTTTTTTATTTTACTGGATAAAGCTAGGACATTAGCATCATTATGTTGTCTTGATAAAATAGCTTCTTCTACATTATTTACTTTAGCACATCTAATTTTTTTTACCTTGTTACAAGCAATACTCATTCCAATACCAGTTCCACATATAAGTATCCCAAAATCAGCTTCTCCTTTAGCTACCTTTTCACCTACTTTAAAAGCATAAATGGGATGGTCTGCAGATTCATAACTATTTGTTCCAACATCAATAAATTCTATTTCTTTAAAATTTTCCATAATTAGTTTTTTAGTATCTAATCCACGATGGTCATTTCCAATGGCAACTTTCATAATATCCCTCCAGTTTTTATTATAATATTTTTTTTTTAAGAAAAAAAGACTTTTTTAAATATTAAGTCTTTTTACATTTTTTTACTGACATTTGAATTCCAGTATTCATTTTGAATGCCAGCTCCACCTAAATATGATGAGTTTATTTTTCCTTCTTTTCCATAATCAGTAGTTGCAGCTTCAACAGATTTTTGAGTTACTTTATAAGAACTTATAAAAGTTTCATATTGGGGTACTAACATCACAATTCCCACTTCATATTCCATTCTAGCATCTATACCATATTCTTCTTCTATTTTTTCAGCTTGTTTTTTTATATTACGAAAATTAGTAACTGCATCACGCATTCCCATAGATAAAAAGTCATAATTTTTTTCCATTCTATCACCTCGTATTTATTATACATTAAAAAATATATTAAATACTTTTAATTGATGGAAAATATATCAATTTGACATTTTTTTTACATATTTTTATTTAATTTTTTCACTATTTTTTTATTTTCTATACTATTAATATCATCTATTTCATTTGCCTTAGGATATAGTTTTTGAATTGTATTTTCTCTAAAATTAATAATAATTGCTTTTTTTTCATTATAAGTTTCATTAAATAATTTTTCATAACCTTCTATAATAATTTTATAATTTTTATAAGCTTCTTTATTTATATCAATACTACTTATAACTTTATTATCATCATAGATTAAAACTATTCTTTTAGATAAAGTATCATATATTTTAATTATTTGTTCTTTTAATATTTGATACTTTTTTTTAATAATTTTTATATCATCTATATAATTTAAATTGTTATTTTGAGTAGTATAAATATCTCTTATCATATTGGCAGCTATTAATTTTCCTTTATTTAATAAAATAATTTTATTATTCATGTTTAACCTCCTGGTTATTAGAATAACAAAATTATTTTATTTTTACAAGTTAAAATTATTTTATCATAAACGATTCAATAATTATTTCATTATTAACAAGACTATAGACAACTGTTACTTCATCAGTTGGAGTTCCAACTTTAATAGCTAAAGCTTGACTATATTTCATACTAGCACTAGCAGTATATTTTGATGTTGTATCGTCATAACTAGTTGCTTCTATGGAAAATGAATCAATAAATAGATTATTTGAATTATTACGTACATTATTATAATAGACAAAATAATTGGATTTATCATAATTATTGTTTTTAGTAGAGACTTTTTTACTAGCTGGATTAAAATCTTTATTAAATAATTTTTTATAAATAATATTATAACTATTATAAGGATAATAAGCTAAAACACTAGAATCAATTGGATTTTTCTCATTTTCATTAACAACTTCTTTATTATCTTTTAAAATAACAAAATTTTTATTATTACTTAAATCTTTTAAAATATACTCCATCGCTAGTAATTGTTTATTTTCTTCACTAGCTAAAAGGTTGACATTTTTCTTTAATGATATTGTTTCGCCAGATTGATTTTTTAAAGTATTTGCTTCTTTTAAAATAACATAACTAATTGGATTTTTTATATCGTTTAAATGATTTTTCAAACGATTTGTTGTTGAGGGTTTGCTTACTACATTACTATTATCAACTTCTTCTTTTTTAGTCATATTTTTTCCATAGTTTGTCAAAACATATACTAAAAGTATAGCTAAAACAACTCCAATTATTATTAATATTCCCATTTTATTATCTTTTTCCATTTATATTCTCCTTTATAATAAAATATTATCATATTTTTTATGATTAAACAATCATATTTTGTCAAACCATTTTTATTAAAAAAAAAATATGGTTTTTATATACCATATTTAAGCAGACTTTTCTGTAAATCCATATTTACTATTAAATTTTTCAATTCTTCCTTTTTTGATATTGTTATTTTGTGTACCAGTATAAAAAGGATGACATTTATTACAAGTTTCTACATGTAATTCTGGCTTATTAGAACGAACTGTAAAGGTATTTCCACAAGCACAAGTTACTTTAGTATCTTGGTAATTTGAATTTGTATCTTTTTTCATTTAATCTCTCCTTCCGCCATGACATCGCTTGTCATAGTAATTTACGGTTTCAATTATAACAATATTTCATAAATATTTCAAGTATTTTTAATATTTAATCATTATTTTTACCAAATATTTCTAACAAACGAAGGAATACGTTAATAAAGTCTAAATAAAGTTGTAAAGCACCATAAATAGCTAAGTTTTCACTATTTGGACTCATCATATATATCTTTTTTATATTTTGTACATCATATGCCATAATACCGACAAATAGTAATATACCAACAATGTTAAGTCCTAAATCTAAAGAAGCACTTTTAAAAAAGAATATATTAACAATACTTACTATGATAATACCTAAAACACCCATTAAAAAATAAGTACCAAGTTTGGATAAATCCATTTTAGTAAAATAACCTAGTAATCCAAATATTAACATAACAACTGATGTTATGATAAAAACATAGATTATTGATGTTAATTGATAGGTTATAAATACTGATGAAAATGTTAATCCTGATAGGAAAGAATAAAAGATAAAAGCTAGTTTGGCTCCAGTTGGACTCATTTTATGTATTCTAACTGAAAGTACTATTACAGTTATAAGTTCTGCAATAACAACTACAAAAAATCCCATTCCTAAAATTTGGTCAGATATTGATTTATTAACAGCGACAACTTGACCTGTTAAAAATGTAATAGCTAAGCCAACAAACATCCAAATAAAAACTTTGGAAAAATATTTTTGTATATCCATAATTTCACCTCACCAAAATTGTATCATAAAAATTTTATAAAGTAAATTATTTATGAAGTTGCCATTTATTTAACCAATTGATTAAATTTTTATTAGTAAATTTATCGATTGGTAAAAAATTGATATTATATTTTTCACATAACATTTTTAGTCTTTCATTGTAATAATTAATTAATTGTTTATTTTTTAAATCAGAAGTTGTATACCCATATATGATAATTTTTTCTTTTGTAACTAATCTTATTTTTTCTAGTAATTTATCATAGTCTTTACATAATTCATCAATATAATTATACATTTCATTGACATCATAAAAATTCATTTTATAATAAAGGTCGGTATTACCTATTGAAATAGTAATTATTTCAGATTTAATTAATGAATTATTAATTGATTGGTTTTTATTTTTTACCGTGATTGTTTTATTGTTTTCAATATCTAAATATAAATCAGTAATTCGATAATCTGGTTTAGAAAAAGAATTATTGTAAATTTTTAATTGATTTTGTTTTTTATAATAATCAAGTATAGTTTCAGTATATGGTATTTCTGTATCTGATATATTTAAAAAATCTATCTTGGTATCTTTATTAAATTGGTAGATTAAAAAAACTATTATAATTATAGATACTAGTAATATCCATTTTTTCATAAAGTCCCCCTAAAAAAGATAAAGCTTTTTATACTTTATCTTATTCTATTATTTCTATTTTAGCACCGACTTCTTTTAATTTTTCTAATAGATTTTCATATCCTCTCAATATATGTTCTATTTTAGTTATTCTAGTTTGTCCTTTAGCAACCAAACCAGCTAATAACATACAGGCACCTGCTCTTAAATCTGTAGCTAAAACATCACAACCAACAAAGGTAGTAGGACCTTTTATTTTTAAAACATTATCATTTATTTCTATATTAGCTCCCATTTTATTTAAATAGGTAACATTTTGAAATCTGTTTTCATAAATAGTTTCTTCTAATTTAGATAAACCACTAGCCATACAAAGTAAAACTGTCATTGGTTGTTGTAAGTCGGTAGGAAAGCCTGGATAACCTAAAGTTTTTATTGAAACTGGTTTTAAATGGTTAGTTTTTGATACGGTTATAAAGTCCTTATTTATTTTAATTGATGCTCCCATTTGTTTTAATTTCATAGTTAAGGCTTCTAAATGTCTAGGTATTACATTTTTTATTTTTAAATTATTACCAATTAAAGCACCAGCTAAAATATATGTTCCAGCTTCTATTCTATCAGGTATTACTTCTATATAACTTCCTTTTAAATTAGACACCCCATCAACGATAATTCGGCTAGTTCCAGCTCCTGTAATAGATGCTCCCATATTATTTAAAAAAGTAGCTACATTAACAATTTCTGGTTCTTTCGCAGCATTTTCAATAACACTTCTTCCTTTAGCTTTAACACAACTTAATAGGGCATTAATAGTAGCTCCTACACTTGGCATATCTAGATAAATATTATTGCCGATTAATTCATCAGCAAAAATAGTATATTTATTATCTTCTTCTATTATAGTAGCTCCCAATTCCGAAAAAGCTTTTAAAGTTTGGTCAATTGGTCTTTTTCCTATATTACAACCTCCAGGAAAATACATAACTACTTTTTTAAATTTACCTAATAAGGCTGCCATAAAATAATATGAAGCTCTTAATTTAGTAGATATAGATTCTGGTATTTCTTTGTTTTCAATAGTCCGACTATCTATTTTAATTTTTGTCCCTTGACTTATCACTTTTGCCCCTAAATATTCTAAAATTTCTATTAAAGCATCTATATCAGAAATATTGGGAACATTTTCAATTGTTACTTCTTCATCAGATAATAAGGCCGCTGGTATTAAAGCAACCGCTCCATTTTTAGCCCCACCAATGGTTATTTCACCTTCTAATAAATGCCCACCTTCTATAACTAGGGTTTTCATGTTTGCCTCCTTATATTTTATTTCCACTACCTAATAGGTCTATTTTATCTCTTATAGTTTTTTTCATTGAAGCTTCACCACTTTTAATTATTTTTCTTGGATCATATGCATCATCAACTTTTAAAAATTCCCTTACAGCATTAGACCAAACAATTTGTAAATCAGTATTGATATTTAATTTACAAATTCCACATTGAATAGCCTTTTTTATCATGTCATCTGGTATTCCACTTCCTCCATGTAATACTAATGGCAAATTAGTCAAATTAGCTATCTTTTGCATTCTTTCAAAATCTAATTTTGGCTCACCCTTATAAATACCATGAACACTACCTAAAGCAGGAGCAAAACTATCTATATTGGTTTCACTTACAAATTTAGTACAGTCTTCTACTTCTGCATAAGCTACTGAAGATGAAGTACCATCTTCATTACCTCCAATATGTCCAACCTCAGCTTCAACTGATACATTTTTTTCATGGGCCATTTTTACAACTTCTTTAGTCATAGCTATATTAGTAGCTAAATCATACTTAGATGCATCAATCATAACAGATGTAAATCCTGCTTCAATAGCATTATGAGCCACTTCAACACTACTACCATGGTCTAAATGTAAAACAACAGGTATTGTAATATTTAAAGATTTAACTAAATCTTTAACCAAATCAGCCACTACTTTATATCCTCCCATATATTTTATAGCTCCTTCGCTTACTCCTAAAATAACTGGACTTTTAGCTTCTTGACATTCTTCTAAAATAAATCTCGTCCACTCTAAGTTGTTGATATTAAAATGAGGAATAGCATATTTTCCCATTTTTGCTTTTATTAATATTTCATTTCCATTTACAATCATTCTATCACCAATTTCATTATAAGGCATTATAAATAAAATGTAAATAATAGTTTTATTAAAAATGTCTAGTGAAGTAAAGTAAATAAACCAATTATAAGTAACATAATTCCACCTAACATAGTTGAAATACTGCCAAATTTGTCATTTAATTTTTTACCAAGTTGTAAACCTAACATGGTAAATAAAAAAGCCGATACTGAAAAGATAATAGAACTAATTAACCATTTACTTGTAATAGCTAAAAGTCCTATTCCGACTGAAAAACTATCGATAGAAACAGCTAGGCCAAAAATTAATAATTCAATAAAGTTCATAATGTTTATACTATGACTATCTTTTAAACTTTCTAAAAACATTTGAAGACCTATGAATGTTAATACAAAAAAGATTACAAAATCTGGTTTTATCGGTAAAGTTTTTAAAATAATTAATCCTAATTTCATACCTAAAACAGGCATAAAAAAGTGGTATATACCGACAATTAATGATAAAGTAAGTTGGTTTTTTTTAGATATGTTTAAAGTTCCATAAGCAAGTGATAAAGAAAAAGCATCCATACTTAATGATATAGCAATTAGGGGAATTAATAGTGACATAAAAAACCTCCTATCCAATTATATGATAGGAAGAGTATTTTAGAATAAATTATAAATATTTATCAATTATATCTTTAATTATAGAACGGTATTCAATATTTTCTGTATCATTTTCCTCTGCTTCCATAATACATAAGGGTGGAAATAATACACACCACCAATTTTCACCTTCACCTTTACCTAAAGTAATATATAATGATTCATATTCTCCTTCTTTATATTCAATACCTTTATAAGTTTTACTTGGAAAATAATGATAACCAAAATCTATTTTATAAGGATAATTAACATTATCTTTTTTTAATGTTTCCAGTATATCTTTATCCATTAAATCAATATTTTCTTTTATTTTTTCTCGAGCATCTTTAATATTTTTAGTATCTTTTAATAATTTTGATAATCTATCTTGAACTTTTAGAGAAACTTTTCTTTTAGTATTTTGATCATAATAGTTATTACTATTAGCTATAACTCTTAATCTAATAGCTTCATCTGGAATAGTAACTTTTAACTCATTTTTTTTATTTAAATTACCATAATATAATAAAAAACCAATACTTAATATAATTATCCATTTTTTCATATATTTCCTCCTAATATATCATGGTTTTTTATTTTTATTTTATTCACTATATCTAAATGTAGTATTTATAAATGCAATATTTAAAGAGGTATACTAAATGATAAAATTAAATTGAGGTGGACTATGACGGAAGAATATGTATATAAAAATGAATTTGGCCAAGTAGATTTTAAATTATCAGAGATAATGGGAAAAAAACATATCAGTAAAAATAAACTTTGTAAGGAAGCTAATTTACATTTTCAAACACTACAAAAATACTATAAAGGAAATATTACTAAAATAGATATTGATGTGTTAATTAGAATTTGTCATGCCTTAGAATGTAATTTTAGTGATATTATTGTATATAAAGCAAATAAAAAATCTGTCAATAAGACAGTTAATTATTTATGATATGTTTCTTGATTTATTATCTTAAAAGCCCTATATATTTGTTCTAGTAACATCACCCGAAATAGTTGATGAGGGAAAGTCATGTCTGAAAAAGTAATAGAAATGTTGCTTCTTTTTTTTACTTCATCATCTAAACCATAAGAACCCCCTACGACAAAAACAATGTCACTATAATTCATTTGCCACTCTTCTAAATGTTTAGAAAATTCTAATGAAGACATTTTATTTCCTTCTATTTCTAAAGTTACAACAAAATCTTTGTCTTTTATTTTGGCAAAAAGTAAATTTTTTTCTTGTTCTTTTACTTTTTTTTCATCACCAGATTTATCCATTACTTCAACAATTTCTAATTTGCAATATTTTTGTAATCTTTTTTGATATTCTAAACAAGCATCCCTAAAATATTTTTCTTTTAATTTACCTACTACTAACAATTTTATCATATTTCAATAACTTCCGTTCTTTCTTTTTGACCAGCTATCGATATTGAAGTAAAATCTATATTTTTTTCTTCTAACATTTCCTTTAAAGTAGATAGGGCTAGGGTAGGGGTGTTGTTTTCTTCACTTAAATGAGCTAAAAATATATGTCTAGTATCATTACCGATAAATTTAGTTAAATAAATGGCACTATCATGATTAGATAAATGTCCATAATCACCTAAAATACGTTGTTTTAAATGATACGGATAACTTCCTTCCATTAGCATTTCTACATCATGATTACTTTCCATAATATAAACATTTTTGTTTTTTAATTTATTATAGTTTTTTTGATTTATATAACCAGTATCTGTTAAATAAACAGCTGTTTTACCATTATTTTCTACTACATAACCTAACGAATCATTAGCATCATGAGAAGTTTTTATCAAAGTTATATGTAAATCATTTACCTCGAAATCATCTTCTATTATAACAAATGATGATATATTTATTTTATCCTTTATATCTTCATACATTTTTTTTGTTAAAAAAACAGTTGTTTTATACTTTTTTAAAAATACTTTTAAACCAGCTATATGGTCTGAATGAGTATGAGTTATTAATATAGCATCTATTTCTTCAGGCATAACATTGATACTTTTTAATTTATTTACTATATAACTACAAGTCATTCCAACATCTATTAATATTTTAGTATTGTTACTAGCTATATAACTAGAGTTTCCTTTTGACCCACTAGCTAAAACACAAACATTTAATTTATTCATTATTTTCCCTCTTAAAACTATCATCCATATCAACAAATGTTGATTTATCTCTTTTAAAAATTAAATTAACGGTAGTGGTTGGTCCATTACGATGTTTCCTTATTATAAATTCACTTTCACTTGTATTTTCATCAATTGCAACACTGGGTTTATAATAATCTTCCCGATACAAAAAGGCAACTATATCTGCATCTTGTTCAATTGATCCAGATTCTCTTAAATCACTTAGTATTGGTCTTTTATCATCCCTTGAATCTACACTACGGGATAATTGAGCTAAGGCAATAATTGGTATTTTTAACTCCATCGCTAAAGTTTTTAAAGACCTTGATATTTCCGCTATCTCTTGTTGTCTATTTCCAGAAAACCTAGAAGTTACACTTATTAATTGAAGATAATCAATAATTATTATTCCAAGATTTCCTTCACTAGCTAATCTTCTAGCTTTAGCTCTTATTTCATTGATTGATATACCAGATGTATCATCAATATATATATTTGTTTCAGCTAAACGACTAATAGCTTCATTAAGTCTTTTCCAGTCATTATTTTCTAATCTTCCACTAGCTAATTTTCTACCATCTATCTGACCTACTGATGAAAGCATTCTAATAGCTAATTGTTCAGCTGGCATTTCTAAAGTAAATAAAGCAATATCTTTTCCACTATTAAATGCTATATTAGTAGCTAAATTTAGGGCAAAGGCTGTTTTTCCCATACTTGGACGAGCCGCTATTATTATTAATTCGTTAGGATGTAATCCTGATGTTATTTTATCTAAATAACGATATCCTGTTTCTAAACCAGTAATTGAACTATCTGATGAAGCTAATTTTTCTAAATTAGCCTGTGTATTTATTAAAACATCTTGGATTTTTTGAAATTCTTTTGTACTTCTTGATTTTCCTATATCCATTACTATTTTTTCTGATTTATCTAAAAGTTCATCTAAAGAAGATGTCCAGTTAAAACCATCTTGTTCAATCGTATAGGCTGTTTCAATAAGTTTTCGTTTGATAGCTGTTTCTATGACAATACCAATATATTCTTCTACATGAGCAGCACTTGGAACTATTGATGTTAGTTCAGTTAAGTATTCTATTCCTCCAACTTGATTTAATTCTTTTCTTTTATCTAATTCAGAAACTAATATAGTTATATCAACTGGTTTATTAGCTTCAGATAAGTTTTTCATTACTTCAAATATTTTAGCATGACTTTCTGAATAAAATTGTTCTTTTGTTAATGCTTCACAACATCTTTTTAAAGCTCGATTAGACATAAACATTGCGCCAAGAACTGATTGTTCAGCATTGTTATCATGGGGCATTACTTTTTGATTCATTATATCACTTCCTTACAGACACTTTTATTTTGGCAATTACTTTTTTATGAAGTTCTATTTTGATTTCATGATACCCTAAAGACATAATAGGATTTTCTATTTTGATTTTTTTCTTATCTATAGCATATCCTAATTTATCTAATTCTTGTTTTATTTGTTTTACTGAAATTTGTCCAAACATTTTGTCTTGAGCACCTGTTTTGACAGTAAAAATAATAGTTTCTTTTTCTAACTTGTGTTTTAAATCTTCCATTTCTTTAATAAAAAGATTCTCTTCTAATTTATCAGTTTGAAGTTTTTTGTTTAAATTTTTGATATTTGTAGCATCAGCTTTAATGGCATATCCCTTTTTAATTAAAAAGTTAATAGCATATCCATCTTTTACTTCTTTTATTTCATTTTTCTTTCCTTGTCCTTTTAAATCTTTTATAAATATTACTTTCATATTTTACCTACTTTCTATATATTAAGGTAATGGCCTTAAAAATATTATATCAAGTTATCTAAAGGGAAACAATGAAAATTTAAAAAAACATCGTTTAAGATGTTTAGATTTTTATTTTTCTAACATAAGGTTTTCCTTCATCTATTAAATTTTCATCTGTTTTATAAATTGTGTTACCAAGGTTTTTTATTTGTTCTAATGTATATTTATCTAATAGTTCTGTATATACTTTTATTTTTTTTATTTCATTATTAATAAATCCTTGGATAATAGCATATTTAGCATTTTTTAAATACAATGCTTTAATAGTATTGTTTTTTAAAAGTAATTTATTTTCTATTTCTTCAGGATTTTCAAAGAAAAAATTTCCGTTATTATTTTGTATTTTAATATTTTTTATATCTCCATCAGTTATTAAATCCCATCTGATTTCTTTTCTATTAGAAATTCCAGATCCTAAGTAATAAAATTTTTTATTTGGATTTAGTGAATATATATTTAAAGGACTTATACTAGTTATTTCTATTTTATATCTAGTTGAAAAATCACAAGCTATTTTAGTTAATTTATTTAACCCATCTCTTGATAAATTACTTTTCCAAACATTTAATGGCATATAACTAGGATAGTTTAAATATATTTTTTCTGGTTTAGAATCTTCATACCATAAGTTTTGGGCTAAATTTTTTTCTTGTTCAACAACTTCTGTTATATTTAATTTTTCTTCATAATCATTAATAGATAATTCTTCAAATATTTCTTTAAACTGAGATGTTTTATAATAATAATAAAGTTTTTTAGATAGTTCATCTAAATTAAATTCGCCAACACCACTTTCTTGAAGTAATGGTAAAAAAGTTTTTATAAATTCTGAAATATCAAATTTACGACCTAATAACATATTAAAATATTTTTTGACATTAATCATTATTTCCCCTTCTTTCAGTTGTAATATTTTATCACATATTTTATTTTTTTCAAGAGATTTTTTTATTATATAAATAAATTATCTTAAATTTAGGCAAAATAAAAGGAATAGTAAACCATTCCTTTTATTTTAATTAAGCTTTTTTAACTACTTTAGCTGTTATTAAAGCTCCAGATAGAGCAACAAATGATAATAATACAAATGTTAAAATATTATCACCAGTAGCTGGGTTTTTATCAGCTTTATCTGTTTTTGTTGGTTCTTGTTTTTCAGGAGTTTGTGTAGACGCTATTGTATCTGGATCAACTACATTTCCATCTTCATCCTGAGTAAGTCCTTCACCTAAAAACATTGTTTTTACATCTTGATTAAAGTTTCCTCCTAATACTTTTACATCAGTAGCAGTATTACCAAATGATGTAATTGGAGTACCAGTAGTTTCAAAATTTCCTTTAATAACATCTACATGAGCAGTTCCTTCATAAGCACTTTCAGTATTATCTACTACTATAGCACCACCTAATGGTAATTGAACATAACTACCATCAGCATTTTTTGCATCTCCAATTCTATCTGTTCTAGATGCATCTCCAGTAGCTTTAATTTGTCCACCATCGATTTTTACATTACCTTGACGAGCAACAATACCAACTAAACCAGTTATAGAACCTCCAGTAATTGTAAGGTTACCAGTTTGTGGATGATAAATAGCAGCAGTTCCTGTACTTGTTAAAGTACCACCTGAAATATTAATAGTTGAATCTGTTGTTTCAGCACCATTTCCAGAAACAGCAAATCCATCTGTAGTTACTGTTCCACCTTGAATATTAAGTTTAGCTTTATCTCCCCATACAACAAGTCCACCAACATAGTTACCATTTTCAATAGTTACAACAGAGTTAGTACTAGCATAAATTGAACTTCCAGTTTTATGTTCTACTGTTCCATCTGTTTTAGTACTATCTTTAAAAGTTACTGTACTATTTTCAATATTAAAAACACAGTTTCCTTCAGTTCTATCTATTTTATGTCCATTTAAATCTATAATAATAGGTTTTTCCATATCTTTTATTAAGATTATTTCTTCAGCTGTTATTTCATCATTTATTTTAATAGTTCCACCTGTTGATTTTAATTCACTTATAGCAGTATTTAATGTACTTTCATTAGTAGCAACTTTTTCATCTTCTGCATATACATTAGGTATAATAGCTAAACCGCAAACAAAGGCAATTAAAGGCATAATGATTTTTTTCAAATTCATTCACCTCCTCCCTAATTTTATAAATTTTTTATTATGTATGTTATACATAATAATTCAGTATATACTGAATAAACCAAATCCAAATATATACTACTAACAGTATACCAAATTTTAAATTTTAGTCAATAAATTTTCAAGTTTTTATTTTTCCTTGACATTAAAAATTTATATTTTAATTTTTTCATATAAAAACCTCATTTCTTTATTCAAGAAATGGGGTTTTATTATTTAATATTAATTTGATTTTTTAAGTTTATAAGCTGTAACCAGTGTTCCAGTTAAGGCTACTACTAATAATAAAGCAAATGTTAAAATACTATCTCCAGTCGCTGGGTTTTTTTCTGCTTTATTTGTTTTTTCAGGTGTTAAAGTAGTTGTAGGTACTTCAACCTCATTAGCTTTTTCTTTTAATTGAAGATAAACAGTAGTATCACTATTTAAAGCTTTAGTAAAATCAAAAGTTGTTTTTAAATCTTGGTTTGTAAAAAATCCACCAAATTCTAAACCTTTTTCTTTTAAAGCTTCTTGAATTTTTTCAATAAAAGCTTCTAATTCTTCCTTAGTCATACCTTCTTTTTTAATTCTGATTTTATCTTCAGCTAATTCACTTGGAACATTTTTTATACCTGTTGCTTTAACTGTAACATCAACATATTTTTCTTCTTCAGTTTCATATATTATTTCATTCCAGATTTCTTTATCTTCTTCTAGAGCTTTTAAACCTACTTTTGCAGGGTCAACTTTTAAAGTTACTTTTTGTTCGAATTCTCCGTCTCCATCCCAGTCAAATTCCCAAGCATAATAGAATATTGTTCCTTTTTCAACAGCTGTTTTTAAAAGTTCTAAATCAATAGCTCCCCAAAAGTTTAAAAATCTCGTTTGGTCTGATTCATCACCTTTATTAGAATCTTGATTTTCCCAGAAAGATTTTATAGGTTGATTTGGTTGCGCTATATTTCTATATTTAGCTTTTTTTACATCTGCTGTTATTGTACTTGGAGCGGTTACTTTAACTCCAACCCAAGCTTCTGAAGTTGGTTTAGCTGGTGGAACTGGGTCTTCCATTTTAACTGTAACTCCTTCATAAGTTACAACTACATCAGCACTTTGATTTCCACTTACTTTTGGATCTCCTATAGTATCTTTTGCTTTTAAAACGTCTACTTTACCAAAATCTAAAGCATTTACTTTAATCATTGGAACAAATGTCAATAAAGCAAACATAGCAATTAAAGTTTTTTTCATAATTCTCCCCCCATTTTTTAAAAGTTTATTTATTATGTATATACTGAATCGCAAGTTCAAACATATACTGATATTATTATATCAAATATTCATTTTTAGTCAATGTTTTATTAGTATTTTATTTTTTATTGACATTTTTTTCATTTTCTGTCTTAATTTTATTAGCTAAATCTTTAATTTTAACAAATCTATGATGTAAACCTGATTTAGTAATTGAATTTCCTGTTTCCAAAGTAATAATTTCACTTAATTCTTGTAAGGAAGCTTCAGGATATTTTAATCTATATATAGCTGCTTCTTTAGTTTTTTCATCTAATAAATCAAGTCCTTGAATTTTTTCGATGGTTTGGATTTCTTTAACTTGATTGGTCGCTGTTTGAATCATTTTATCGACATTAGCTTGTTCACAGTTGTTTAGTCTATTAGTCATATTAACATGGTCCCTATATATTCTAATATCCTCATAATAAAATAGAGAATTAATAGATTGAATTATTCTTAAAAAATCACCTATTTTTTCAGCTTCTTTAATATAAACCATATATTTACTATCCCTTTTTAAAACTTTACTGTTTAAATAAAACTCATTTAATATTTTAGAGATAAATCTAGCATATTCTTTAGTATCAACATAAAATTCTAAATGATATCTAGATTTTTTAGGATCATTAATACTACCACAGGCTAAAAAAAGACCTTGTAAATATGATTTTTTATCATTTTCTCCTTCTATTAGATATTGAGGTGGAACATTTTCTTCAAACAAAAGAGTTTCTTTTATTTCATCAATTTTACTGTTTACCTCTAATATATATATATAGTTTTTATGAAAATTATAGCCTTTTCTGACTGTAACTTTAGGTATAATAGAAAACATTTTTCTAAACATAGTAAAAATTCTTTCAGCAACCATTTCATTTTCTGTAGATATTCTTAAAACATTATTTTTTATAGTACCAATATTTCTAAGCATTGAAGATAATTCAGAAAAACATTCAGGAGTTACTATTTCTAATGATGCAACTTCATTTTTTACTTGTCCTGTGAATGACATAAATCACCTATTATATATCGGTAAACATCTAAAGCTAATAAATCTGTTCTATGTTTTATTCTTTCATCTTCAATTGTGACATAGTTATTTTTTAATACCATAATATCATTTTGTCTTAAAATATCTTCATCTATTTTTACCTGGTCTTTTTGTTCCATACTTTCATATTTTTTTAAAATATGATTAGGTATTTTACCGTCATTTACAAAAACAGTATTTATTTTTCTTTTACCTAAATATTTATTTAAACATTCAATATGATTATAAACTGTAAAATGATTAGTTTCCCCTGGTTGAGTCATAATATTACATATATAAGAAATAGGAGCTTTTGAATTATCTAAAGCATTTATTACTTCTTTACAAATTAAATTAGATATAATACTAGTATATAAACTTCCCATACTTAAAATTATCAAATCAGCTTCTTTGATTGTTTTTATAACTTCTGGATGTACTTTTGGTTCTTTTTCATAATAAACCTTTTTTATTTGTTTGTTATTATTTAATAAATTATGTTCTCCTATAACTTTAGTTCCATCAATCATTTCTCCTACTAAAGTAACAGTTTCTTCAGTTAAAGGTAACACTTTACCTTTTAAATTGAATACTTGCTTTAAAGATGATATTCCATCTGACACATTACCAACTAAATTAAGCATCGCAATAAGCATTAAATTACCTACTGTATGTCCATCTAAATCACTAGTTGTTTTAAATCGATAATTCATAATTTCATCCATTAGAGGATCTGTATTAGATAAACTAACTATTACTTTTCTGATATCTCCAACTGCCAAAGCATTAAATTCTTTTCGAAGTCGTCCCGTACTTTTTCCATCATCACATACTGATACAATAGCAGTTATATCAACAGGAAATTCTTTTAAACCTTTAAGTAATTGAGACATACCAGTCCCACCACCTAAAACAACAACTTTTTTTCTCATAAAAATAACAATAGTTTATAAATATTAACTATTGACTCCTTTCTTTATATAGTATTTCTTAATTAGTTTTATTATACTATGGAATAGGAAAGTTGTAAATAAAATGTAAAAAAGATTTTACTTTATCAATATTTTATTTAATTAATGTTATAATAATTAAAATAGGAGATGCTAAAATAATGAAATTAAACTTAAATCAATTTAATGAATTTAAACAAAAAATGCAAAAATTTATTGAACAAGCATCAATAGTTGTTCAACAAAATCAAGATAATCCTAATTTTGATGAAAATATGTATGAACAACAAGCTTTAAGTTCTTATTTTAACTTTCAAAGTCAACTATTATCTTATGATTTAAGTGAAATTCCTTTTGAAGCTTGGGAAAATTTATATATTTTTAGTGATGAAAAACATAGAGCAGATTTTTCAAAATCTAAAGCAAACTTGGATTTTGAAATTATAAATTTAGATATAGATAAATTTGTTAATTTTAAAAATTGTAATATTAAAAATCCTCAAAAAATACCTGTTTCTTTATTAAGAACAGATTGTTTTAATAATATTGATATGTCTAAAATTATAGAAAATACTCCTTTAAATAAATATTTGAATATATTTGATAATAATGAATTATTACTTTTTATTGAAACTTTTGGTTATGATAATTTAATTAAATGCGATAATGATTTTTTTGACTATTTAAAAGAAAACAAAAAAAATCAATTTTTAACGGTCAACGAAGCTAAAAATTTAACTTATCAATATTTTTTAAAAAGTAAAAAAACTAAAATTTTATCACTTTTAAAACATCTAAATATTGAAACCCTTGAAACAAATTATCTAAATCAAACTCTTACAAATTTACTTAAAATTAGACCAGAATTAAATTTAACTAATCCAGTTTTAACTACTACTGAATTACTTAGTCCTAAAATTGTAAATACATATGGATATAACATTATTTCTACAATATTAGAATATAACAGTGGAGCTGATAAAGTATTAATAAATGCTACAAAAAATAATGATAATTTATTAAAAAATTGGATTGATTATATAATTAAATTACCTATTTATGATAAAAAATTTTTACATATGTCTTTATTAAATTATGAAAATACTAAATCTCTTATTAAAGATATTTTAGATAATAATATTTCTTTAAATGATAAACAACAAAATAATCTTTTAGAAATATTATCGAAAAAAAACACTTTCAATGTTTCAAATGTTAACGATTTAACTAATTATAGACAATATCGTCAAAATTTATTAAAAGAAAAAATTAATAGCAATACTTTAGAAGAAGTTAAAAATAATATTCTAAAAATTTTATTTAATACTAATCTTTTGGAAGCAATAAAAATATTTAAAGAATATAATATTGATTCAAATAATTTTTTAACTAACATTATTGAAAAAAAGAATATTTTAAGTATTGAAGATATAGCTAGTATAGAAATAGTAAAAGAAATAATAAATGAAAACAACATTGATTCTCTCCGCTTAAAATTCAATGATATTATTAAATTAGGACAAATCAATACCTCTTTTTTTGATATTACTAACAAGCTTAAAAATTATTATGGTTCTTTACTTAAAAATTCTTTATTTAAACCTGACTTTAATCATAAAAAAGGAATAAAATATAGCACAATTTTTGGAGTTGACAGTGATTTATTAGATATTAATAATCAAATAATTTCTAAAAATAGACCTATAAATGTTTTAGAATTAGATGGTATTGATTTTAAACTTCTGATTCATAATGTTGATTCTTTCAATATTCATAATAATGGAATAATAAATAATCCGGCTCTTTTTAACAAATTAGAAGGGTCTTCAACTTTATCAACTAGTATGATAAGTAATACACATATGAATTGTGTAGGAAATGGTAGAAAAAATGCTGTATATTATGGTTTTAATGACATTTCAGATAAATCATTATACTTAATGGATTCTTGTGATACTGGTATAGAATTTGACAAAAGGCTATTAAACCCATCTAGTTTTTCAAATCATTATATGATTCCTGATGTTTTACAATCAGAAAGTGAAAATTATAATGAAGTTGTTTTAGATAGAAAAAGTAGTGAAAAGGCTAATTTTGACCATCGACTACAACCAAATTGTATTATTTGTTTTGACGGTAATATAAGCGACCAATCTAAATTAGCAGCTCAATATTTCAATATACCAATATATGTTATCAATAGACAAAAATACACAGAAAAAAATCAAAATTTAAAAGAATATTATCAAACAAAAGAACTTATATCTTTTAATAAAAATGATGTACATAATATTTTATATAGTAAAGGTGATTTAAAAGAAAAATATAATTTATTTCTTAAATTATTAGAACAATCTTTTAATAATAATTTAATTGATATAAATGAATACCAAGAATTAATTAATGAAGCTATTACCATTATATCTAGCTATGGTATCAAAGGTGATGATATAGATTTAACTATCTTAACTAATAAACTTAATAATACTTTAAAAGAGGAGATGTTAATAAATGGACCAACAAAATAAATTAACTGAACAAGAAAAATTAGTATTTATTTTAGATAAACTAGAAAAATCATCAACAAATTCTAAAAGAAAAGAAAGATTAAAAATTATTAAACAAAAAGTATTAATTAAAATGCAAGAAAAAAGTCATTAGTTATGACTTTTTATTTCTTTTCTTAAATTAGTAGCCGCTATAGCTCCTTCACTTGCGGCCGTAACTAATTGATATAAATCTTTTTTAATAATGTCTCCACAAGCATAAATACCTTTTATATTAGTTTGCATTTTATTATTAACTACGATATATCCTTTATCTTTATGAATAGGTATATCTTTTATAAAAGAAATACTAGGTACTGAATCCAAATTAATAAATAGGGCAGAGGTGTCTATTTTTTTACCATTTACAACAATACTTTCTAATTTATTATCACCTATTAATTGTTCTACTTTTGATTGATTTATTATTTTTATTTTGCCACTTTCTTTATAGTCACATTTTAAAGTAGGATTTAAAATAATAACTTGTTTACAAACTCCTAATAAATAATCAACATCTTCTTTTTCTGTTCCTAATATACAAACAGTTTTATCTTTATATAAAGCTCCATCACAAGTAGCACAAAAACTAAGTCCTTTTCCCCTAAATTTATTTTCATTAGGTAAACCTAAAGTTTTTAAAGCTCTACCAGTTGCTAAAACAAGACCAGAACATGTAAAAATAGAATTTGAAGTTGTTATAACTTTTTTATCACCATCTTTAATCTCAATAACTTCTTCTACATAAAAAGGAATATTTAAATTAGTAACTTGTTCATATAATTTTATAGCTAAATCAGGCCCCGTAATCTCTTTATATCCAGGATAATTTTCTATTTTTTTTATATTTAAAAGTTGTCCTCCTGGAGCATTCATATCAATTAAAACAACATTTATAGAAGCCCTTTTTAAATAAATAGCTGCGGTAATACCTGCGATACCAGAACCTATTACTACTACATCAACATCGTAATTATTCATTTGAATTATCCTTTCTTAAACTATATTCAAATATAAAAACACCCAAAATAATAAAAATAACAGAAACTATTTGAGCTACTTTAAGTCCCATAAACATTAAACTATCAGTTCTTAAACTTTCTATCATAAAACGACCTATACCATACCAAACTAAATAATATGAAGTAAGTTCCCCAAGATTTGTTTTTTTAAACTTTCTTATTAATAATAATATAATAAAACCTATTATACACCAAACAGATTCATAAAAAAATGTCGGTTGATAATAATGCCCATCTATAAACATTCCATCTATAATAAATTTTGGAATATGTAATGCTTTTAAAATTGCTTTAGAAGCCATTGGACCAAATGCTTCTTTGTTGATAAAGTTACCCCATCTTCCAATAGCTTGACCAAGTATTAGACTTATAACCATAATATCTGAAATTTTAAAAAAATTAATTTTATGTTTTTTAAAATAGATAATAGTTACAATAGTACCGACAATTACACCACCATGAATGGCGAGCCCACCTTCATATACTTTAATAATATCTACTGGATTAGCTAAATAATAATTTAAATTAAACAAAACATAATAAAGTCTAGCCCCGATTAAAACAGAGGGTATTAAATAACAAAAATAATCAATCATAATATCTTGAGAAATATTTTGTTTTTTAGCTTCTTTTAAAGCAAGCAAAATACCAATAATAAAAGCTAGAATAATAAATATTGAATACCAGTAAATATTAATTGGTCCTAATTTTATAGCTATTGGATTCATTCTTATTCCTCCTTATCATTGGTTTAATAATACCTTTAGCTAAAATCATATTAGTAAAACTAATAAGAATAGCTACTAACAAACTCATAAAAAATCCATGAATATTAAAATGATTAAAAAACAGTAGATCAACTATTTTTAAAATAAATAAATTAATAAGAGGGTAGAATAACCCTAGTGTTAAAGCAGTAATTGGTAAGGTCAAGGAAAAAATAATTGGTTTTACTGTTTTATTCATTATAAAAATAACTAAAGATATCAATAATCCCCATACTCCAAAATAGCTATTATCAATTTGGATTGTTTTTTGAAATAACTCTGACATCATTACTAGTATCAAGGCATAACAAATAATATTAATACCTGATTCTAAAAATATAATTTTATTTTTTTCACTCATATTTAACCTCTTTTTTATTATACCATATTCTTTTATTAAAAGTTTATTTACTATTTATTTTCTTTTAATTCAAATAATATATCTCTAAGGTACATTGCTCTTTCAAAATCAAGTTGTTTTGCAGCTTCTTGCATTTCATTTTCTACTTTAACAATTAATTCTTTTTTATCTTTTTTACTTAATTTTTCTTCATTTGTTATAGTTGCTTCTTCATTGTTAGAAATTACTTCTCTTATTTCTTTAATAATAGTTTTTGGAATTATTCCATGTTCTTGATTATACTTTTCTTGTATTTGTCTTCTTCTTTTTGTTTCATTTATTGCTTTTTTCATTGAATCACTAATAGAATCAGCATACATAATTACTTTTCCATTAGCATTTCTAGCGGCTCTACCAATTGTTTGTATTAAACTTCTATCACTTCTTAAGAAACCTTGTTTATCAGCATCCATAATAGCGATTAAAGATACTTCAGGAATATCTAATCCTTCTCTAAGTAAGTTTATACCTACTAATACATCATATTTTCCAAGTCTTAAATCTCTAATTATTTGAAGTCTTTGTAA
The DNA here is from genome assembly GCA_947628785.1 of uncultured Bacilli bacterium. Classification (GTDB taxonomy): domain Bacteria; phylum Bacillota_I; class Bacilli_A; order RF39; family UBA660; genus HGM10857. Next base: position 30,810 of record CANRBE010000004.1, read on the forward strand.
TGTTTTAACTTCAGAATGTAAATAAGCTACTTTAATATCTAAATTTTTCAAATAGGATGTTAGTTCTTCAGCCATTCTAATAGTTAAAGTAGTAATTAATACTCTTTCGTTTTGTTTTTTTACCTTTTCTATTTGAACTAATAAATCATCTATTTGTCCTTTTGTTTCTTTTACTTCAATAATTGGATCTAGTAAACCAGTTGGTCTAATTATTTGTTCAACTACTTGACTAGCTTTTTCAAGTTCAAAATCACCTGGGGTGGCTGATACACATATTACTTGATTTATTTTTTCCTCAAATTCAGGAAATTTTAAAGGTCTATTATCTAAAGCACTAGGTAATCTAAATCCATAATCAACTAGAGCTTGTTTTCTTGCTCTATCTCCATTAAACATACCTCTAACTTGAGGTAAGGTAACATGTGATTCATCAACTATTAATAAATAATCATCACCAAAAAAATCCATTAGGGTAGTAGGAGTTGCCCCTGGTGGTTTTAAAGCTAAATGTCTTGAATAATTTTCTACTCCACGACAACTGCCAGTTTCAAGTAGCATTTCCATATCATAATTTGTTCTTTCTTTTAATCTCTGATGTTCAATTAATTTATCATTTTTTTTGAAATATTCTAATCTCTCATTTAATTCTTCTTTAATATTAGCTACAGCTTGTTTTAATTTTTCTTCATTTGTAACAAAATGACTAGCTGGAAAAAGAGAAATACTTTTTTTCTGATTTAATATATTACCAGTTAATGTATCATATTCTAATATTTTATCTATTTCATCACCAAAAAAATCAATTCTTATAGCTTTTCCATGTTGACTTATAGGAATTACTTCTAAAATATCACCTCTTGCTCTAAAAGTACCTCTTTTAAGTTCTAAATTGTTTCTTTCATAAAGCATATCAACTAATTTAGTCATAACTTCATCACGACTTATATTATCACCAACATTTAAAGTCATCATTTTATCTTTATAATCTTCTACTTCTCCAATACCATATATACAAGATACTGAAGCTACTACAATAACATCATCATTATTTAATAATGCAGAAGTAGCCGCATGTCTTAATTCATCGATTTCATCATTAATTGCAGCGTCTTTTTCTATATATGTATCAGTTTTGGCAACATAAGCTTCTGGTTGATAATAATCATAATAAGAAACAAAATATTCAACATGGTTATTAGGAAATAATTCTTTTAATTCAGAATATAGTTGTCCTGCTAAAGTTTTATTATGTGCTAAAACTAAAGTTTTTTTATTAACTTTTTGGATTACATTCGCAATAGTAAATGTTTTACCAGTACCTGTTGCTCCAAGTAAAACCTGGTACTTATCCTTGTTATTTATTCCTTCAACTAATTTATCAATAGCTTCTGGTTGGTCGCCACTTGGCTTATAATTTGATACTAATTTGAACATAAAAGCCTCCTTATGATTATAGTTAGCCAAAAAATTCGTGTCCAAGCCAAATTTTTAATTACCAAAATGTGACTTTTTTAAGACACGAATGATAGCTATAAATTTATCACAATACTAAATGAATTATAATAATATATTTTACCATTATTTAAAAAACAAAACAAGGAAACTACTGTCATGTTTCCTTATTTTTATACTAAACACTTTTGTTATAAATTAACATATCATAAAATTTATATTTAAATTTACAATATTACCTTCTTTTTTTGATTTAACTTTATTTAAATAATTATTCATTTTATTAGTACAATTAGTAATTATTTTACTGACTTAATATTAAACTCATAATCAAATGTTCCTTCAACGACTTCAAAAGTAACAGTATATTTATTACCTTCAGTTAATTTTAAAGTACCATTTGAATTTATGTATTTCATTTCATATTCAATATTTTTACTATCAACAAATGTATAACTTGTATAATTATATGAAGCATCAGAACTTAAACCAAATCCTGTTGTTCCTATTTCTTTTAAAGTAAATGTATCAGTATGAGTACCTAAAGAATATAGTCCTATTTTACTTCTTAATTCATCTTCTGTTTTAATAGAACTTATATCTTCATTATTTGATTTTAAGTATATTTTATAGCTAGAAATAGTTTTTTCACTTCCATTAGAAGTATAATATATGTTTACTTTAATATAGTCTTTATAATCATTAAGAGCTTTAAATAATTCATCATTTGAATTCATTATATAGTCAGTTGTTGTTCCCTTTGAATCTTCTATCGAAATAGTGCATTTTGAGTTAAGACAAGAATATCCATTAACGGTTACGTTTTCTAATAAAGTTCCTGTAGCTTGAGTTGATGGAGAAGAATTATTAGTATCATCACCACTATTAATTTTATTTCCATTAATTGTTATATCCCAGTTATCAAGATTAAATAAATCTCCAACAAAACTACTTAATCCAATCAACATCATAATTATAACTAATAAAAATGCAATACCAAATTGAGCAAAAAATCCCAAGAATATTTTTCCAACACTTGTTCCACCTTTAGTAGAACAAATATTTTTTAATTCTTCATTACTCTTTTGAGGATTTTCTAATTTTATTTTATCAATTTTTTTCTTTGCATAATATAAATAAATTTTGTTAATTAAAAATCCAACTAATACTCCTAACAAGATAGATATAATAAAACTGTTTTTTATTATAAAATTTGATATTATCAAATTAACTATAAATAAAAGAATACCATACAAAAACATCTTTCGATAAAACATATAAAATGTTGTAAAAAAGAAACCTGCAATATTAAATGGTCTAGTTGTAATCTTTTCATAATTTTTTCCAATAAAAGCCTTTAATAATTCATCATCACTTAAATTATTATTAGATGGAGAATTTTGGGTTACATTATTAAGATTTTGGTTTTGTGGAGTAGTTATTTGCTGATTAACAGGTGGTTTTATAACTGTTGTATTCACACTATTAAGTTCATTAGAAATATTATTATTAGATTGAGTAGAATTATTACTTGGTTGTTGCATTGGAGCAATATTTTGATTACTTGGTATTTCATTTGATGATGGTGCTTCTGGTATATTTCCATTAGGTATATTGTTTGGTTGTTGTGGTGTTATTCCATTATTATCAAATATATTATTAGAATTGTTCATAAAAAGCCTCCTTATTATTAATAATATTATAACATTAATTGACATAATTTTAAAATAAATGATGTAAAAAATATAAATTTTACAAATATATAGATTTTTATATAAATATTTTATTTTAAATATACATATATTTTTTAAATAATTAGACAAGTAAACAAAAGTTAGTTAAATAGTAAAATGCAAGTTATAAAAAATTCTTTTAATATCAAGATAAAATGCAAGTTTTTTCTTGATTTTTTTGATATTTTTGGTAAAATAATTCGTGAAAAAAGGAAATTTAGGCATACTAAAAAGATTTTTGAAACTTTTTTCAAAAATTAAATGCAATTAAAAAATTAAAATTATTTATCAATTGTTTTCTTTTTTTAAAGCTATTTTTGTAATAATTTATAGCTTAAATTAATTTCATTTTTATTAATTTCAATGAGATGAAATTTTTTAGAAATATCTTCCCCATATTTTTGGAAGAAAAGTTGGTATGGAGTTTGATAATCTAAACTTTTACGTTGAACATTATTGATGTGATTCATCATATCA
>CANRBE010000005.1 GCA_947628785.1 uncultured Bacilli bacterium
TCTTTACACATATTCTTCCTACCTTTCTAGTTATTATATTATCATAAATTATTATCCTTAACAAGCAAAAAATAAAACATATCATTTTGAAATAATAAATAATAGCACTTTTAAAACCCTTTTAAATTAAAATACAAAAAAGAAGGAATTATTTTTCCTTCCAATTTTCATATCCACCAATTAAATTCCATACTTGATATCCTTGATTTCTTAAAATATTACATACTTTAAAACTAAGGTGTCCTTTGTCACAATATACTAAATACTTTTTATTTTTGTCTAAAACTGTATAGGGAGTTGAAATAATTTTTTGCAGTGGTACCCATATAGCTTTATCAATATGTTCTTCTTGATAGGAATCATATTCTCTTATATCAATTATTTCCATTGAATAATCTATCTGTTTTTTATCAATTTCAAATTGCATAAAACCACCCTACTTTAATATATGCATAAAAAAAGAAGCTTGTAGTTAAAGCTCCTATTCATCTTCATCACAAAAGAAATCATCAAAAAATTGGTCATCAGTTATTTCCTTCTCATCAAATACCTGACTTGGTAAAATTCTAGGTAACTTGTCATTAATTGATATCTCTTCTGTTTTAACTTCCATTTTGTTCTTTTCCTCTTGTTCCTTTCTTTCTTCCTCTTCCAACTCAGCTATTTTAGCATCTATCCTTTTAACCAATTCATCAACATCAAAACCTTGAGGAACATTCGGTTTTTTATCATTATGTTCAAAAGGATTTTTAGGGCTTAAACCAGGAAAAGGCATACTTGGTAAACCAAATGGTGAACTACCTTTTTCACCTAATAAACTGTTTATTTTCTCTTCCCTTATCTTATCAACAACAGCTTTCAAATCAAAAACTGGTACCTCTTGTTTTTTTCTTCTTGGAAAATCAGCTTTCCCATAATCTTTACCCCAAGCATTATTTTGTAACATCTCAAAATTTGGAGTCAATTTAGTTTTAAAAGGAAAACACCTATCCCTAATTAAAATAGTCGTCCACTGAGGTATCCTTTGTAAATCACTAACTGTAACTAAAGGGGTACTAGCAGTTTTATCCTTGTCCTTAGATTTTTTCTCACCACATAACTTACTAATTTCCTCTAAAGCAGCTAATTCACTACTGATTAAATAAATCAAATTACCACAGTTACCCTTGATAGTGTCACCATCTTCTTTACCATACACAGATGATAATTGAGCAAAGTTTTGAATAATAAAATTAAACCTTATCTTTCTACTTCTGGCAGCTGTTACCATAGTTGTAACATCTTTTAAAGGTGGCATATTCGCAAACTCATCAAGAATAAAATTAGTACGATATGGAAGTTTACCACCATTTTCTTGAGCAACCCCAATTAAAGTTTCATAACATTGTTTTATAAAAATAGTAACCAATGAATGATAGGTTGTTTTTTCATCTTGGATAACTAAGAAAACAGCTGTTTTCTTTCTACCAATATCTTTCATATCAAAATCACTATGAGATAACATTTCAGATAAATTTTCTCTTGATGAAAATAACTTTATTTTTTGTTTAAATACTGATAAAATACTACCTTTAGTTTCTTGAGGAGCTGTTAAAGTTGAAGCTACATTGATATAAGCTGGTGAACCAACATCTTTAGTACTAAAATACTCCTTCATATAAATAGTATTAGTTCCTTTTATTTTCTCTTCACCAACTGTTGTCATAACATTAATACTATTTAAATTAATTTCTTCTTCTTTAGCATCATCAAAAAGAGCTAAAGATAAACCCGCAAAATAATCAGCTGAAGTATTTTCCCAAAAAGGGTCATTTGATTTATTTTCTGCATCATATAAAATATTCTTAGCTAAATCATCTAATAACTCATTAGCTTTATCTTTATCTCCTTCTTTATAAAGAGAATAAGGTAAAGTCAAAGGGTTCCAACAATTTCCCTTTTGAGGGTCCCTAAAATTCAACAAAACAATATTGTATCCTCTTTCCCTTAATTCATTGGCATTGTTTTGATATATTTCACCTTTAGGGTCAGTAATAATCATAGATTCACCATGTTTAGCTAATATCTTAACCATTGGTTGAACCAACATCTCTGTTTTACCACTACCAGTTGAACCAATAATCAAATTATGATACTCACCATTATCAACCCATATTTCACTACCATTATTTATAAGAGGAATACCAGCTACATCACTTGTTTCCATACTTGGATTGACAACACTAAGTTGTTCTTCCTTTTTGATTTCTTTTTCATTAGCCCATCTAGAATAACCATCTTCTTCTTTTTTACCTATTTCAAATCCAATTCCCTTTTCTCTAGTAAAAAAATGGTCAGAAACACTTAAAAAAGAAGCAATAGCCGCCGCTAAAAAGAAAAATATAGTCGCTGGTAAATAATCTAAAGTAAAAGCTTTAATTGGTATTAAAGTAAAATTAACATCTTCATTTAGAAAAGCCATGATATTTACGACTGCAAGAGCAATAAGATAAAAAAGAGCAATCATAAAGACCACAAAAATTGTTACATCTTTTTTTTCAGCTTTAAATTTTAATTTCATAAGTGGCCTCCTTCAGAAATATAATAGCACAACCTATTGGTTTTTTCAATTTTTTTTAAATATTTATTCTTACTTTGTACTCCATTACAGAACTAGGAATAAATATATAAGTTGTATTATCACTAGCTAGACAATGATAACTTTTAACCCCCCCAGTAGTAGAAGTAGCAAAATTATTAAGAGTCAAATTAATTAATTTATCTTGATTTTGCTTTACATACTCCTTAAAATCTTCTTTATCTTTTAAATCCATATTTTCCTTAGTTGTATTATCTAATAAACTATAAGCTTTAACAGGGTCTGATAACATCATATCAATAAATTGATTAAAATATATTGAAGACATAGTTCTATCGGTTATATCTTTACTTATATATTCATTTACTCCCGCTACTAAAGTAGGAGGTGTGGCTTCTTGATTATCATGTTTTAATACTACTAGTACCAAAAGTATTATTATAATAATAACCATAACAATAGTTTTTTTGTCCATTTCATACCTCCTATATTTTTCCAGTATAAGGATTTATTGTAAAAGTAGAATTTTGATGATACAAAGTTATTTCATATTTTTCTTCACCGACATTTTCAGTTACATCCATTAACTCTTTTTGTTTGATACCTTTTATATAATATTTATCTACATTTTCTGATACTTTTATTTTATAAGCTTTAGATGGAGAAAATACATATTGTATGTTATCACCATCTAATTTACTTATTATATTTGATTTATTGATATTATTCTTTTCAATATATTTTTTATCTAAAATAGTCATTAATGCATCAGTATTAGCGGTCGCTAAATAAGAATAATATTGACCAACACAACTACTAGCAGTATAAAACTCATTAGGATTTGTTACTACTTCTTTAACTCCTGCTTGAGGTTTAAAACCTAAAATCAATATTAAAGTTAAAGCTATTATAACAATTACTAAACTAATTTTAACTTCAATTCTATCCATATTATCACCTATAATCCAAATATATCAAATCTAATTTTTTTCTTACCTTTTAACTGCCAAGCCGTATAATCATTTTGTTCACAAACTGTTGTTTTAGAATTAGCAGGACAAGATGAATAATTGGTACAAGTAGGATGATTACTACAATAATTTTTATCGTACATATTTCCATTTAAATAATAACATCCACCTAAAGAAGAATCACCAGGATTGTACCGATAATCTCCAATCCAAGAATATACCGATTGCATTCCTTCTAATGTACCAGCATGACCATAACCTGCACAATCACAATTGGCACTAGACCGTTCATTATATCTTTCCTCTATCGCTTGGGCTTTACTTCCCCCTTTTAAGTATTCCTGTATTGTTTTCGCATATCCTGCTACTGCCTCAGACATAGATGAATATGAAGGACCAGATGAACAATCTGAACCATTTGGCATTCCAATTCCCCAGAAATTATAATTTCCACAACTATTTTTCCAAGAATTTTCAGTACCAGCAGTTACAACAACTAATTCTGGATTAACATTATTCTTTTTAGAAGAATCGTAGATAGTATTAGCGTTTTTAGCAAAATAATTACAGAAATCTTGATTACCAGATGACTTACAATAAGAATTTAATTTAGCTCTAAATTCTTTTTTAGTTAAACTTGTTGTAGTCAAAGACCAGTTACTACTAGATGCTGAAGCTTTTGGTCTTGGATTTTTAGGGTCGACATAAGTTAAAGGATCAACCGCATTTGAAGAATCTTGTGAACCTACCCTTATTTCAAAATGCAAGTGAGTTCCTGTTGAACTACCACTATTACCCATTTTAGCTATTAATTGACCTTGTTTTACTTTATCACCTTTTCTAACTTTAATAGAATTGGTTGATAAATGTCCATAGTAAGTATAAACACCATTACTGTGTTCAATAACTATATAGTTTCCAAAACCACCACCATCAGGATTACCATAATATCCATTATTACTAAATTTAGTTTGTGCATCAGATTCTGGATAAACTACTGTCCCATCTAAAGCAGCAATAACATTTACCTCACCTGGTCCATGACCACCATTACTTATATCAATCCCTCTATGAGCTCTAGTTGTTCCTTGAATAGTTCTTGATGCAGTAAATGGTGATGATATTCCAGTTGTTTCTGGGTCACCACTAGCATAAGTTACTCCATCTTCTTTAGTAGTTTCTTTACTACCAACTGGCCACCACATTGATGTATTAACACCACAAGAATCATTACTACTACTTTCACCTTCACCACTACTATTACCACAATAACTAGGATTACCATACATCTGAATAGTATCATCGAAAATATCTTGAATTATACTAACTGCTTTCTTTTCGATATCTTTTGATGAATGTAAGTTTTTAAATAAAGTATTTTCAAACCTTTTATAAATATATCCGTTTTTAACATCACCATCATAATCACCATCATTGACAGTACATTCACCATATTGATATGTATGACCATTACCAGTATCTGTTGAAACCCCTGAAAATCCATTTTTATCTCGGTAATTTTTAACATAATCTTCCCAAGTCGCATTTGTTTTTATGACAGTTATATCACCATGACCAGTCCCTCCATAAGGGGCATTTAATAAATTTATATGAGCTGTTGCATTATTTTTATCAAGTACTGCAACATCGATATGTTTTCCTTTAATTCCCCCACCAATATCAGCTACGATAAAATATTTACCGTTTGCGTATGAACCTTCACCACTAGTAGGACCTTTTACATAAATAATTGTCCCACCAGCTAAAACTGCAGGGTCAGCAGCAACCATTCCATCTGCCAATTTATAATTGTTTATATTATAATAAACTTGTCCAGCCCACTGGTCATTATCAGCAGAACTACCATCGTAAAAGGTAAGTAAAACATTTGTTATTACCTCTCCTGCTTTAGCTGGAGCTAATTTGTTTTGATATTCACTTTTCTTGATTTTTAATTGATTAGAAAATAAGAAAAAAAGCAAAAAAACACTTACTATTTTTACTAAATTAAATAGTTTTCTTTCTTTTACTTGATATAATAAAATTATAAATGTTACTAATAAAACAATATTTTTTAGTAAAAATATATAAATGTTTATCAAGCTTTTCACCTCTACTTCTCTATCTTAAATAAAAAATCATCTTTTGTATAATCGTTACCATATTCAACAGAAGTATAAAATGGTAAGTAGACAACTATTTTATCATTTTTTAAACCAATTGTTAAATTTTCATAAGTAGTATCCATATTTCTCATTTCTTTAAAACAATTAATACTACATGAATATTCACTAATGAAACCATCTTCTATTTCTTTTTGATACATTTCTTTTACTTGTTTATCTATTTCTTCACTTATTTGTTCCTTAGTTAAATTATGTCGTTTTAAAATTTTATCAACACTAATTGTTTTACTTGTTCTAGTATCTATAAAATATGAAGTATAGGTATCAATATATTTACCATTACTACCACGATCTATATTCCTAGTTAAAGTAACTAAATTTAAAATATCATCATCAACTTCATATTCATAATAGTATTCACTAACATAATATTTTCTATTATTTTCATAAACTCTTTTTAGTTCTTTATTGATATTTTTTACATCATCACCTTTTAAGTTAATAGCAGGAACTGTTATCGTACTTAAACGATTTTCTTTATTTATAGTTGTATAAACTATATCTTTATTATCATATATTCTTCCAGTTTTAAAAACAAAAAAGCATATAATTCCTAACACTAAAAAAATCAGAACCATTATGATAAATGGTTTACCAGATTGGTATAATTTATAATTTTTGTCCATAAATATCACCTAGTTCCTTTGATTTTTTTGTAAGTAATTAATATGGCTCCAACAATTAAAACACCACAAGTTATTATAATCATCGTATTTCTAAAAACATAGTTATCTTTTTTTTCTTTAGATATTTTAATACTGATATCTTTAGTTTTAATTTCGTCTTTAGTAATATACCAAATGTATTTATTATCTTCTACTTTATCAGCATTATGTTCTGAAACATAATTGTCTGTTTTTACTTCGATAGTTGTTTTATCACCATATAAGCAATAAAATGTTCCATTTAAATGAAAAATAAAATTTTTCTTATTGTTTTGAAAAACATAATTTTCAAAACACATATTTAAAGCATATGAATCTTTAAATTCTTCTGGAGTATACGTATAATTAAGATTAACATTATAACCCGCATTAGTTTCATCAACTGTTTTATTATACAAAATTTTTTGACTGCTTATAAAAGGAGTTACAAAATTATCCATTTTTATAAATGGGGTATAATTATCACTAATAGTTGCGACTGGATTTGATTCTGGTATATCTTCATTCAAAATTACTGTATTTACATTTTCTATAAATTTATCGTTAGTAATTTCCAATTGATATTTAGATGAACATCCAGTTATTAATAATAATGACAATAATAAAAATATTTTTTTTCTTAGTACCATGATCCATACCCCGCAATTTGACAACTGTTTAAAGGATATTCTTTTTCTCGAACAGAATCAGATGAATTTCCTTCAACTGTATAAACTTTACCACTTTTAGAAAATTTTACAATTCCTATATGTGATTGTTCTAAGAATGGAAAAGGAAAAGTACCTCCCCAAGCTTGTTGCCAGTCAAAAAAGATAATATCTCCCATTTTAGGTTCATATTTTCCTGAACCATTTTTTCCTTTAAACCTTGAACAATTGTCATTATAATAAAATTTCAAATTACGATTATTTTGAAAAAAATTAACCCAATCACTAACAGCAGCACTACTAAATTTAACAACTGATGATAATTTTTTTCCTTCAAAAGTAGTATTAGCAACTACCCAAGATACAAAGTCAGCACACCATGGTTCTGACCTTCCTCCAGTAAATTTATTGGGTCTACCTGATATACCTACTTGGGCTAAGGCTGTTTTAACGAAAGCTTCAGCCATGTTAGTAGCATTACCAATATCTAAATAACCATCAAAACCACTTGCATTTCTATCTCCATATAATAAATAAGCTGCATATTGATTTAAATCTATTTGGTCACTATTAAACATTTTTTCAGTTAAAGTGTCCATTTCATCAGTTTTTTTTCTAAAAAGGTTTAAAATAACTTGCCACCATTTTAGTTCTTTATCACTTGAAGTTGAACCTTGAAATAACTCATCATCAGCTCTATAGTAAGCCATTGTTTCATATAAAAGTCCAACATCAATACTTTTTCCTTCTTTTTCGTTTTCTAATACATGAATAATTAACTTTTTATAAAAAGCATAAGCATCAGAACTTTCACAATCACTTTTGTCACAATAACCATTATTACTTAAATAAGTAATCAAATCATCACTCAAATTGTACTCAAAAAAATCACTTGGTTTATCTGTATCAATATCAAAGTCAGTAAGGTCTTTATTTAATCTTTTTTTAGCTATTCGATAATTATCATTATCATTAGAAATATTTGAGTATTGTTTTACTGTCGACTTTGTATATTCTCTATTTTTTTCACTGTGTGTAATTAATACTGAACCAGCAAATAATATAACCGTCGTTAAAGCTACAAAAACTACAGATATCATTATAATCATTCTTCTAATAGGAGCTAAGACTATTTCTTCTGCACCTGATATTTCTCCACTGGCAGGTCCACCAATTAAACTAGAAGCTATTTTTTTTAAACCTATTTTTTGTTGTGAGGCTTTAGATAAAGTCTCACTTTTATTTACATCTTCACTTTCACTAACGTTATCATTATCTTTCCATTCTTCTTCATAAGTATTATGGGGTTTATTTATGTTTCTTGCTTGACTAGAGGCCATTCTTTGTTGAATTTTTTGAACATCATTTTCATTTCTTAGATTTTGATTATAAAATTCATTAGGATTATTATCCTTTTTCATAGAATGCCTCCTTTACATATTAAAATCCACCACCACTACCAAATGAGTCTAGTTCTTGTTCTGTCGCTATTACATTTATTTGCATTCTTCTACTTCCACATACAAATAAGGCTTCTCCTTGTTGATATCTTTTAATACTTTCTCTTTCATTATCATTTAAATCAATCAATAAAGACAAATCTTCAACCGCTTGTTTTTTAAGTCCCATTACTAAATAGTAAGAGGCATTATCAAAAATAGCTTTTCCTTGAGTTATAACTCCAGGGTCAGAAAAGTCACTTGGTTGTTGTGTAATAATAATAGTACCTGTATTATATTTTCTGCTTCGTCTTTGAATTTGAGCTAGAAAGTCTGCTCCTAAAGTATTGTTTCCACTTAATAAAACATGAGCTTCATCTACTTCTAGAATGGTGTTAACATTTTTATTTAAAGTAAGACCCCAAGCATATTTTAAAATATTAAAGAATAAAGCATTTCTTATGTTGGTATCCGCATTCATTAATTCTCTTATGTTAAATACTATAAAAGATGTTTGAGGGTTAATGGTAGTATGACCATCAAAATAATATTTTAATTCTTTAACTATTGGTCTTATTTTAATTTCCAATTTTTCCATAATATCTCTTTCATGTGTTTTTTCAGTCATAGATGCTATACGACCTTTAATAGTTGCATAAACGTCTTTAAAAGTTGGATAATCTTGAGATGTAAATTTAGTAAAATCTGTATCAAAGTTCATACCAAATCTACGGTATGTTTCTTGTAATACTTCACTAAACATATTTAAAACATCTTCTTCAATATGAGGGTCATAATATTTCATAAAAGCTTTAACATTTTGTAAAGTTCTAGTCATAACTGTATAACCAAGTCCCTGTTCTCTTTCTTCTTCATCTGCATCTAAAATAATCTCTAAAGGGTTTACCATTCCAAAATCTCCACCCTTTCCTAAATCGATAAAATCACCATTATAAAGTCTAGTCATTTGTTCAAGTTCACCTTCTGGATCAATTATAACTAACTGGCAATTATTACGAATATGAGTTCTTAATAGTATTTTAGCCGCAGTTGACTTTCCACTACCAGATGTACCAAGTATAATCATATTGGCATTATTCCGATTGTGTTCTTTTCTTATTTGATACAAAAATTGATTGAATAAAATTACACCGCCTGAAAAATCAACTCCAAGTAAGGTTGATAAACCAGGGTCTTTAATACTATCAAAAATAAAAGGATACATAGCCGCAATGGTTGGGGCTGGTATTGGAGTTCCAATTCTTTTTTCCAAGTCTTGAGATGGGAATATAGGTAAGATTGATTTAAGAACTTGTTCTTGTTCAAAACGTAATGGAAAAGCTCTCATTTCCATAGCTTCTAAATAATTTCTCACTTGCAACTTTTTACTTGTTAGTTCATCTTCTGTATCAGCTGTAATCATGATGTGCATTTGAAAGTCAAATATTCTTGATTGATTAGCCGCTAACATAGATACAAATTGTTCTAGTGATTCATAATCTAATCTAATTCTTTCTTGTAAAGTTCTATCTGTTTCTTCTTGATATCTATTTTTTAAATCAACAATTTCTTTATTTAGCATTTTACTTATGGTTGTAAAAGGCATAGGTATATGTTTAATAACAACTTTTATACCAGACATACTAGTTAGTGAAGATAAATATCCTGGATTGATATATTTTGGATAAGCAACCACAGTTAAAATTGTGGCATATTTATCACTTATAATAAAGTGATTAGATTTAAATTCTAATCCTTTTGGTGCTATTTGACTTTTTATATTCATTAACTAATCACCGTCCCAAATGTTGTTGTTTGTCCCCCATTTAAGAAGTTATCTAGTATAATTCTTAAATCCTCATTAGTAACTTGATGAGAATTTAAACCTGAATTGGTAAAACCATTGATTAAATTACGAATTCTTTTGTTGATTTTTTCATCACTTTTTTCTTTAAATAGTAAAAAGTATTCAGTATCAACTATGTTGTTATTCATAAACATATTAGCTTTGTTGATATCTTCCATAATCATTTTTCTTCTTACTTGATCTTGTACTTGATTGAATAAAAGTTGTAGTTGAGATAGGTATACATTAATATCAACAGGTCTATCAGCAGCTATAATCCAAAACTCATAATCAATTTGGTTATAAACATTTTTTAAATTGTCAATTATAGCTGATTGTGTCCCATAATCTAAAATAAATATGTTCCTAGGCATTATTTTAACACCTGATATTTTTTGGTTATTATCCAAAATAATAGTTCCATTAGTTATAGCCTTAACAGGTACAAAATCAGTCGTATATTTACTTCTTAGTGATTTCATCTTTGTACTCATCTGATATACACCATCCTTTCCAAATAAATCTTTGATTTTGGGTTAAAAATGCTAATGCACTCAATATTACTGTCAGTACATTATGATAATTTGGTACTGGAAATACGAGAAAACCAGTTATTAAAGCTGGACTAATCGATAAAAAGGAAATAGCCAACTCTTGAACTGGTAAAATTACTATAAATAATATAGATACACCTATACCACTTCCAAATAAAATTAAATCAAAAGTATTGAATAAACCAAATTTCAACAATGATTTTTTGGAATTGGCTGGTATTAAAAATCTCCCCATTTTCATTCTCCTTTCTATCTTCTTTTTTGATATTCGGAGTATATATTTATTTTTCTATCTAACTCTTTGATTTGGTTTTCTGCTTCTTTTAAATATACTAAGTTAGAATAGATGTTTATAAATTCTTGTTCACTAAATATATCTCCTTTTATTCTTTTAAATTTGTCATAAGCAGTAGGTAATTCTCCATATGGTAAAATACGATTACCAGATGAATCTACTCTTAATTTAACAATATCTTCATATTCATTTTTTCTATCCATATAGTTATTTTTTAAATAAGCTATTTGCATTGTAATTCTATTTACTTCGGTTTGATATAAATTTTTTTTACGGTATAAATAATCTATATCGTTTTGTAGTACTGATGTTGTTCCATCTTCTTGAACAATACCAAATATTTCTGATATTCTATTTTTTAATCTGCTATGATATGGATATCTTTCAAAAGGGTTCATATTTATACCTTCTTCTTAACAGATTCTTGTTCTTTGATTTGTCTTTTGATATCAGCAATATTATCTTCAACATTAGCTAAACTTACAACGTTTGAATAAATGTTATTAAAATCATTTTGTCCTAGAGTACCACCTTGTCTAGCATATTCAGCAAAAGCTTGTCCCATTTCTCTTCCAAAAGCAGCATATTTTCCTTCATCACTTAAGCTAACAATTCTATTATATTCAGCTTGATTATTAGCATATGCTTGACCTAACACTGCCATTTGTTGACTTAAACGTTGTTGTTCTGCTGTATATCTAGTTAATGAATCATTCAATTTTTTGATTTCTTTATTAGCTAAACTAGTTGTACCAGATTCATTTTTAATTCCAAATACATCCGTTACTTTATCTTCAATATCCGTTCTAACACTACGTTTTTCTCTGTCGTTTCTTTCTTTACTAGCTTTTTCAATAGCACCAACTCCAGCTTTAGCTGTACCAAGTAAACCTTTAGCTTTATTTCCATCTCTAGCTCCAAAATAAGCTCCTTTAGCAGTAGTACCTAATGTACTTATAACTTTATGTTTATATAATCTGTTATCTTGCAATTTCTTTAAAGCTTCTCTATTTGTTTTTAAGTCATCCAGAGCAGCTGAACGTGCTGCATAAGCTTTATCATATTTTGCTTTTGCAGCATCAGCTTTACTTTGAAAAGAGTTCTGCATACTTAAATATTTAGCCTTGTCATCTCCAGATGATATAGCAGCTTTTCTTTTATAATAGTCTGCCTGTTTTTGAAATGCCTGTTGATATTTTGCTGCATTTTGATAAATTTGTCTCTGCCTTGCACTTTCTAATTTATTTTCTGCTATTTTATCTTGTTTTTCAGCTATTTTTTTTCTATTTTGATTCAAATACCATAAGTGACCAGCAGCTGCTCCAGTTGCTCCTAAAGCTAAAGCCCCCGCACCTTTAGCAGCACCTAAAATTGCTTTTCCACCTAGAGCTTCATTTTCTATTCTCTTAAATGGATTAAGAGTAAATTTACCATCTAATTTTAATCCTGGCATTAACTCATTTATCAAACTAGGTAATTGTTTAGCAAACATCAAAGCTCCAAGAATTAGTAATAAAATTACCCAAGCTTTGTCTTCTTCAAATTCAGCTCCAAAATTTTCAGCAGCTATTATTTGAATTACAAATAAACAGAAGAATAAAGCAGCTAACCTTATAAATACACTTAACCAAGTACTACCAACTTGTTGTAACCATTTTTTAAACATTCCATTTTTAGCTGAATTTGGGTCAATATAAGAAATGATAGGTATTGGTGCTATTATCTGTAAGAATCCTAACTTAATTACCCTAATAGCCACATCAAAGCAAAATGATACAAGTACTAATAGTCCAACTATACCAACAATGGTTGATAAAAATACTTTATAATCAATCATGTAAACATTTTCAGATTCATCTACTTTATCTTTAATTGCCTCATCAAGAAAACTAGAATCGCCCAAACTATATTCAGCGTGATAATTACTTGGAACTAAATACATATCTAAAGTTGCACTTGTATAACTCCGACAATAAAAATCAGGGATTAAAATATCATGGCTAATTCCCACTTTATAAGGGTCATATGGTTGGAAAAATGGTCTAAACATCATAATGGTTATCAAATCTTCAGTAGAAGCTGCAGTAGCCATTTGATATGTTTTATCCTCATTTTCATTTTCCTCATCTTCTTCAAGATTTGGATCATTTACCTTAGTACACACTGGGGATATATAAAATTTATTTTCTTCCATAATTGTATCAACATTAGAACCCTTTTGTGATAAGAAAAACTTAGGAATAATTTGATCATCAATTATGGCACTTTGAAAGTCTCTTAATAATGAAAAAGCAAATGGTGCAGCAATAAGCATTACTAATGAAATTAGTATATTTTGAATTACCTTAGAAACACCTTTTTGTTTATCTAAAAAGGCATCTGGATTTACTATATAAGTAATAAATGAAAATGTTACTTTAAATAACATAATCAAACCTAATAAGCTATATACTCTTTGAGAAAAAGTATAAAGAACTTGATTAGAAAAAAGTTGAAAATCAGATAAATATAGTATAACACGATATACAACAGTAATGGCTGAATATATGGCTGAATCTAGCATTGCAAAAAAAGACCTAATCGCATCATTTACCCAACCTGAATTTTGTGCTGCTAATATCATCTACTTTTCACCTCCACAAATTGTTCTTTTTAACCAAATACATTATATCATAAATAAGAATAATTTATAAAATTTTTTCTATATTAAGCATTGGTACAAACTTCTTTACCGCTAGAATCTGTTGATGTATGACATCTATTTCCATCAGGACCAATTTTACTACTACATTCATCGGCACTATAAGCTGAACAGTCATTTGTTTTTTCTGCCACTTCTGTATTACCAAAGATACAGAATAATTCATCTGTTTCAATATTATAATCTTTCATTAAACCAGATAAATTTATTATAAAGGTCAAAACATATGGAACAAATATTATTATAACCCCTACAAATAATCTTTTTAAAAATCTACTACCAGCCTCTTTAAAATATTTTTCTTCACCAGAAAATACAATTCCTAAAAAGTCCATTAAACCTAATATAATAACCAAAACTGGAACTCCAAATCTTAAGAATCTAAAAATTTTTTTCATAAGTGGTAAAGTATTTTCCCCAAATAGACCACATCCTACTAATTCTTTAGAATCGTCATCTAGTTTGGTTGGTAATACTTTTTCATTTACTTCTTTTTGGTTTTTGGCATAATTACCTTTAACACTTGTTGTTAAATCTTCATTTTCATGTTTGGTAAGACTTAATAAAGTTTCATTATCTAACTTAGGAGTGTTTTCAGAAATAATTTTAGACTTTTGTTCATCAGTAAATCTGCCTGTTGATAAATATACATTAGTAAAAGAAAAGTCATTTATATCTTGTGAAGTTGGAACTCCTACTGACTTAAGAAAATTCCTTATTGCTTCCATAATACTGTTATCTTCTATTTTACCACCCAAAGCAGCCATTGAATAAAGCTTAGGTGGACACTTAGTTTTCTTATTACTTTTTATAAAATTTTCAGCTGGCAGAAAATCTGTTTTAGTCGAAACACCAGGCATTTCTAAACCACTACTTTTTTCTTTAAATACTCCCTCGGCTTTAAGAGTTCCTTTTTTATCAATAGTAACAGTAACAGTATAACTACCAGCGATAAGTTCACCATTAGTTTGATGCCATGCTCCTGTTAAATTGGTACTATATTCACAAGTGGTTTTACTAGCCGCTAAAATTTTTGTGTTAAACCCTATAAAACATATTGAAAATATAAATAAATATCTTAAAATTTTTTTCACAAAAATCACCTATATCTTTTTTGTTTTATTATATCATTTTTTTTAATTCATGCCAACACTTTTAAAAGATAAAAGTATGATAACAACTATTCAAGCTATTGTAACAAATTGTATTTTTTGTTATAATTAAATCATTAGGAGGATTTGTTTATGAAAGAAAAAATAAGTAAAATCAAATCTAAAATTGACACTAGTAATCCAATGACTCGGAAATTACTTAAAAATATTATAATAGCGGCAATAATTGTTTTTGTTGGAATTATAATATTAATAATAGTTAAGTTCTTATTTTTTAGTAGAATATCAGTTACTAAATTGGAAGAAAGAATGGAAAAGGCTGCCAAGAAGTACTACACTGAATATTCAGAATTGCTGCCAGAAGAAGATAAAGAAAGTGTAACTGTTTCTATTCAAGAATTAGTAAATAATAATAACTTAAAAAGTCTAGATAAACTATTAAAAGAAAAAGATGCATCTTGTGAAGGAAATGTTACTGTTACTAGAAATGGTAGTGAATATTTATATACACCTTATTTAGAATGTACAGACCTTTATAAAACTAAAAGACTTTATGAAGAGATAATAAATGATAAAAATATTGTCGAAGAAAAATCTGGTTTATATCATATTAATAGTAAATATGTATATAGAGGTGATGATGTAAATAACTATTTAAAATTTGCTAATCAAAATTGGAGAATAATAAGTGTTGATGAAGAAGACCATTCAATAAGGGTTCTCCAAGAAAAAGGTACTAAACAAAGCTATGTATGGGATGATAGATATAACAGTGATAGAAAAAGCAACATAGGTATAAACGAATATGATACTAGTAGAATTAGGGAATCACTAGAAAGCCTATGGCAAGGTGATAAAGTATTTAAAGACAAAGACAAAAAATACATTTTAAATAAACCTTTATGTATTGGGGGAAGAAATAACAAAGATACAGATAAAACTGGTACAGTAGAATGTCAAATAACGTATAAAGAATTACCTTTATCATTAATGTTACCAAGTGATTATCTAATGGCTAGTTTAGACAGTCAATGTGAAAAAACAGATGACAACAGTTGTAGTAATTATAACTACTTATACAATGATGATGACGATGCATATTATTGGTCAACAACTCCTTATAAAAGTGATTCTAAAAATGTTTTCTATTTTGGACCAGATCCAGACTTATCAAGTGCTAATCATTCATATAAACTAAAATTTGTAATTAATTTGTCACCTGATTCAATTTATTTAAAAGGTGATGGAACCAAAGATAATCCATATATTATTAAACAATTTGATTAAAAAGAACAATACGTTCTTTTTTTTGAATATTTTTAAACAAAAAAAAATGGATTTTCATCCATTTATTCAACCTCTGTAGTACCACCTTTACTACAACCTTTATTATTAATAAAGCAGTTAATACATTCAGATATTTGATTACCATCTACAGTATCATCATCATTTGCATTCTCTCCTGCTTGTGCCAAAGTACTGAACACAAATTGAACAATTGCCACAACAAAGAAAATAATTACTGCATAAACAATACGTTTAATTAATTTGCTTTGTGCTTCTTTCATTACTTTATCATCATTTGACATAACAGCTTTAGCCAAATCAATCATTCCAAAAGCTATCAAAATAATTGGTATAATTATTTTTACTAATGAAACAACTAAATGAGTAAATGCTGGTACAATCGGATCAATATTAATACTAGTACAGTCTAGTATGTTAATTAAATCTAACATAATTTAAACCTCCTTAATCTAATTAGATTATACTTGAAAACCAAGTATTTGTCAACTCATGCCATCTTGAAGCTTTACGAAGCCTAATTTTAAAAGAAAAGCTATTAATACTTGATTATTCACAGCTCTATCATTAAGAGGTGGTAAATTATAGTAAACTTTTATTTTAGATTCATATTCAAAATCAATAACATCACGAGATGACAACATACTTTTATTTAAAATAACTTTCTTTCCTTTCAAATTTTGAAAAACATTTCCATTAATCATAACTAATTTGTTTAATTTAAGTATTGATGGTTCTAAAAGATAAATAACTTCATGACATAACCCCATAGCACTTTCATTATCATTCAAATCAACTAAAACAACTTCTTTATCACCATTTTCAGCAATAAAAGCACTGACATCATTATTGGAAGCAGATATCATATTTTTTTCATTGTAAAAACGAAAATCACTTTTACCACATTCAATCGCAACAACAGAATACTTTGTCTCTAACAATTTTTTAATCATAAAAACTAATGAGGTAGAACCAGCTTGTTTAGTAATGTTTTTAAAACCTATTACTTTAACATTTTGGTATACAGGCACTTCCTCCCTAACTTGTTGATAAATAACTGTTGGCTTATCTACTCCTTGCTGCATAGATCCTAAATGATGATATTGTGCTACATCACGATAACTGTTTGGATTTTGATATAAATACATAATACCATCTATATCTTTAGCAAAGTTATAAATTCCAATAGAGATAATCTGTGATAAAAAATCACTAGAAGTTAACTCAGTAGAATCATCTAAAAGTAAGATGATTTTATTCATATCAAAAGCCAAAGATAATTTTTGTAAAGTCCTTACATCTTTATAATCTTTAAGAGCAGTAATGTCTAATATCATTCTTTGAAAAAAGAAAGTTCGAAATCTATTAATTAAATCATCAACCTCGAACTGTCCTTCTAATCTTTCAATGACATCAATATTAAGGTTCTGTAACATAGAACTATACTTATTAGCTACGATGACATTCATCTAATTCACCACCTTTTTATTCTAAAATACCAAATGTCTTAGTTTCCCCATAAACAGGAAGTTGTATAAATTGATGTATAACAGGTATATGAATTGTCATAAACGTTGTTACACCATAATATGTATACGGTCTATTTGTATCTTCAGAGGATTCATATTTGAATACACAATAATCATAATTACCATAACTTGTTCCTGAAGAAGGATGAACTTGAACTCCTTCACCTTTGGCTCTACAATGACTAGTATTACCTACCATTACTTGGTAACCAATATCATCCAAAACACTTTCAATTTTTGCTTCAGCTTCATCATTATATCCACCACTTTGTTCAATAATATCAATTATTCTATTCTTTATCTTAAAAGCTTTAGAATAACCAATCGAACCAACAAACAAAAGGGCAACAGCTATGATAAAAAATATTATAATCATTACCAAAAAACTTTGACCAATTGCATCTCTCATATTACACCTCTAATCGTTTTTAAAAAGATCTTCTTTGAAATAATAAATACGTTCTGTTTCTGAATAAATAGGAATCTTCAACATTCTATGAATAATTGGTAGTTCGATATATATAAAAGTACGAACACCATAATTGTAATAATGGTCATTTATCTTAAACTCATACACACAGTATGAATAGTTTTTGTTTAAACTTGGGTCCCTAATTGGATCTTGTCCATTAACAGGTGGACAATCTTTAAAGGGATTAGACTCTTTATGATATGACCATAATGCTAATTTTGAATCGATTTCATCATTAGATTTACTATTATAACCTTCAAACTTTTCAATAGCATTTACTATTCTAGCATTTAATTTATATGCCTTCATGTAACTTAGAGTAGCAGTCAAGAAGGCAAATGTAATTATTAGAAATATACTTATCCAATATACCAAAAACGTTCCTCCCGTTGCCTCTCTCATAAGTTACCTCCTTTTTCTAATAACATATTAGTGTAAACCACCAATTGCACCTGCAGCAGCTTCTTCAGCTTCAGCTGAACCTGTATTATCAAGTTCATCGTTAGCTTTGTTACCTACTTTTTGCATAACTTGACCGATGATAACAGAACCTACAGCTAATACAATACCAATCAATATGATTGTTATTACAGTCATGTTTGCTTCTCCAGCAGCTTCTTTCATCCAAAATCACCTCCTTTATAATATTCCTTATATATTAAATAGTCATCATATTCATCATTGAGAATAACAAAATAATTAAAACTCCTCCACCTGTTGCAAATAACATCATCATAGTCTTTTTTTCCATTGTTTCTAGTCTTTCTTTATATTTTTGTTCCCTCATCTTTTGTTGTAAACTAGAAACACTTCTTGAAAACATAACTAATTGTTGTTGTTTATTTTCTTGTGAACCTAAACTTAAACGATATAACAAACGCATCATACGCATTGAATCACGAACTGGATATTCTTTCGCAAAATCCATATAAGGATCGATTGATGAATCACCAGCTTCAATTTTAGAAATCAAATCTCTTAATCCTTTTTTAAAAATGTCTGGAGCTGTATTAATTGACCTAGCTAAGGCAACTGGTACAGTATAATGTTGTATTAATATTTCCAAACTTTTTAAATAATATGGTAACATTTGATTTATTTTTGATAAATTAGCTTTATAATATTTTTGTAATTGAGTATATGGCATTTTAAATACAATAAATCCGATTATAAATGCAGCTAAAACACCAATAAAGTTTACATTTGTTAAAAATAGTAGGAATATTATCAAAACAATAGTTAATACTCCATTACGTACCCTTATCTGATATAAAGCATTAACATCTACATCATCACCATATTTTAAAGATACTAGGAATTTATAATCTGATTCCATTAAAAACCTAAAGTAAGGTTCTACATCACCAATAAATTTTTTTGTATCAATTCTCCTGGTATATTCCATTATACCAATAATAATAATCGCAATAATCAAAAATTCCATTATTCAGCACCCACATTCTCATTATAATATTTTTCACCATTTAGTAAGAAATAGGTATTTATAATAATAACAGCATGTAATAACAGTTGTAATGTCCAATCAGATAACATTGTGATATATGTATCAACTCCAAGTAAGAATTGAACTAACATAACCATCAAATACAAAACCACACCAAATTGTAAGAACTTTTTATGATAAGCTTCCCTATCTAATCTATCACGATATACACCTTCAACTAGTCCGTCAATATCTTGTGACATATTTTCTAAGGCATCACTAGAGTTTTTTGAACCTTCTGTTGTAATTTGTAAGAATAATTGGTGCATATTTTTTACCATGTAGTAATCATACTTGTTATTCATATACTCTAAGGATTCATTAATTGAGCCATTATCATAAGCTAAATCAATCATTACCTTAACATCGGCCTTAACAGGATCTTCTAATACTCCTGATGCATAAACTCCTTCCAAAGCTTTAACAAATGATTGGGTAGTAGCAAATTCCATAATTGTGTTAGTAGTATATACTTGGATTTGTTCAAAAATAAACTCACTATATATTCTTTTATATCTAAGTAGTGACAAGTATGGAATAGCAGCTACAGCTAAAAACGCATAAATAATTGATACTAAAATATTGTAAAAATACAAATAAGTTATAACAGCTGCCGCTACAGAAAATACTAAAACTTGAATAGCATACTGCCTAGGAGTATAATCACGTCCTAATTTTTTTACTTTTTCACGTATTTCTTTAAAAGAATAAGGAGCATATTTTTCATATATAATTCCAGTATATTTAGATACATATTTATATACACTCTCTCCTTGTCTATTTCGATAAGCAACTACAAATATTGCAATTGCTATGACAATTAGAAAAACAATAAATGTCATTTTATTCCTCCTTATCCATTTGTACCTGGTACAACTACATTATTGTATTGTACTGGTCTATTTTGAAACATTTGAGCTTGTCCCATTGTTTGTGTTGGTCTTACCACCTGATTTGGCATAGGATTATTTGTTGGTCTAGCCATTGGTCCATAATTTGCATTTGTTAGGTTTACTTGTTGATTATTTACTATATTTTCATGTTGTTTTCCGTTTTCATTTTCATTTACAACATATTCACTTGGTTTTATTACATCTGGTGCTAATACAACTCCTTGTGCATCCAAGTATTCTCTTAAATATTTAGTTGGAGCTTTTTTAACAACATGTCCAGTTGTACTTTTTGAATATATAACATTGTATTTTGCTTCGTTGTCCTCTGTTACATAAAATTCTGTAACTTCGGCTATTTCCCTTCTAAATTTTCTAGTTTTTTTATCTTGGTAACCTCTAATATAAACCCCAATTTGAATGTATCTATAAATAGATGTTAAAAATTGAGCTATATCTTGGTTGGTTTCAAGCAAACTATACATACGGTGTGGTATAGATGCCGCTTTATCAGCATGAATAGTTGATAAAATGTAGTGTCCTGATGAAATTGAGTTTCTGACTGCTAATACTGCTTCAGCACTACGAACTTCGGAAAGTAAAATCCATTTGGGATTTTGACGCATACATGTAACTAATACATCACTATAACTAGCAATATTATTAGTTTTCATAGCAACAATATCTCTTTCTGGAAAGATACGATCCAAGTGTAATTCCAGTGTATCTTCTATTGTTATTAGCTTCTCATCATATTTTGTATGTGAAGCTAAATATTTTACGAATTCTGTTTTACCAGATCCAGTTTCACCACAAACTATAATATTACAGTGTCCTAAAACGCATTGAATAAGGAAATCATGAATATCTAATTCAATATATTTATCTGCTAATAATTGTTCTTTAACCAAACGTATTTTAGCAGGTGTTTTACGGATAACACAAGCAATACCATTTTGAGCTATTGAATCATGAATAAAATTCAAACGTAATTCTCTACTTTCAGCATCCAAGAATGGATGGGCCATATTAAACGACCTACCCATTGAATTAGCACACTGAAAGGCCAATTTTTCCATAAATGTATTATTAATCTTTTCATTTACTATACGAAATATACCTTTTGACAAAGTTTTTAACCAAACTTGACCCCCATTACTATATGAAATATCTGTAATATCCGGATCTTCCAAATATGCTTTCAAATCACCAAAATCGATTTGAGCAAATAAATTTTCATTCATGTAATATCCCTACTTAGCTATTGTTAGTAGTTGTATTATCTTGATTTGTTTGATCCGTTTTTTCAGGTGTATCTGTTGTATTTGTTGTTGCATCCGTATTAGTTAACTCATCATTAGCAACTGTATGGGCATTAATGAAATCTTTTAATGTTTGTGAACTTACAACAGTAGCCCCTTCTTCAGTAATTTCAGTTCCATGTGGTACTGGGAATAATTCAACAGAGTAAGCATTCATATAACTTGCTTTTCTAAGTAGAATGTTAATATCTGGTGCTACACCAAAGATTAAATAAGCAGGCACACGATCTTCATCAGAGTTTTCAAATACATGATGTCCTGATGAATCTTTAACAGCTAATACTTTAACATTTTCTACTAATTTACCAACCATTAAAACATCAGATTCATTTTCAGCTTTCATATATATATCAATAGCATTACCTGGGTAAATAGAGTTTCCATAAGTTGTTTCCATTGTTACAGGAAAGTTATATGGTACTTCTCCTTCTTTTACTTCAACAAATGCTGAATCAGGTAATTCTGCTTCTGATACTACTGATTCTTTATAAAATAAACTTCCTTTAGGTATAACAGTATTATAATTACTATATTTACCAATAACACTTTCTGATGATTGGATAACATTGTCTTGTAATACTAGTGGAGCAATATCAATCGTATCAACCATATCTTTTGTTATTTTAGTTCTTGGTTGGATTGTCTCAGCTGCGGCTGGTATACCCCTAACTGGTCTTACTTGTTTATTTATTTGATAACGGTAACCTAAAAATAGAACTACAATTATCGCAAGAACCCCCAATATTGTCACAGTATTTTTGTTTTTTAAAAATCTTTGTAATGAAACCATAAAATTATTCATATTTCCCTCTTCCTTTCTTTTTAATATGGTGTTTCCAATATTGCACTTAGTCGATTTGTTATGTTGATATCAACCCTTTGCTCAGTTAATCCACTTGTTGCTTGTGTTTGAATTGCTAATGTTACCTTAGGTGGTGTTTCATTAACATCATAAATATAAATGTCATATGTTGTAGCAAAGTTTACACCTTCAGCAAATCTTCTGACAAAATTTTCAACAAATTTTTCTCGGTCGATGCGAATGGAATTTGTTGCTCGATATGCGGTTAAATCAACAGCATCTATCATAGCAGCTTCAGTTACTTCTTTTAACAAGTTATAATTCTGTTGTTCAGTGTTAGTGACAAGTTGAAAAAAGAAGACAAATAGAATAGCTGTAATTCCAAATATAATTATCATTGCACTCCAAAAGGACTCTCTCATATCTACCCTCCTACTATTATAGTAATCTACCTTTACCTTTATAGTATATCACAAATTCCAACAATTGCAAATACAAAATTAATTATTCAACAAATAATTGGTTTTTCTTATTTAAATAATACATACCAATTGCACAAGCAATTATAATAATTGGAAGCATGACATAGTAATAATTCAAGTAAAAATCAAATATTATTTCTATAAACGATTTACTTTCTGTTATAACCGCTTCATCTTTAGAATTTTTTTGATTTCTTGAATTTATCTCTGCTTGAATATTTTTTTTGAAATCTGCATATTTAAAGGGCATTGAAATCCATTTTTGACAATACTTATAATCACTCACTGTTTTGCATAATGGGTCATTATAGTATGGATTGTAACTTGGTAAATTTACATAAAGTGTCACTAAATTTTGATTAGTACAAGTTACTTCTTTAGCAGTTATTGCATATTTGATAATTGTTCCTGGGTCATAGTCATCTATAATTAATTCCCCATTTTTATTTTTATAAACTTTATTTTGTGCTAAATCAGTCAAAGTCAAATTTGAATTTAGATTGGTTAAAGTAACTTTAAATTTAACAGTGTCATCTTCCAAATAATACTCATATGATGTTGTCACATTTCTAGCTAATTGGTTTGACCTAACTAATTCAGCATTACTACATAATCCTTTTACTCGCCATATAGGAAGGAGTAAAAGTAATAAAAATAAACTAAGCTTTTTTTTCATATTCCCTCCTATTTAACATGATAAACATAATTGTAATTTCTTATTTTGATTATTAAATCTATTTTACTTGCTTGTTTTACTTCACTTGGCACTTCTAAATAGGTTGAGGTAGTTGGTGTTATTTTAGTAGGTTTTACTTCTTTTAAGGTTATGTTATTTTTTTGTCCATTTAAAACATATTCTAATATTCCATAATTAGATATTAACTCACCAAGCCTAGAAGCATTAGTAAAATCTAACTCTGGATTAAATTCATAGTTACCTTCTACTTTAACTAGCGATTTGTCATAATTTGTATCAATTGGTGCTCTTACATATTCATAAGCAGTTGAACAGTCTTTTTCATTAAAACAAAAACGATAATTTACTCTAAAAACATCATCAATGAGAACATCTTTTATTGATATTTTACTACCACTTAGATAACGATTATCAAAATTAGTTTGCTTTTCTTTAGTTAGTACAATCTGTTTAGTAGCCTCATCAATATTTTCAAAATCCAATTTAAATTTGACTTGGTCATCAGTTGAATCACTATATCTTAAATATTTTGTTTTTTGTTTTAAAAGATTAGTTGGTACTTCATATACTAAAATATAATTTTTAAATTTATCATTTGATATTTCATCAGCTACATAATAATTACCTAAATCGTAAAACCTAGTTTGATAATCAACTGTTGGATAGTAAGTCATTTTATCTAAAACCAAGCCAATTCTTCCAGTTTGAAGTTGAGCTTTTTTCTCTAATTTATTTTTTACTTTTATTTTCACAATTACAAAACTGTACTTGTTTATTTTATTTCCTTTGTAATCTTTAGTTGTAACATAACTATCAGTTACACCAAATAAAAATTCATTAGTAGATACTACTGTACCTTCTTTATTCATTTTATTATAAATACCAACATTCCAATAAATATAAGTACTAATACATCCTATTATTATAAGTGTAGTTAAAAGTAACATAGTTTTATTTTCTTTATATACATATTTAAAATATCTTAAATTTCTTTTTATTTTTCTTTTAAATGAATCAGTATCTATACTAACATCTAATTCAAATTCTTCACGGTCTTTTTCATCTATTTGTAAATCTACATCTTTACCAAATTCAAATTTCTTTATATCAAACCCTAAAGCTCTAATAGTTGTAATTAATATACATACTGACATAAGAGAAAAACTTATTACTAGTAAATCTTGAACTAATTTTAAAGTCCTTATCTCAACTAATCCTAGCTCTAAAGTTCTAACAATTTGATTAGAATAAATCATAACAACAAAAGTATAAACTAAACAAACTATATTTATAATATAAAATAAAATAGCCTTCTTTTTGATTTTCATCACTAAGAATACGATTGCTTCAATTACAAAAGCAACAATTATAATTATATACAATATAATTGGATATAGCTCAATAGCTACTTCAGGTCCAATTAAGCTAGCTGTCGACTGAATGTACTCGTTAAAAAAGCTTATAATACCTGTTAGCTTCAAAGCCATATACCCCATAAGCAATGCTAGTATAAAGTGAATAAATCTAAAGTGTTTTATAAAAAAAGCATATGGTTTTCTAAGTATCACTCTATCACTCCCTATTTTTATTTATTATATATCATTTTTATTTAAAAGAAAAGTTTTTTTAGTAATTATTTTTTTATGAAATTAAAAATAGTTATTTTTTTTATCATTTAAAATGTAATTTTTTAGTTATTATTTTTATTAATTTTATTTTTTATCTTTAAATTTTGTTTACATAATTTAATTTGTCGGTGTTTTTTTCACTTGTTAGTTCATATTAAAAATAGCAAATCAAAATTTTTATTAGACTACATACTTTTATTTTATTTTTTGTAATAATTAAAAAGAAGGATGATGTTGGATGGAGAAAAATTACAACCGCGATTATTTGTCGGAATTAATACGAAATAACATTCGAAAATATCGTAAACAAAATAATTTAACTCAACAAAATTTAGCCGATTTAACTGGTCTATCTCATGGTTATATACGAGATTTAGAATGTCCAAATCGTCACAAAACTCCTAAAGTAGAAACTCTAGGAAAAATTGCTGTGGCTTTAAATGTTGAAATTATTAATTTATTTGAAGAAGATAAATAATATTATTTAAAGTCTTTTTGCTTGTATTAAAATGTATAATAAAAGGTGATTACTCACCTTTTTTCATCCACCTAGCATATATACCACATGGTAAAATTAAATCACTGTTTTTTATTGGTAATCCTATTTCATCAGCTTCAACAATTCCATCTTTTAACTTAGTTTTTAAAATGTTAGCTATAGCTGTTGCCGATATACCAGTTGTATAAGAATTAATTTGGAAAAACAAAGGGTCATCACTTAATATTTGAACACAAGCTTCTACTAATTCATTAATAGAATCTTCAAATTTCCATACTTCTCCTTTAGAACCTCGACCATATGATGGTGGGTCCATTATAATGACATCATATTTATTTCCTCTCCTGTTTTCTCTTTTTACAAATTTTAAACAATCATCGACAATAAAACGTATTTTACTATCTTCTAAATTACATAGGTGCATATTTTCTTTGGCCCAGTTAATCATTCCTTTAGAAGCATCAACATGAACAACTAAACTTGCTTTGGCTTTTGCGCAAGCCATAGTAGCTCCCCCAGTATAAGCAAATAAATTAAGTACTTTAATAGGACGATTTGCTTTTTTTATTTTATCCATCATAAAATCCCAGTTATAAGCTTGTTCGGGAAATAAACCCATATGTTTAAAATTCGTCGGAGCTATTTTAAATGTCAAGTCTTTATACTTGATAGTTGTGTTTATTTCTTTTTTAAACTCCCAACTTCCCCCACCTTTATTAGAGCGATGATATATCGCATCTAATTTAGGATTATCACTATCAACTTGCCATATAGCTTGTGGGTCAGGTCTTTTTACGATATACCCATTCCAACATTCTATTTTTTCACCATTTCCTGCTTTAATTATTTCATATTGTTTCCAATCTCTAGCTAGTTTCATTTTTTTCTCCTTTTATTTTAATAAAATAATGAATGTATACCTACAATAAGTTGAATATACATTTTATTAACATTAAGAAAAAAGTCCATCAGGACTTATTTTGTTTTACCATTTAAAAGTTCTGGCAAATCTAAACCATTTTTAACTCTTTGAAAATAAGAATATACTACATTAATATCACAGTTATTTGTATAGCTTTCATATGGTTCTCCACCTTTTTCTAAACGAATGTTTAAAACATATTTTTCCTTATCATCTTCTTCTAATGTCTCAATAATAGGTAACTTTTTTAAAAGTTTTGAAGTAGCTGATATTTCAAAATCAGGTAAAATATGTAAATTTTTCATTTGTTTATCACTTCTTATAGCATCAAAAGTTATTAAATAATCATTATCCGCCAAAAAATCTAAAGTTTTGTTGTCATAGCATTTCAAATTAATATTTCCCTTTTTGTAATCGTATTTTTCAATTGTTATATTATCTTTATCTAAATTAAATATTTTAACATAATCATCATCGATAGCTAATCTTTTGTAACATTCTTGCCTTTCACCTACAGGTTCAATCACTAGAATTTTTTTAGCTGGATTAACTTTATCTTCAACAATCTCTACTTCATATTCTTGTCCATTAAAAGCATCCATAAGAATTGGTTTCTTAGTGGGAATAAATGTTTCAGCATTATAGTGATATACTTGTTTTAGTATATCTTTATTCATTTGGATACTATTAAAAAATTCTTGATATTCATTCCAAAAACTTTCAAAATAATCAAACCTCATTGTTTACCTCCCTATATTTTCTATAAATTTATTTTATCATATTATAACAAAAGTGTAAACAATTATTAAATAAAACCATTGAATTGACAATGGTTTTAACAAATTTACTATCTTTTTGAAAATTGTGGAGCACGACGAGCAGCTTTTAATCCTGGTTTTTTACGTTCTTTACTACGCGCATCTCTAGTTATGAAACCAGCTCTTTTTAATATTTTACGAAAACTAGTTTCACTATTTGGGTCATTAACACTATCATATTCTAATAATGCTCTAGCAATACCTAAACGGATAGCTCCTGTTTGTCCAGTAAAACCTCCACCTTTTACATTTACGGTTATGTCAAATGTTTCTTCAGTATTTGTTGCTACTAAAGGTTGTTTTAAATCCATTACATTAGTGGCATATGGAAAAAAGTCATTAACATCTACTCCGTTTACAGTAATACTACCTTTACCAGGCACCATTCTAACTTGAGCTACAGATGATTTTCTTCTTCCTGTTCCACAGTATACTTTTTTTTCTGCCATATAAACCTCCTAGTCTACCTTCAACTCAACAGGTTGTTGAGCCTTATGTGGATGTTCTTCACCCGCATAAACAAATAATTTTTTATACATTTGACGTCCTAGTCTTCCTTTTGGAAGCATTCCTTTGATAGCTCTTTCCATCATTTCTTCTGGATATTGTTCTTTCATTACCCTAGCAGTTCTTTCTCTTAATCCACCAGTGTAACCACTATGATTGTAGTAAATTTTTTTATCTAATTTAGCTCCAGTTAAGTTTACTTGTGAAGCATTTACTACAATAACGAAGTCACCACAATCAACATGAGGTGTGTAAGTTGGTTTGTGTTTACCACGTAAAATAGTTGCCACCTTAGAAGCTACCCGTCCTAAGTTTTTACCTTTAGCATCTACTACATACCAATTACGTTTTACTTCTTCTTTTTTTTGCATGTAAGTATCTTTCATATTTTTTTCCCTTCCTTATTTAATATATGAGTTATTGGTCCCAACAATAACTCTGGGGATTTCAATGTACCAATTTAGATTATATAAAAAAGTATTAGAAAAGTCAATAGTTTTGTTGGTTGTTTTTTCTTTAAAAATAAAGTATTTTTATACTGTTGTTGGAGCTAAAAATGAAAAGTAAGGAATATTTCTTATAACTCCATAAATAACAACTATTATAAGCATCAGCCATAAAATTTTTTTGGGATAATGATTTATTAAGATATCTTTTTTTTGATAAAGATAGATATATAATTGATAAATCAAATATGGTAATAGTATTGGTAGTAAAATAAATATTAAAGGATTATATCTAAAAGCTTGATAAAAATCTAACTTTAAAAGAGATAAAAACATTCTAGTTATTCCACAACCTGGACAATATCTTTTAGTTATTAATAAAATAGGACATGGAATTAAAATATTAAAATGAATGCTTAGATAAACAACTATTAAAAAAACAAAAAGGATTATCATCCTTTTTTTACTAGGCCATTTCATTTAAATCTGATTGCATTAACGCAACGTTAATAATACTCCATCCTAAAAGAGATAAAATTAAATATAAAATAGAGTTATCACTAGCATTCAATCCTCTAGCAAGTTTTGCTTCATAAATTTGTTTTCCCATTTTATAGTTCCAATAAATAGCAAATATTCCACAAGTTATAATACTAAGTAATATTGCCATTCCTGGAGTTATTTCTGATTTGTTAGAAACCACATTAGTACTTTCCGTAATATCATACATCCAAACATAGAAATAAATTCCACAAGTTATGAATGATAAAATAATACAGACAGCAATATTTTTTTGTTTTACCATACTTAATTCTCCTTACTTAAATATTTTTTCTTTTCTTCCATCATATATGAAGTGATAGATGATTCTATTTCTGATAAAGCTGATGGTTGAATATTTGAAAATTTCATCACTTCTTTTACAGTGTCAATATAAACTTGTCCCCAAATTATTTTTTTAACAACCTCTAAATCGTTAAACATATCTGGAGTAACTGATGTCATGTAATATCCAAACAATAATCTTTTTTGCCCAATTATTATTCTTCTACTTGTTAAACAAACTACACAAGTATTGATAAAATTCCATGAAATATCATTTCGTTGGGCACAAAAAGTATATAATACTTCTTCTCCTGGATTTAAGTGTTTGGCTATTACCTTACAGTGGTGTTTAATTCGCCAGGCAATACTTAAATGATATTTCTTTTTAAAATTTTTAGCTTGTTGATATATTATTTGATATTGTTCGTCCATACTAATCACCACCTTTATTATAACATGGGTTTTTAATATTTCAAAACTTTTTTAAAAATTAACTTTAATTATTAAAAAAATTGTTTTTTAAATATTATATTATAACAATATTTTATTAAAACAAATGATAAAACTTTCTTTATACAATATTTTTTGAAACATTTTTTAATTAGATTAACAGTAATCGACATTTTTTGCACATTTTATATATATAATATTCTCTTACGAAAGGAGGATAATATGAAAAAAAGACAAGTAAATGATTCTGACATAATTCCAATTCCACTTTCAGATGGTAATATATTTAGACACTTGTTTATTAAAAATCCTGATATTTTAGGAGACTTTTTAAATTCTGTATTAGATTTACAAATAGCGAATATTAAAAAAATAGAAATACCAAATAGTAAAATAATATTTAATAATATTACTAAAAAAAATACTGATTTAATAATGTCTGTTGTCTTAAATAAGATTTATCATATTGAAATAGAAGTACATAATAATTTCTATTATTGAATTTATTTGTTTGACAAAAAAATTCTATTTAATAGTGATCTTATGGTCATTTAATTATTATTTCGTTTATAAATATTCCTAACTTTTCTTAAAACTTTTTCATTAGTTAATATTTTATTTCCACCTTCAATTACTGAATCCATAGGATTTTGTGAAGTATTTAAAGGATAATCAAATGGTTCTTCTACGTGATATTCTTGACATTGTCTTTCAATTTCAGAAATTGGAAGATTTAATATAGTATCTTCTTTTTTTAAATTATGTTCATTATGAGTTTTAAATAAATCATTTTTTAAATCGGTATAAGTAGTACCATTCATCTTCTTTTTTTGAGTATCATTTTCTGTTAATTCTATTATATTTAATGTCATAATTAAATTTTCCTTTCTTTTTAATTAATTTTTATATACTTAATATTTTACTATACTTTGTATATTTTTTAAATATATTATGAAGTTTTATTTTACTATGTTTTATAAACATTATTTGTATTCTTTTAATATTTTATTTTTTGTTTATTATTTTGTTTAACTTATTAAAATATCATTATGCTTTTATTATATAGTTTTATTTTTAAAACTTTGCTATAAAAATTAGAAAACTTTAGAAATACTTAGTTAAAATTATGGTAAAATATTGTAAAAGATTGATATTTATATATCAAATTATTATGATAGGAAATTGTAGATATCTTCTGCAATTGCTCTAATTAAAAATTTATTCTTTATAAAATAATAATTAAGGTGATACAATTATGAAAAAATATATAATTTTTGAAAATAATTTAGAAATTAATAATAACCAAATTAAATCATGGGCCCCAATTAAAAGTAATAAAAGACCCAATGGATTTTATACTTGGCATATTTTAAAAGAAATAAAAAAAGACGATATAATATATTTTATAACTAACACAAAATTACTTGCTAAAGGCAAGGCTTTAAATGATGGTTGTAAATGCAATTTTAATCTTATGTATTTAAATGAATTAAAAAGTAATCCTGATTGGAGTAATGAAGGATTTGGTGTTGTCAGTGAAGTAATCGACGATTATAGTGCCATTAACATAAATATAAATGAAAAATTAGCTGAAATTCCTAATTTAGATAAAAATATGATAAAACCATTTGAAATTTGGAATAATGATAATATAAGAGCTCACACTGGTGGTTATTGTTATGAACTATCTTCAAGTTTAGAAAATATTTTTATAAATATCTTAAATAATTATGAAGAAAAAGTAAAAGAAATTAAATTAAACGATAATAAATTTAAATATAATCCTATTACATTAGATAAGTTAACCAAATATTCTGGCACTGATGAAATTAATGATAAAAAAAATAAAAA
This sequence comes from uncultured Bacilli bacterium, assembly GCA_947628785.1. GTDB lineage: Bacteria > Bacillota_I > Bacilli_A > RF39 > UBA660 > HGM10857. Next base: position 31,944 of record CANRBE010000005.1, read on the forward strand.
AGGGAAACTAGCTGAAAATAAAGTGTTAAGCTATTTCTCCCAATATTATAATGTTGAAGATATTTCTAATAATCCTTCAACTCCTCCAGCTGATTTAAAAATAACTATAAACAATAAAGAATACTTTTTTGAAATTAAAAATATTTCTAATCAAGTATACAACAATTATTTTTTTATATCCGACAGTGAATTAGCATATTTATGTTCAAAACATTCTCGTTTATGTCTTTACTTTAATGGTAATATATATTTATCTAAATGTGGATGTTATAAATCTTTTTTTGAAAATATCAAGGATAATTTTAATGCCATAAGAGAAAATGTTATCTTAAATTTTGATGGTATGTATCAAGTTGAAAATATTAGTATTTTAGTAAATAACGAAATAATTGAAAAAAATTTTATACATATTAATCCATTAAATATTAAAGAATTAACTGATGAAATTACCAAAGATATATAATATAAACTATTTATTTAAAGAAATATCATAACTATTATCTATTAAACTATATATTTTTTCTGGATTAATATTGCCTATTGTTTAATAGTAATCAAATTATTTTTATGTGATATCCTTTAATTTTTTTATTATCAACAATATTTTTAATATTCTCTTTAGGATAGATTAATTTTTTTGTTTACTTTTACAGTTTACCTTTTCTGCTTCGAATCTGTATTCATACAGATTATTTCTTTTACGTATGTTTATTATATTATTTCTTCTTTCTAAAAACATTTTACATCAAAAAAATATTAACAATTACTGTCAATACTTTTAAATGTTACTTGCTTTTAATATTTCTATTTCTATACTTATTATATAAATTATATACAAATTCATAATAATCTTCTTTATGTGAATTATATGTGCTTATAATTTTGTTTGCTATATTGTATGCATTTTCATAATCTTCTTTTGTAATTAAACCATGTTCACATGCTTCTTTTAATTCATCTTCATCCATTATTACTGGTTCATGTCCATTAGGTATACAAACATCTAATTTCATATCAACAAAATATGGATTTTCTGGGTTACTAAAATCATTGGTTCTAGTTATATCAAAATAACTTTCTATTAAATTATCTTGATTATCAAACATAACAGTTAGCCACCAATTTTCTCCTTTAGGAGCAAATATTAAATTCTTATAGTTATTATCCGCTATAGTGACTTTACCAATTGGTGAATTTACTGATAAGGGAGATTCAACTTTTTGCATATCTAAAAAACATACTTTACCTTCAAATAGCTCTTTTTTTGCATCTTCAACTATGACTTCTTTTTGAGTAATTCTTTTCCAATCATCTCTTCTTAAGTCCCTAAAACCAAAAGTAATATGATTATCTTTCAATTTTATTCTAGTTAAATATTCTTCTTTGGTTTCACCAACTATAAAAGCTCCACAACCTAACTGTACTCTTAACGAAGCAGGATTATCTTTGTGAACGGATAAATATATTTCATCATCATTTATTATTTCTTTACATTTTTCAATTGCTAAAACTAATCCTTTTTTAGCATAGCCTTTTCCTCTATATTTAGGTAATATTCCATATCCTATATGTCCTGCACCTTTTTTTAAAAAATCATTTAAATAATGTCTTATTTTGAATAATCCGACTATCTTATCATCATCCCACAAAAAGAAGTACGTATCTGGAACATATCCATCAGGTAAATCTAACCCTTCAGAATTCTTTAATAATTTAGGAATTATTTCATTTACAAATTCTTCTTTTGTAACATCATGATATTTATTTTCAAATCCATTTTCCTGCGCTGGCATGGACTTTATTGATTTATATTCTTCCTCAATATCTTCAAAATTTATCTTTTTCAAATAAAGCATACTATCAACTCCTATAAATATTATACTATTTGAAAAAAGGATATTCACATTTAAAATGTTGTCTATATCCTTATTTTACTTAGATTTTATCTACATTACATGGACAGGTTATCAAACTAGAGCCAATTTAATATTTTTGTAATTTTAATTTCTCCCTTATTTTATAATCATTTCCCGCAACAGTTCTTATATTTTTACCCTGAATCACAAACTCAATGCCATCTCATAATTATTCTTATTTAAAGTATTTATAGTATTATCATTATTCCAAAAATGAGAAAATTTTCAATATTCTTTTACTAACTTAATTATATAATTTTTTTATTTTTCAATCAACTTATTCTCATTAACTTGTTTTTGTAACAATTCTAAATCCTTAAGACTTTTGTTATCTTTTAATGCTTTCATTTGTCTTCTTGCTGAATTGTTTAATCTAATAAGTCTTTCTCTTTGAGGAACTTTTTCTTCAATTAATTCTGCATTTGTATTTTGTAAATTATTTAATATTACTAAATGAAGTAAATCAGTATAATC
>CANRBE010000006.1 GCA_947628785.1 uncultured Bacilli bacterium
AAACCTAACTCTAATACTTCATTTAACATATCACCAAAAATATCTTTATTTTTTATAAATATTGCTTTAATCAGAAAGTCAGTAGTTAAAGAAATTGGTATTAAATCGTTATCCGACATATTTTTCCTCCTTTCTAAGTTGTATATCTTAATATATAAAAATTATTATTTTTGTCGAATTATGGAACCAATTAAAAAAAAAATTAGGTTTTCCTAATTTTCTTCATTTTCTTTAATACACTTATAATTACTACCATCATAACTACAATTATAATTATTAATTAAAGCATTTTCTATTCTTGTTACCTTACCATTTTCATTAAAATATAACTTGCCACTATCTGGAATACTACCACTAATATTAATATCTAAAGTGACATTCCCACAAGTTAAAATATTTTTATTTATATCACATTCTTTTACAGATATATCAAATCCTTCAGCTTTTTTCAAAACAAAATCCATCTCACAAGCTTCAACATAACCAAACAAATTACTTTCATTTACTTTACTAGTTGAATCATCAATAGTCTCTACTGTTTTTTCAGTTGAAAAAATCATTGGACCAAATTTTAACATTACAACAATTAAAGCCAAAAACAAAAGAAAAGCTAATCCAAAAAAAGTTTTTATTTTCATAATTCACCTACCCTAAACAATAACTAATAGAAAACAAGATAATCCCTGTTATTATTCCTATTAAAGTCAATTTATAATTTTTAAATTCCATCAGTTCAGGTAACAATTCCAAAAGTGCTATATAAAATAACATACCTAAAGTTATACAAAGTAAAATTCCTATAAATAAATCAGTGATATAACTACTAGCTAGAAACATTAATAAACCCCCAAATAAAGTAGAAAAAGTAACAAGTAATAAATAAACCAATTTCTTATTTCTCGTTTTTTTAGTTTTAGATAAAGTTGAATAAATAACCATCCCCATTGGAATATTATGTAAACCAACCCCTATAACCATTAAAAGACCCATTTTAAAATCAGTAGTTGTAGTTGTATAAATAGTCATACCCTCTAATATATTATGTAATAAAATTGCTACACAAGATACAACCCCAATATGATATAAATTGTCACTTTCATTACTAGCTTCATGATTAGGTATAAAAATATCTAAAATTTTTAAAAAAATAACCCCTATCATTATAAATAACATTACCCAGACAAAATAAATACTACCCATTTCTTCTTTAAGTATTTCCAAAGCTTCTTTAAGTATTTCAAAAAAAGAAAGCATTATAATTACTCCAAAAGCCATACTGATAGCCAGTTGAGTAAATGTTTTCTTCTTTCTGCTTACTTTGGCCATTATAAAACCAATAGTTATTAAAATACCTGATAGGAATGTAAATAGTAAGGCATATATCTCCATTTACATATTCCTCCTTTATGTATTAGATTCTCCTTCAGTTGGACCTGGTTCATCACCGGGTTGAGGATCTGGTGTTTCAGTAGGAGTTTCTGTTTTTCCAGTTTCCTCATTATTAGATGGTGTTTGATTATCTTTTTTATCAGTCGTTACATCTTCTTTCTTAGGTTCAGTTGTAACTTCATTATCCGCTTTTTTCTCCTCTTCTTTTTTTAGTACTGTCAAAGTTATACTATTAACATAACTCATATCATAACCAGCGGCATAGCTTTGTTTAATAACAGTTCCATTTGCTCCTGTACCTGTTTCAACATATTTAATACTTACACTTATTCCAAGTGATAATGCCTTACTTCTAGCTGTTGCTTCTGACATACCGATAAAACTTGGTAACTTACTAACACTACTTCCTCCAGTTTGTGAAACATTTTTACCAATAACAGTTTCCTCATATTTTGTATCTAAATCAAAAGAGAATTTCTTAACCATAGTTGGTTTGGATTTACCTAAATTAACTTTCATAGCTTTAATAACTTGGTTGACACTATTTTGATTTAAAACATAATTATATAAATTAAGTCCAGTTCTTGGGTCAATTATTCTCGCATCACTACCACTTAAATATAGCTTTTGAATACCAAGTAAATCTTCTACCTTTTCACTTTGACTTTTAACAATAATATCTTTACCAACATTATATAAAGATAAAATCTCATTAGTAGACATATTAGTCGCCATACTAGAACTTACTTTATCCAAAATATTCATAATAGTATTTAAACTTTTTACATCTTTCATTTTGTTTAAAATAGCCCTTAATACTAACTGTTGATTTTGACCCCTGACAAAGTCATTTCTAGTTCCCTTTGTCCACTTAGAAGAACAAATATCACTGTGACTTTTTCGGTTACGAGCTAAAGCTAAAGCTTCTTCTCCATTTAAAGTTTGTTTACCTTCTTCTACATATATTAAATGTTTACCAAATTGTCTTTTACTGTTTTGTTCACAGAAACTATAAGGAACATCTACTTCTACTCCTCCTAGGGCATCTATTATATTAACTACTCCAGTAAAGTTGATTTTAACATAATAATCTATATCGATACCAGTAAAATTTTCTATAGTATCAATCATACAAGACTCACCATAAGCAGCTGCATGGGTAATTTTATTTTTAAGTTGATTTTTAAAACAAGCAATAGGAACATAACTATCTCTTGGAATACTAAGCATAGTTGTATTTAAAGTTTCTGGATTAAACGTCATAAGCATTAAAGCATCCCCATTAAAAGCTGTATTAGCTAAATCTGTTTTATCAGAATCAACTCCCATAATTAAAACAGTAAATGGTTTATCTATTTTATCACTTTTAGTTGTAGTTTTAGTTTCTTCTTTTTTATCAATCGATTTAATTATTTTTGTATCTTCATCAATTGTATCCCAATTTAATTCTTCCATATTTTGATAAGATGCAACATAGTTAGTTGGTAAAAAAGCATATTTAATTTTTTCATCTTTTAAATCTTGTAATATTTCTAAATAAGTATCATATTCCTTAAACTCATTTCCAATATTATTTTCTTCTATTAAAGTTTGAGGTAATTGATACCCTACTACATTTTCTCTATCATTTACAATTCCAATCGTACCATCTTTATCTAGACTTTTTATATCTTTAGCTTCATCTTTTTTCAAAGCTACTAAACTAGCTGAATAAGTAGTAGACTCAACCGTCATATTATCAACAATTCGATAAGTTTTATTAATATAATACCCACTAAATCCTAATATAACTGACATAACTATACCGATTAATATTAATAAAAATAATAACTTATTATATTTTTTGTAATTCTTCTTTAAAGCTATTAAATAACCTATTAAAATAATTACTAAATCTATGGAAAATAATAATCTTATTTTGTCTTCAATTCCAGATAGTAAGGATAATGAATAAAGTAAATATCCACCTGTAGCAATTGTTACAATTGATAATAACATAACCAAAAAACCCACAAATTTATGTTTTTTTAAAGTTTTTCTAGACTTTCTCATAGTTCCTCCCACACTAGACATTATACTATTTATTTTAAAAAATCACAATATTTATATAGATTTTTATTTTTGGTTTACATCTTAACAAATTTAATGATATACTTGTTATAATACAGGAGTTAATTATGAAAAAAAATATTTTTTAAATTATTTATTTTAATTATATATTCTTTCAGGTACCATCTTAACTATTTTAAATATTAAAGATAATAAAAGTTAAAACTTTAAAGCTAAATCTAGTTATAACTTACTTTTATTCCTTTTAACAATTACTTACTTATCTTTACATAATAAATCAATTCATTTAGCTATTTATCAAGATACAACTATTAATATTTAGCTTTATCTCATATATTGCTATGTTTAAAATCTACTCATTTATGGATAAGAAAAATGACTACACTAATAGTATTATGATGCGAATAAAAGGCTTTAAAAGCTACTTAGAAATAGTTGAAAAAGATAAACTTGAAAAACTTGTAAATGATAACCCTAATTATTTTTATAATATACTACCATATACTTATGTTTTAGATATATCCGATAAATGGATTAAAAAATTTCAAATTTTAAATGTTAATATGCCTATTTGGTATAAAAGCTATATAAATAATATAGACCATTTTTACGCATTATTAAATAAAATATTTGATAATAACTCTTATACCAAAATTTTTTACTTATAAGTTTTAATACTAATTTTAAAACTATAGACTTTATTATAATAATTTGTTAAAATATATATAGTAAGGAGGTATTTAAATGACTGTATATATTATTATTGGAATTATAATTTTTTTGGTACTAATTTTATTGTATGTTTTGACTACTTATAATAGCCTAGTAAGACTTAAAAACAAAGTTGAGGAAGCTTTTTCAACTATGGATGTTTACCTTAAAAAAAGATGGGATTTAATTCCTAACTTAGTCGAAACAGTTAAAGGTTACGCTAAACATGAAAAAGACACTTTAAGAGAAGTTATTGAAATGCGTAATGTTCCATATGATTCAATGAATACTGAAGATAAAATTGATGTTAATAATAAATTAAGTCGAGGTATTATGAATATTATGGCTTTAGCTGAAGCTTATCCGGATTTAAAAGCCAATGAAAACTTTAAAGATTTATCTAATCAACTAACTAAAGTTGAAGAAGATATTGCCAATTCTAGAAAATACTATAATGGTTGTGTTAGAATGATTAATGATAAAATTGCCATGTTTCCAAGTAATATAATAGCTAATATGTTTGGTTTTAAAAAACAAGTTATGTTTGAAATAAACGAAACTGAAAGAGAAAATGTTAAAGTAGAGTTTTAATATGAAAAAACTAAATAAAATCATTTTCTTTTTCATTTTGACTATATTACCCTTTAAAGTATTAGCTTACTCTATTAGTAATACTGAAAATATCAATATTAACAATTTGAGAATAACTAATTTAAAATTTTTAGTTTACTCTAATTATCCATCATCATCTTTTGGAATAATGGGTAATATTCAAAATAACAATGATAATGATAATACTTTTAATATAAAAACAACTTATTATGATAAAAATCAAACCTTATTAGCTACTAAAATTAATCAAATAACTATAAACCCTCATGATAGTATTTCTTACCGAGATTTGAATAATTTAAATATTATTAAAAATGGTTATAACGTAGATGATATTGCTTCTTATCAAATAGAAGTAGAAAATCTAAAAAAAACTAGTAATATTTTACCAAGTCAAACTTATTTATATACTAACTACGACTATATAATCGATAGATACGATGTCAACATAAAAGTAAAAGAAGATAACTCTTTAGATATAGTAGAAACTATTGATGCTTATTTTAATACTTATAAACATGGGATTATAAGAACTATCCCAATTAAAAATAAAATCGTTAGACAAGATGGTAGTAAATATGTAAATATTGCCAAAATAAAAGACATACAAATTAACAATCTTTATTCATCTAGTAAATATGGTAGTGATTACCAATTTAAAATTGGTGATGAAAATAAAGAAGTTATTGGACCAGTTCAATATGTTATCAAATATACTTATGCTTTAGGAAATGATAAAACCAAAAGCTATGATGAATTATACTATAATATCATAGGTACTGAGTGGGATACTATTATTGGTAACGTTTCATTTGATATTACTTTACCTAAAGAATTTGATTCTAGTAAACTAGGTTTTTCTAAAGGAAAATATGGTTCAACCAATAGTGATAATATCAATTACCAAGTTAATGGTAAAAATATAACTGGTCAGTATGATGGTATCTTATCTTCAGGTGAAGGTTTAACAGTAAGGTTAGAATTACCTGAAGGATACTTTCTTAAACAACTTGATAAAGCTAAAATCGCTTATTGCATACTTTTAATTTTTCCATTTATTTTTACTATTATTTCTTATCTTTTATGGAAAAAACATGGTAAAGATGATGAAGTTGTTGAAACCGTTGAATTTTATCCACCAAATAATTTTAACAGTTTAGAAATAGGATTTTTATATAAAGGAACTGCTAGTAATATAGATGTTACTTCCCTACTTATTTATTTAGCTAATCAAGGTTATCTTAAAATCGAAGAAATAAAAATATTATATAAAAAGAATGGTTTTAAAATAACTAAGTTAAAAGAATATACAGGAAATAATGAAAATGAAAAACTATTTTTTGATGGATTATTTGAATGTAGTAGTAATAAACAAGTAGTAACAGATAAAGATTTATATAATAAATTTTATTTGACCACCGATGAAATTTTACATAATATCAACAGTTCAGAAAATAAAAAGAAAATTTTTGAAAATACAAGTTTTTACCAGATAGTTGTTGTCATAATGATGATTTTAACTTTTCTATTAATTAGTATTTTTCCAATGTATATATATGGAAATGAAGGATATATAATTGTATCATTAATATTTCCAAGTATGGGCTTTATCTTCGCTAGTAGTATACTATTTAATCCTAATGCTACGATTTATATAAATGGAGTTCAAACTTATTCTAAAGTAGCTACTGTTATATTTGCTATTATATTTGGTTTTATGTTTGGAGGTATTCCTTTTTTAACGGTTGTTCTTCCTATTTTAATTATCGATACAACTTATTTTATTGGTTATATTATTGGTATAATTACAATAATATGTATGCTTTTATCTTTTAAATTTTTGAAAAAAAGAAATGCTTATGGTAATGAAATACTAGGTAAAATAAAAGGATTTAAAAATTTTTTAGAAACAGCTGAAAAACCAAAATTAGAACAATTAGTTATGGAAAATCCTACTTATTTTTATGATATTTTACCATATACTTATGTTTTAAATGTCAGTGATAAATGGATTAAAAAATTTGAAACTATCAATATAGAAGCTCCTAGTTGGTATAGTGGTAGTGACTATTTTGACATGTTTACATTTAATTCATTTATCAATTCAACTATGAATAGTGCAAATAGTTCAATGTCTTCTAGCAGTTCTTCTGGTGGTGGTATATCAGGAGGAGGCTCTGGTGGGGGTGGTGGTAGTTCATGGTAACTACTAATATTCAAAAGAAAGGTTTAAGGTATATGAAGAAAAAAATACTATATTTTATAACACTATCAATGATGTTTATTTCTCTAACAGGATGTGTTAAACTTAATGCTAATTTAGAAATTAATAAAGACAAATCAGCTAATTTATCTGTTCTTTATGCTATTGATACTTATTTATTCAATACACAAGAAATATTATCTGATGATGATAAGAAAGAACTTGAAAAAAATGGTTTTACTTTAACTGATTATAGTGAAGGTACTTATAGAGGATTTAATATATCTAAAAAGATTGATAATATTGATAAAGTAAGTACTACTAATACTAATGCTGAATTTGATTTAGCTAATCTTACTTTTGATGATGAAAGTAATAAGTATTTATTTGCTGTTAAAAAAGGTTTTTTTAAAAATACTTATATAGCTAATTTTAGGTCTAGTGAAGATATGGATAGTATCACAAATACTACTCAAAATAATACAACTAATAGTACGACAGAACAAAATACAACGGAAAGTAATTCTAGTCAAAATAATCAAATTACTGGTAATACTGATGATTTATCTAAATTATCTGAAATGATTAGTAGTATGGACATTTCTTTTAAAGTTAAATTACCAAGTAAAGCTAAAAATAGTAATGCTACTAAAAAAAGCAATAATGATAAAGATTTAGAATGGAAATTTGATTCTAGTAATCAAGCACTAGATAGTATTAAATTTGAGTTTGATATGTATAATATGACTAATATTTATATTACTGTTGCTATTGGTGCTATTATATTAATTATTTTAATAATTATACTAATAAAAGTCATGAAAAAAAATAAAAACAAAAATAAAAATCAACCTAAAGTAGAAAGTCCAATTCCTAGTTTAAACAATCAAAATAACCAAAATATAAATAATAGTCAAATACCACCTGTTAATAACCAAATTCCTAGTATTGATAATAATAATTTTACTCCCCCAGTTGAAAATTCAAATGGTTATAACATGAATAGTATTCCTAGTGAACCTATTAAAGAAAATAAAGCATCTTCTATAATACCACCAATTTCAACACCTAATATAAATCAAAATCAGCCTACTTCAATTAATAGTTCACCTGTAAATTACAATAATCAAGCTATACCTAATCAAACTTTTATTCAACCTGTAAGCCCTATTAATACCCCACCAACTAATGAAATAAATACTAATGCAACTAATAATCAAGTCTTTATTCAACCTATAAATCCAACTCAAAATGTTAATTCTACCCCATTTCAAACACCAAATGAAATAAATCCTACCGTTTCAAATCAACCTACAAGTAACGAACAAAATATAAATAGATTTATTCCACCAACTCAAAATAATAGTAATCCAAATACACCTTATCAAAATACACCAAATAATCAAATGACCAATAATCAAAATGTTCAAACAAATCCTAATGCAGCAAGTATTTTCTATCAATCACCAAATCAAAATAACACACCAAATAATAACCCACAATAAAAAAAGTCTTAATTGACTTTTTTTAATTACATTTATCATTAACTGGACAAGTATCATCAGAAGAATATATTTTACTAAATGTTTCATAAAATTTATCATATAAATCATTATATTGTTTTTTAGTCATTTTAGAATATTTAGTTTGTCCATCTTCTAATGTTCTACTTATTTCTTTAGCTTCTACTATACCACCGTTTTTTACTGTTATAAAAAATGGCATATATATTCTTTTTTCACCCGTTGAATAAGTTTTACCTTCTTCATCAGTTAATTCATAATCTTTTAAATAATCTTTTAGTTTTTCTAATAATTTATAGTAACTTTTAGAACCATTATTTATTTTTTTTAATTCACCATTTTTAACTTCATAATTAGATTTATCATCATCCAATTCTAAATAATAAATTGTTTTTATATTTAATTTTTTACTAACATCTAACATAGGTTTAATCATATTACGACACCATGGACACCAGTTAGCTCCCACATATATAATGGCTTTTTTACTATCTAATAATTTTATTGCCTCATCTACTGTAACATATTTGATAGGATTATCTTTATCAATAGTTACATTATTGTATTTTTCTTTATCAGACTCTCTTATAGTATTGTTTAATGATTCATATTCTTTTTTAAATTTCAAGGCATCAGTATTTTTTTCTTTGTTAAAAATTAAAAAATATCCACCAATTCCTAATATTACTACAACTATAATAATTATTAATATTAATATTTTCTTTTTCATTTCTTACTCCTTTCATTAACATTTTATAATAATAATTTAATTTATTAAATAACGAAGAAGTTTAATAAACTCAACATTTAGTTGAGTTTATCACATTTACTTTCAAGAAGTAATGGTATTTTATAAGATGTTATTTTATCACTTTCTCCTGTTGCCTCTATTTCTAAATATAAACTATCTTTAGAATAATTTTTGCATATTTTTTGATAGTTATCCACCGTAAATGAAACATCTTTTAAAAATTCTTTTAAAGTTATTTTATTATTTTTATTATAATTACAAGTATCAATAATTTTATTAGAATTATTATTTTTTTCATATAAAGTACATTTTATCCGACTATACTCATCCTTATCATCACCACCACAATAACTAACATTACTTATATAAATAGATGATTTAGAATTATTATATGAAATACTACCTGTTATATCAAAATTAGAACAGTTTGCTTTTAAGATTTTGAATTCAAAACTGTTATTTTTTTTAAATAAATAAATACCAATAATTATTATTAAAGTGATTATGATTAAAGTTAAAGATATAATATAAATTTTTTTTCTTTTGATATTTTTTTACTATATTCTCCTTCAAAAATATCATCTAAACTAATATTAAAATCTTTACTCATTTGTTTGATTAAAGTTATATCAGGCATATTTTTTAAATTTTCCCATTTACTGACAGCTTGATAAGTTACATTATATTTATCAGCCAAATCTTTTTGAGTAAGGTTATTCTTTTTTCTAATTTCTTTAATAAATTGGCCTATTTTTTCTTGATTCATAATTTTTACTCCTTAGGATTATCCATAAACTTTCAACATTTATTATATCATGAAAAAAGTAAACCAGATATATGATTTACTTATCCAAGCAATTTTTTATCAAATTTATTTTTCTTTCCTTTTTCTAACTCTTTCAAACTTTTATCAGGAGTAGGTAAATCTTCTGGCATAGTTCCACCTAATCTTTTTATTGTATTTCTTACTTCTTTTCCTACTTCATAGTGGGTATTATTAGCTTCACTTTCACTTTTTATATTTTCTCTTTTTAATTTTTGTTCTGTTTGAGAAATTCTAAATAGATTGGCTATAAGTTCATCACTACCCATATTATCTAAAATATCTTCTCTATATCTTAGTCCTTTTCTCTTCGCAATATCATCTGCTGTTTCCCCATTATATAAACCTTTATATCCACAATTATGAAATTTATCAAAATTTTTAACACCAGCATTTTTTGCCGCTTTATTTAACGAATAATTACCTTTTCTTGTTAAGTTTCTTTGATAAAATCTTTTTTCATCTTCGGATAATTCACTATATTCTTTTTCATTAAGCTCTTGCTTTCTGGTTTGGATGGCAAAATAAGTTTGTGCCAAAGAAATAACTGATTTTCTACTATCTCCATTTTGAGCAATTAAATAACATGCATACCTAGAAAGTTTATAATCTTTTTGTTTTCTTTTAGCATTAGAACCTATTTCTACCATTTTGCCCACGTCGACAAAATGGTCTGAAACAATTCCGCCACTATTATAACATGAATTTTTGGCCTTATTTATAACATTTTCAAATTTTCTCCATTCAACATAGCTTAAAACTACCTGAAGTTCTCTGGCATACCAATATTCTTGACCAAATTCATCAATATGTTTAATGTTTTCAAATGTTTCAGTAGTTTCTTCAATTTTTAAAAGTCGTTCTTTCATCTACATCCCCCCTATTTTTTAAGAACTAACTAAAGCTTACCACTAAAACGTATGTTTGTAAATACTTTTTTGATATTTTTTATTTTTTTTATAAATTATATAACTAGAAAATAATGTTTTTTTATTCTAATTCAAAAGCTCCAGTATATAACTCATAATATTTTCCTTTTAATTTCATTAAATCATCATGATTACCTCTTTCAATAATTTTACCATTTTCTAGTACTATAATAGCCTGAGCATTACGAATTGTCGATAATCTATGGGCAATTACTAATACTGTTCTTCCCTTCATTAACTTATCCATACCATCTTGAATATCTTTTTCAGTTTTAGTATCAATACTTGAAGTTGCCTCATCTAAAATCATTACTGGTGGATTACTTACGGCACATCTAGCTATTGATAAAAGTTGTCTTTCTCCTTGTGATAAATTATCTCCATTATCAGTAATTATAGTATTATATCCATTTGGTAACTTTTCAATAAATTTATCAGCATTAGCTAATTTAGCAGCTTCAATACATTCTTCATCACTAGCATTTATTCTCCCATATTTTAAATTTTCCATAATTGTTCCCGTAAATAAATTAACATCTTGTAAAACCATCCCTAGTGATTTTCTTAAATCATTTTTATTAATATCTTTAATATTAATACCATCATACAAAATAATTCCTTCTTCAATATCATAAAACCGATTAATCAAATTCGCAATCGTGGTTTTTCCCGCTCCCGTAGCTCCAACAAAAGCAATTTTTTCTCCTTGTTTAGCATAAAAACTAATATCATCTAATACTTTTTTACCTTTCACATATGAAAAATCAACTAAGTTAAACCTAATATCACCTTTAAGCTCAACTAAAATACCACTATTAGGATTTTTCCAAGCCCAAATACCAGTATAACTTGATGTTTCTATTAATTTACCTTCTTTACTATATAAAGCATTTACTAAAGTAATTTTTCCATCATTGTTTTCACTTTCTTCATCAATTAACTTAAAAATCCTATTAGCTCCAGCTAAAGCTAAAGCAATTGAATTATATTGTTGAGATAACTGGTTAATATGCATTGTAAAACCTCTAGTCAAAAGTAAAAAAGATGCGATAGCTCCAACTGATAAAGTTGATGTTTTAATAGCTATAAATCCTCCCATAATGGCAATCACTACATAAACTAAATACCCAATATTACCCATAATTGGCATAATAATATTGGCGTATATATTAGCGTTTTTAGTATTTTCATATAATTCTTCATTTAATTTATCAAAATTTTTCTTAGCTTCTTCTTCATGAGTAAACACTTGAACTACCTTTTGACCATCAATCATTTCCTCTATATAAGCATTTACTTTAGCGACACTATTTTGTCTTTTAATAAAATAAGTTGATGATTTCTTACCAATATATCTAGCTACTACTAACATAATACTAACACTAAAAATAATCATTATAGTTAAATATATATTTAGTGTAAGCATACAAATAAACGAAGCCAAAATTAATACCATATTAGCTACACAATTTGGAATACTTATTGAAATCATTTCTCTTAAAGCATCGGTATCATTGATATAATAACTCATAATATCCCCATGATTATTATCATCAAAATAAGAAATTGGCAAAGTTTCCATATGCTTAAACATATCATCACGAATTTGTTTTAATACTCCTTGACTTACATTTACAGTAAGTCTTGAATATAACCAAGTTGTAAAAACACCAATTAGATAAACCAAACCCATAAAACCAATTGCTTTAAATAAAGGAGTATAGATAACTTCTTCTTTGCCGATTAAAGGAGTAATATATTTATCAATTAAAACTTGTAGGAATAACTGTCCATATACATGACAAATAGAACTGATAATAATGGAAAAAAGAATAACAATTAATAACCATTTAAATTTAACGGTAATATATTTAAGCAAACGTAAAAGAGGATGTTTTTTATTCATTAATACCACTTCCTTTAATTTGTGAATAGTAAACTTCTTGATAAATTTTATTATGTTTTAGTAAATTTTTAGGAGTATCAAAATCAACTACTTTACCACTATCTAAAACAATAACCTTATCACAGTCTTCAACACTAGAAATCCTTTGAGCGATAATTATTTTAGTTACTTCAGGAATATATTTTCTAAATGATTTTTGAATCATTGCTTCAGTTTTAGTATCTACTGCACTAGTTGAATCATCCAAAATAATAATTTTAGGACTTTTTAATAATGCTCTAGCGATACATAGTCTTTGTTTTTGACCACCAGATAAATTGGTTCCTCCTTGGTCAATATAAGTATCATATTGATTTTTAAATTTGGTTATAAATTCATTACAACAAGTAATATTACATACTTGTTTTATCTCTTCTAAAGTAGCATCCTTTTTTCCCCACTTTAAATTTTCTTTAATTGTTCCACTAAATAAGACATTTTTTTGAAGAACGATTGCTACTGAATCACGAAGAGTTTTTAAATCATAATCACGTACATCAAAACCAGCTATTTTAATACTGCCAGAATTAACATCATAAAGTCTTGGAATTAAATTAACTAACGTACTTTTACTAGAACCAATTCCTCCAATAATTCCAATCATTTCACCAGATTTAATTTTTAAATTAATATTTTTTAAAACATCTTTTCCTTGTTCATAAGAAAATGATACATTTTGAAATTCTATATCTCCATTTTTTATTTCTTTAACTTGTTTATCATTATTTTTAATACTTGGTTTTTCCTCTAATACTTCGATAACTCTTTTAATAGATGGTATAGAAATAATAAAGTTAACATATACCATTGAAAGCATCATAAAACTATTTAATATTTGAGCAGCATAAGTTATAACACCTGTAAACTCACCAGTTGTAAGAGTATTTAATACAACATACTTAGAACCTATAAAACAAATTAAAACAATTGCTGTATAAATACAAAATCTCATAATTGGATTATTTAAAGCAACAAGTTTTTCAGCTTTGATAAAATTATGATATATTTTATCTGAAATCTTATTAAATTTTTTTATTTCTGTCTTTTCTTGAACATAAGACTTAACTACTCTAATTCCCCTTACATTTTCTTGTACTCGATTATTTAAAACATCATAAGTTTTAAAAACTTTTTCAAATAAAGGATGAGCGTGATTAGCAATAAAAAAAAGTAAAAAGCCTAAAATAGGAGCAACTATTAAAAATATAAAAGAAAGTTTAGGACTAATTGTATAAACCATAAACAAGGAAAATATAAACATAAGTGGTGAACGTATCGCAATACGTATAAGCATTTGATAAGTTATTTGAATATTACTTACATCTGTTGTAAGTCTTGTTACTAAACTAGAAGATGAAAATTTTTCTATGTTTGAAAAAGAATAATCTTGAATTTTATAATACATATCATGTCTTAAGTTTTTAGAAAATCCACTAGAAGCAATAGCCGCATAACGGCTTGACAAATAACCAAAAATCAAAGACAAAAAAGAAATCAAAATTAAGATTCCACCAATAGTTATAATCATATTTAAATCTTGTCTATTAATTCCATAGTCAATAATTTTAGTCATAAGAATAGGAATTAAGACATCGAGAATAACTTCTAAAGAAATAAAAATAATTGTTAAAATACTTACTAATTTATATTCACGGACAGATTTTAATATCTTTTTTATCATAATAAAACTCCTTTTAAAAATTATTTACTTATCATATTATATCATGAAAAAGAAACTTCATATAATAATTATTAAAAAATTAATTTTTTTAAATTTAACTAATTCTTTACTTAAATTTTATAAATCATCAATATGTTTAATATCTGATATTATAGTAGATATGTTTTATCCATATAAGTATATTTTTTATTTCCATTTGATTCTTTTATTTTAAATTCAAATTGATTAGAAATTTGAATTTTTTTAATATTGTTATTTATTTCTTTTGAATAATTGTTTTTATCTTTTTTATCATTAAAGTTTAAATATATAAAACCAATTATAGTTAAAATTACTACAATTATTATCGTTACAATAAACATATTTTTAGGAAATGTTTGTTTAAAAAAATTGATACTTATTATAAAAAACATCCCAATTATTATAAGTTGTGAGTAGCTTTTAGTTGAAAAAGCAAAGTATAAAGAATAAATTAAAAAGCCAGAAAAATAAACAAATAAACTGATACGAAATATGTATTTAAATATATCTGATATTTTTTTTGAATTTAAAAGTATAAATAAATTTTTAAAAAATAAAGCTATTGAACATATTAAAAAAGGACTAATAATTATTTTTCCAAAAATTTGATTTTTAAAAAAAGACCATATCAATATTAAAAACACTATAAAAGATACAATCATTTGTCTAATTATATATATATTCTTCATCTTTCCTCCATTTTAATTATATCAAAAATTTATGATTTTTTATATATTATCACAATAAGTAAAAATGATTACAATTATAATTTTTTTTATCATTTTAAAAATAATAATATTTACTAAAAAAATTTAATTTATCAATTTTTTGTGATAAAATAGTATACATAGCAAGGGAGGTTTAAATAATGCTGAAGTTATATGAATTAAATCTTAATAATATTGAATATTGGAAGAAAACAACAGATAAGTATTCAGCTAAAACTGTTTTTGTTAAAGATAAAATAGATTCTTTTACTTTATTTTTGGATAAACTTGGTACTCCTAAATCAATGCCCAAAAGTAATGGAAGTTATTTTATTGATTTAGTTAGTGGAAGGGTTATAAATATTTTAGAAGAAAAAGATTTTATTATAATCGAACCTAGTGGGATTAAAGTTGAAAAGATAAATCTAAAAAAAGGAGTTAAAACACTTGATAAAGCAGCTAAAGTTTTAAATCAAAGTCGTAATCAATATATATCCATTTCAGAAGATATTGAATATAATACTTATTTTTGTAACAAAATTAAATTAGATAAATCAATTGATGAAATACCTTTAGAATTAGTTAATCAAGAAATTATAAATACTAGAAAAGGTTATGAAGAAACTAAAAATTATGTAGAAAAATTTTATGAGTCAGAATTTTCTCCATATGATTTTATGTGTTTATTCACAGCAATTAATCTTTCACAAAAAAATCTTGTTTTTAATGAAGAATATCTAATAAAATTTATAAGAAATTGTAAAAATAATAATCAATTTAATAAACTTTTAAATGATATTCATCTTAAAAACAATGGTATTTTTGATTATTCAGATAATTTAAATGAAGCAATACAAAAATTAAAAATAGCTGATATTTTATATACAATTTCTCCTAAAAATGATGCCTCAATATATATTTTTGAGAAAACTAAAATGGCAAAATTAATTAAAGATAGACTTGATTATTTTGATGAAATGGTTAGTTTTATAGCAAACTATGAAAAATATATCAAAGATATAATCTGTCAAACTGACCAACAAATTAATCAAAAGAAATATATTAAAACTTCACTATAAAAATGAACAAAATATTTTATATTTTATAATCTAAAAAGGGCTACTTAATATCATAGCCCCTTTTTTATGACTTGCTTTATTGCCATATTTATAAATATACTCATATTAATGCTTAAATATTTTAAAATATTAGTAGTTTTTTTTATCTCTTGCATCTACTTGTATGTTGATAGCACTTTTTAATGTTTCCTTTTATAACACCTCTTTTTTTCATATTAATATACCATCTGTTAAATCATTTGTAAACATATAAGCAACACTACAAATTAACAACATTACTATTTTTAGTATATGATAATATTTAAAAAGTTGAGCCAAATAACTCAACTACTTTAACAACTTGGAACGTATAGAGAAGAAATTGAATAACTTTTCTTATATTTAATAATAGGTGTAATAATTACTAACTGATATAATCATATCATAGTCATTGGCATTTTGACACAAAAAAATGTCCAATTTGACTTTCAAATTTGGAAAAAGAAAAAATATGTTATTTATTTAAATAACATGTTTTGATGTACTCATAAAACGATTAAGTGTATCATAAGTATCTTTAACTTTTTTACCAGTGATAGTAGGTTTAGTACAAGCAAACTTACATATCATTTCAACCTTTCTTTTTAGTTCATCACTTATTTCTAATTCTTTAGTTTCTATTGTTAACATATATATCACTCTCACTTTCTTAAATATCAAAAAAACTAACATTTCTGTTAGTATTTATTACTCTCGAAATCTTAAAAGTTCGAGTTTCCTATCACATTGGAGGGCCTAGTCGGATTTGAACCAACGCATCAGTGAGTTGCAGTCACTTGCCTTAGCCACTTGGCTATAGACCCGTTTTTAAACATTTTAATTAAATAATGTCATTTACGAATATAATTTTACACCAAACACAAAACTTTGTCAATCAAATGACTACAGTTTTATATTAAATTTTATGATTAAGAAAATAATTTATGATTAATTAAATATCAACTTAATTTTTTTTAAATATATTGACAACTGTATATATAGTGTATATAATTAATATATACAAAGGAAGATGAATATGGAAATAATTATAAGTAATTCTAGTGATGTTCCAATATACGAACAAATTAAAGAACAAATAAAAGTAAAAATAATTTCTAACGAATTAAAAGAAAACGAGCTATTACCTTCCATAAGAACATTAGCTAAAGATTTAAGATGTAGTGTAATTACTACTAAAAATGCTTATGAAGAATTAGTTAAAGAAGGATATGTTAAAAACGTTCCTTCAAAAGGATTTTATGTAGCTAAAATAAATGTAGATTTAGCTTTAGAAGAACAATTAAATAAAATAGAAAACTTTCTAGATAAGGCAGTTCATATTGCTATAATAAATAACGTTTCAAAAAAAATCTTAAAAAATATGATAGATATATTATACGAGGAGGAAAAATAATATGGACAATATTTTAGAAATTAAAAATTTATGTAAAAAATACGATAATTTTGAATTAAAAAATATATCATTCAAGTTACCTAAAGGAATGATTATGGGACTTATTGGTGAAAATGGAGCTGGTAAAACAACGACAATAAAAGCAATACTAAATATCATTACCTCTTATAGTGGTGATATCAAAATATTTGGTTTAAGCAATAAAAATGAAACCATAAAAGAAGATATTGGAATAGTATTAGATGATATGTTCTTTCCTGAAATCATTACGCCAAAAGATATAAATAACTCTATGAAAAATATATATAAGAATTGGGATTCCAAAATTTTTAACGACTACTTAAAAAAATTCTCATTACCTAATAAACAAATTAAAACTTTTTCTAAAGGAATGAGAAAAAAATTAGAAATAGCTACTTCCCTATCTCACCATCCTAAACTTTTAATACTAGATGAACCAACATCAGGACTAGACCCAATCGCTCGTGATGAAGTTACAAATATTCTTCAAAAATTCATAGAAAATGAAAACTGTTCTATTCTCTTATCTAGTCATAACACCACTGATTTAGAACATATAGCCGATTATATAACTTTTATCAACAATGGAGAAGTTATTTTATCAAAAACAACAAATGAATTATTAGATAAATATGGAATTGTAAAATGTACTGAAAAAGAATTTAAAGACATAAATACAAAAGATTATATCAAATATAAAAAAACAAAATATGGTTATGAAATATTAGTAGAAAACAAAAAAGATTTTAAAGAAAAATATAATATCAAAATAATAGATAAAGTAACCTTGGATGAACTTATGATTTTAATGATTAAGGGGGTAAAATAATGATAGGATTTATCAAAAAAGATTTAGCAATGATTAAAAGTAACTTTAAACTATTAGGATTTTTAGTTATTATATATATTGTAATGATTTTACTTGGTTATATGGATATATCATTTATTTTACCATTTATGAGTGTTATGATAATAATATCAACATTTAGTTATGATAATTATAATAAATGGGATGCTTATTCAATTTCCCTACCTAATGGAAGAAAAAACAATGTAAAATCAAAATACATAACAACTATTTTAATGTTGCTTCTAGTTTCTATTATCATAGTTATTTTATCATTTATTATATCTTATATTAATACCCAAACTATCAACTATGAACAAACATTAATTTCAACACTTGGAACAATCTTTGGAACATTATTAGTTTTAACTTTTATGTATCCAATTATTTATAAATTTGGAGTTGAAAAAGCAAGAATTTTGATATTTATAATTGTATTTGGTTTAGCTATTATAATTGGTTTAATCTCTAAATATATAGATTTATCAAACATTTTAAAATCATTATCATTTTTAGAAAACTATTTAGTAATAATTTTAATCATTACTTCGATTATTATGGTTTATATATCTTATAAAATATCAGAAAAAATATTCATGAATAAAGAATTTTAAAACATCTCTTAGTTTGAGATGTTATTTCTTTATAAAAATTCCTTTAAATTCTTCGATAGTATAAACTTTATCGCCATTAGGTACAGTTACATATGAATAAGCAGAATTTTCTTTAGCGACTTTAAAAACATCAGATGTCCAAGCAACTCTACCTCTACTAGTTATTTTACTTTCCCATTCACTACTTCCATAATATTTGGTTGTCGCTGTTACATTAATATATTTAAAACCATAATTATCTTGATTATTCTTTGTTTTATAAATATAAGTTTCAAAAACTCTTTCTCCTACTCCACCATGAAAAACAGCTACATAATTATCAGGAATCTTTCCACTGTAATACCTAAATCCAAACACCCCACCAAGACCAACTATTACTAATAAAATAATAATAAATACCCATTTTACCTCTTTTTTCATAAAGTCTCCTTTTAAATTTTAAATCTTAGTATTTTTATAATTAAATTTCTTCTATTTTTTATTAAAGATTTGTTTTCTTTTTTTGATGTCCATTTTCTTCAGATTTATAAACATAATTAACAATTTCCCTAGACATTCCATTTATTTTTTCTTTATAAATAATTAAAGATTTTTTAGCTATATCGATAACTTCTTCTTTAGTCATCCCCAAAAAATTAGCAATTTCTAAACTATCAAAATGTTTACCATCTATTAAATCAAATTCCAAACAAAATATTAAAGCTTCTTTAGGAGATAAAAAATTTAATAATTCCCTAAATTCAATAGATTTAAAATAATTAATCACTTCTGGTTTTTTATATTCATTTTTAACATTTTTTTTCTTTCTAGTTCTTAAAACAATATTAGGATTTTCTAACAACCTTTTCATTTTAGCAACTAAATTGTTATAAGCTCTTTTATCTTCACTATCAGTTAGCATATTATAAACTGGCTTATCTAAGTCTTCACCATATTTTAATCTAATTATCCTCATATCATCTTCATTTAATCTTAACAACATATCATCAACTTGTTTTTTAGTATAATTATTAAAATATTTATATATTGTTTGAGCTTTCATTTTTTACCTCTTTTCTCTTTTTCCAATGACTTAAAAATATAATTAACAGCTGGATTTATAGAATCAAGTAATTCTTTTCTAAAATCAAATAAAACTTTTTTTACTATTTTTATTACTTCTTGTTCATCTATCTTAAAAAAATTAGCTATTTTTTCAGTTTCATAACACTCATCATCTATAAAACCTAGTTTCAAACAAAATATTAAAGCTTCTTCTTTAGTTAAATTATTAAATATATTTTCCCATTTAAAATCTTTTAATACTTTTATATTAGCTTTATATTCATTTTCTAAATCATCATATTTACTTAATATTCTTTTTAATTTAGCCATGGCATTTTTATAACGTTTTCTAATCTCATCATCAGCTAAAATATTATATACAGGTTTATTTAAATCAGGTCCATATTTTAATGTTATAACTTCAATTTCTTGGTCTGTCATTTGACTTAATGATTCATTTATCTGTTCTTTTGTATATTTACTAAAATATTGATAAATAGTTTGGATTTTTTTATTTCCTGTTCCTGGTTTAGCAGTATACTTTTTATAATTAAGATAAGAGATATTTCCATGACATGTTTCTTTGATATTTTTAAGATAACTTAAAGATTTATTAGGATAACTAGTATATTCTTCAAAACCATCTATAAACTTAGTTTTTCTTAATTTAAACAAAGCATTTTCTTGTATTTGTCTAATTCTTTCTCTTGTTAGGCCATATTGAATAGCTATCTCTTTTAAAGTTAAAGGTTTTTTATTATCAAAACCAAATCGTAACTTTAAAACTTGGATTTCTTTTTCATTTAAATTGGCTTCTTTAAATAATTCTTCAATACTATCAGCTAAAAATTTATTACCCACTAAATCTTCTAAAGGTTTATCATCTGATTCGATGAAATCACTTAATTCCGTTTCTTTTTCTTCTCCTACCTTAACACTTATACTTATTGGGTCAATCATCAAATTATAAACATAAGCTATATCGTCTTCTTTAACATTAAGTTCACTTGCTACTTCTTTTAAAGTAGGAGGTCTATTTAAACTCATAGTTAAGTTATTAATTACTTTGTTATAAGAAAGAAACTTTTCATATTGATGTACTGGAATTTTAATAGTTTTAGATTTATCCATAATTCCTCGAGCAATAGATTGTCTAATCCACCAGGTTGCATAAGTTGAAAATTTATACCCTTTATCAACATCAAATTTATCAACAGCTTTCATAAGTCCTAAATTACCATCTTGAACTAAATCTAATAAAGCTAGTCCTCTCCCAACATATTTTTTAGCAATACTAACAACTAATTTTAAATTACTTTTGATAAACAAATCTTTAGCTTCTTTATCACCTTGTTTTATTTTTAAAGCCAATTGGTTTTCTTGCTTGCTATCTAATATTGGATACTTACCTATCTCTTTTAAATATTGTTTTAAAATATCTAAAGATTCTAAATTATTAGTACTATTTTCTTCTTCATAATTATTAGTTTCAATATCATTTAAAATACAATATGTATCAATAGTCAAAATAAGTAAATTATTAGTAAATATTTTATCTATATTACCGTTTAGTATTTGCTTTTTATTTTTTTCAATTATTAAATCAGTAGCTTTATTAAATAAAAGATTTTTATTAAGTAACTCAATAATTATTTCAGGAGTTGGTATATACTCATTAAAACTTAAAAACAAAGATAAACTTTTAAAAAAATTTAAAGCATCATTATAGTTATTACAGTTATTAAGATTTTGGTTGATATAGTTATTTATTATTTTAAAAGAAGTTTTTGAATTTAAAATTAAATTTTTGACTTTATTTATTAAAATACTTTTAGTTATTTTTATTACTTGGTCTTTTATATCAGAAGTATCTTTAATATTATCAGTTACTTCTTTAATTAAATCTTCATATTCTTTTTTATCAATATCAATAAAACTATAACTTTTATATACATCATCAACAGTAGGTTTTATAAATTTAATCATTTGTTTTACTTCTTTTAAATCCATACAAACCTCCTATATATTTTATTATTATACCTCTTTTTCTTTTAAAGTCAATCAAAAAAAAGAAAAAAAACCTATGGTTTTTTATTCAATACCAAAAACAATATAACAATTTATTCATTTTATCATTTCCTTTTATCAACTATTTAAACTATTTGATAGACAATATGAATACTATAGTCTCCCTTCATTATTTTATTTTGAATAGGGATATAAATATCTTCAATTGTAGCACTTCCTCCATCTGTAAAACTTTTCAGAATAGATCGATGAGTTATTTCACCAATAGTAGAACCACTAACATTTTGTAAAGTATAATTATCATAAAATAGTCGTCCATCTTCTAATTTTAATTCTTTTTCTAAACCATCTAAAGAAAATCTAAGACAATTACTACCACATTCAGTAATAGATACTGTCGCACTATTAGCTAAGTCTTGTTCAATTCTTCTTTGAAAATTAGATTGGTTTATTAAAAGTCTAGTTTGAATTTCTCCTCGATTATACATTTGTTCCAAACTTATAAAAAGTTCAAATAACAAAACTGATATTGTTGAAACTAATAAAAATGTAGCAATTGTCTCAACAATAGTAAAACCCTTTTCATTCATTTAATCACCCTATTTCTAAGTTCAAACTACCAAGTTCTCCGTTTTGATATTCAATTACCAACCGATACTTTTTATCAGTGTTTATATCAAGTTGTTTTAAGAAATTATAAATATTTTCTGAATAAGTTTTATTATCTCTTATTTCCGCAATTAATTTACTAGGATTATTTTCCGTAAGTAAAACTGTTTTAACCCGTAACACTTCTAGTAAAGTTTGACAGTAATCCATATTGACAAGTCCTTGACATGTTGTTATATCATCAAATCCTGTATCACCAGCTCCAATATTTTCTATAACATAACTTGCTTCTTTAGATTCTAAAAAATTAGCCATTTGTTTAGTATTATATATAGTTGTTACAGAATTATAATGACTAGTTCTATCATGATTTTTTTGTAGATATATATACTGCGTATACAAAACAAGTAATATTCCTACAATAAATATTGAGACTATCAAAGTTTCTAATAAAGAAAATCCTTGACAATTTATTTTTTTTTCCATAAATTTGACTCCTTATTCTTGTTTTTATCTTAAATATATTATATAATATTTTTAGGATAAATACTAGTCCTAAATAAAAAAAGAATAAAGGAGTTGAACTTCAATGTTAAAAAAATTTGATTTTGACAAAATGCCAATAGTAGAAATAGTAAATGAAATTCTAGTTGATGCTTCTAAAAAAGGAGCTAGTGATATTCACCTTGACCCTCAAGACCAATTTATGAAAATTAGAATTAGGATTGATGGAGCTTTATCTGATTATTCCGAAGTACCTAATACAGTCAAGAAAAACTTAGTAACTAGAATTAAAATTATTTCAGGGATGAATATTACTGAATCTAGATTACCACAAGATGGAGCTATTAAAGCTACTATTCAAGATGTGAATTTAGATTTGAGGGTTTCAGCTTTACCTACTTTAGATGGAGAAAAAATAGTTATTCGTATTTTGGATTATTCAATGAGTTCTCAAGGTCTAGAAAGCTTAGGATTTAGTGAGCCAAACTATGAAAAAGTAGCTAGAATGATTCAAATACCAAATGGAATAATACTAGTAACTGGTGCTACTGGTACTGGTAAATCAACAACCGTATATTCTATTCTACAAAGGCTAAATCGTGAAGATACCAATATTATCACAGTTGAAGACCCAATCGAAATGAATATTAGAGGTGTTAACCAAGTTCAAACTAATAGTGAAATAGGACTTACCTTTGCGAATGCTTTAAGGTCTATTTTAAGGCAAGACCCTAATATAATTATGATTGGAGAAATTCGTGATAGTGAAACTGCTAGAATTGCCGTTAGAGCTTCTATCACAGGACACTTAGTTTTATCTACTATCCATACTAATAACTCATTAAATACAATTGAACGTTTAATCGATATGGATGTAGAAAGATATTTACTATCTTCAGCTTTATCAGGTATTATTTCTCAAAAATTAGCTAGAAAATTATGTAAACATTGCGCTACTAAACGTCCAACTAACGACTATGAAAAAGATTTGTTTAAACAAGTCCTACATAAAGATGTTAACGAAGTATATACAGCTGTTGGATGTGAAGAATGTCGTAATGGATATAAAGGTCGAATTGCAATTCATGAAGTATTACTTATCAATCAAGAAATTAGAGATGCTATAAGTAGTAACTTAAGAAAAGACAAATTAAGAGAACTAGTTTATTCTTCTGATGTTATTACTTTATTACAAGATGGTTTGGAAAAAGTTATCGATGGTGAAACAACATTTGAAGAAATATTAAAATTAATTGAATTAGAAAATGATGATACACCTAAATCTGGACATTACAACTTACATGATGCCATTAAACAAACTAATATTTCTCATAATTCAGAAAATAAAAATGATAATAAACCTGAACAAAATAAAATTGATTTAGAAGATGAACTTGATAAAAAAATAGAAGAATTATAATCTTCTATTTTATTTTTCTTGCTTCTAAATAATATCTTTTGTCATAACTATGTCCCATTGAGAAAGTTTTTCTAGGTAAAGCTCCATCAGTTATAACTGTTTTAAATAACTGATTTTTTTCCATTGCTTTAAAAAGTATTCCTACATTACCTTCTTTTTTACCCATTTCTTTAGTTGTTTCATCTCCATGGATATAATCTATTTTTCCTTTATTATCTTTTAAGAATTCATCTAAAAACATTTGAATAGAACCAACTGCTATATTAGATTTAGGATTTTCAATATATAGTTTTTTATCTATTTTATTAGTTACTAATTCAAATTCTTGACCATTTCCTTCCTCATTTATATCATAATATTTATATAACTCATCTATTAATTTATCAACATCAGTATTAAATATTACTCGATGAATAGGTTCAAATTCTAAAGCTTCACTATGTAAATTTACTAATTCTACTAAAGCATAACGAGCTGGATTTTTAAGATATTCTTCTTCAGTTAAAGTTTGTTTTAAATTTTCATAATTTGTTTTAGCTGTAGCAAGCGAATGGTTACCATCTCCCATTGCAAATAGTAAAACTCCCTTATCATGAACTTGATATTTATTATCAAAATATTCTTGACTTGTTAATTTTTCTAGTTTTTCTAAAACTTGATTAATTATATCATCATTTAATTTATAACCTTTTATATGACCTCCTTGTTTCATCAGGTCAAAGTCATATATTTTATCTTTTTCATCAATTTGATTTTTAATCTTTTCAATGATATCCTTTTTATCATCATCAACTAATATCATAATATGAGGAAGCTCTAACAAAGCATTTTCTCTTACTTTAAGTCTAGGTGGTATTCTTTCAATAACAGTTTTTTCTGTAGCCCTAATAAGACTTTGAGAACCTTTTTGATAATCATATTCTTCCAAATCAACCATTCCTATTAGTCCTTCTCTAATTCTTCCATCTTGTTGTTTTCTTTCTAAATAAATCATGGTATCATTTAAAGTATCAAAAATATCATCATCAATATATTCTTTCATCGTCGCATTTATCTTACTAATTTTTTCATCGACATCTTCATCTTCCAAATATATTTCTGGTAAAGTAATTCTTAAAGTTGATGGGCTATCTCCTACTATTTTATCAACTTCAGACCAATACTCTCCTTCACTTGTATACTGATCACAAGCTACAACACTCCATTTTTTCATATCAATGTTTTTAGGTATTAAAATATCTGCTTTTTTAAATGGTATCATATTATTCCTCCTTCTACATTATAGTACCAAATTTTAAAACAAATTAAAAGACTTTTAATAAAATAACTATTAATACTTCTTAAAAAAAAATTAGCTTTTTTTTTGGCTAACTTTTTTTTTACAATGAACACTAAATTCATCATATATTATTACATTAAAAGGTATTCCTATTTTTTCTTCTACTCCATACTCTAAAATACTTGTTAATAAATTTATTTGTCCTAAAGCTGAACTAAAATTAGAAAAAGTATCACCTAGTTCATTAGAAAATTGATTATATCTAACACCAATTATAATAGAATTACTAGGTTTATAGAATTTACCATTATCTGGTCCATAACTTATATTTATCACTTGTCCATTAGGAATTTCTAGTATAATATCTTTATATGTATCTTCAACAAATTTCTCATTTTGATAAGTCAAAGTATAATCATCAGTTTTATATATATTCCATAAATAATCTAGTTGTTTTTTATTAAAACGTTCAACATATATATTATTTCTTATATAAAAGTATTTTAAATATCCATTAGATAAATATTGATACATATCCTTATCTTCATTAGAAACTTCACCAAACAATTCTTTTCTATCTTCTAATCTTTTATCATATTCAAGCAAATCATATTTTTTTATCATATATTGAACTAAAAGATTACTATAAACATTGTAAAAAATCAAATATTTTTCCATTTGTTCATCAGATTTAATATTACACTCTTGTCTTATATCAGGTCTTTCTAAAACTAAAAATTCCTCGTCGATAAAATTTAATTTGTTCATTCTATTCCCTCCAGTTTAACACATTGAAATGCAAAATCATTTCCAACAAAATCACCAATTGGTATTAAAAATCTCATTCCCCAACTACTAATTATAACATATCTATCAGTCATACCCGTTACATAAACAATGTGGCTTGTATTTTCATCCCAAAGACTTGTTGTAAAGTAAAGCATAACAGGATTAGACATAAATCTAAGTGGAATACACTTTCCTTTTAATATTCCTTTCCTATTAGTTCTTTTAACAGTTAATAAGACACTATTATTTTCATTATTATTTAAATAATTAGTAAATATTTCTCTAAATTCCTTTACTTTTTCCTTAGTAGATTTGTTATTTTGATAACAAAAATCGGAATACACTTCACTATATTTTAAACTACTTTTTTTAGATTGTAAATATGAATTAACCGCTGAATAATTTAGTTTACTAAAATGAGATAAATATACTTGGTTATTAGTTGCTAAATTATTAACATGTAACTTACCATAATTATCATAATAAAACATGTTCTTTTCATTATTAGGATTATACTTATTACTATTGGCATAAGTATACATATCAAGTATTAATTCAGCAGAATTAAGTTCTTTATTTCCATTGACAGTTACATACATTGGAAAGCCAAAGTCTCTTGCGAATGCACCTGGATTATTTTTATATGATGTAAATATAACATTAGCAACAGCAGCATAAGAACATACTCCTGTACTATCTACCGCTATTAAAGTTCTAAGGGCCTCCATATCAGTCATACCTTTACTTACTAGACTATCAGCTAATCTTCTAACTTCATAGTTATATCTAAGCTCAAAGTTTTCATTAATAAAGTCAAAAGCTTTTATTTTCTGATTTTTAGAATCATATTTATCAATAATATATTCAATATAAATACTTCCCTTATTAGCATCAAATATTCTTATATTATCAAATACAAAATTTTTCAATTTAAGAGCTTTTAATTTTTGTAGTTCAATTTTAGCTTCTGCTTTACTAAAACCTCTTTTATTAATCAAATATGCTTTAAAATCATTTTCATCTAACCAATCTAAACTTTTCATAGTCAACTGGACATATTTTGAAGCTATATTTTGGTCAGCACCGTACATTTTAGTTCCAGATTCTTTAATAAAGTTATCATAATTTTCAAGAATTCTATCATAAATTTTATCTCTAGCAAATTTTGGCATGTCAACACTATATATTAAGTTACTGGCATCTATATTATGATTTTCTAAATAATTTTTCATATAGTTTTTAACTGACGGATTATTTAAATTAACATAATATTGTAATTTAATAAAATTTTGTTCTGAAACTTCAATATTATTTTCAATTATACTTTTTATATCATCTAAATATATTTTATTACAATCTTCATATGACAGACATGACTGTGACTCTTCTAAAGTCAAATTTTTACTGACTTGTGTATAATAAAGAATAAATAAGTCATTAAATATAAAATTAGGGTCATTTAAATTTTGTTCTGTAATAAGATTATTCATCTCTTTAATCATCAAGTCTTTATCATATATAACTTTATCTTTTAACATAAGTTTAAGTTTTAAATCATCTGGCATATCATTATCATAGGTAAATTTTGATATATCTAATGTATATTTTCCCTTAAAATAATTAACATAATCTCTAAGTTCTTGATTCCAATTAATTTTACTAGCATAATAAACAATATTTCTAAAGTTATCTTGTCCAACATCTATTTTATTTTCTATAATAGTGTTAATACAATTAATTTGGTCTTTAGTTAATAAATTCCAAAAATAATTATATTTAATTCCACTTGTTTCAAGGGTTTCTAAATTTTTAAAAACATATGAACGAACTGTATTAAAATAAAAATTGGTTTCTTTTGAAAGGATTAATGAAATATCATTACTTAAATTTTCGTCATTATAATTTTTAAAATAATAATCATATAAAATATCTAAATCATTAATATTATATATTTGGTTGTTTTCAAACATCAATTTTAATTTTACTGAATCTGGTAAATCTTCACTATAACTAATTTCAGAAATTTCAAGAGTTTTGATTGCTTCCTTATAACAATCTTCTAATCTTTGAAGTTGTTCTTTATTTAGATTTAAATCATATTCATTTTTTAAAATAGCATCATGAAATTTCATAAAAGCTTGTAAATATTCATCTTTACTCAAGTTATCTATCTTGTTATTAGTTTGAAAACTATTATATAAATCATCATTTTTTAATATATCTACTAATCTTTCAATTGGAATTAAAGGAGCGGTTACATCATCACCTTCGATATTACTTTCTAATGTATCATTTTGTTCATTAATATTACTTACCACTTGATTATTTGTAGCATTATTAGATGAAAAATATTCTTGAATTTTACTTTGTAATTCCACTACTCTATCAAAACTATCTTGTAAGTTAGAAGGTGTTTGATAAGGTTCATTTTTTTCCATCTTATCTATAAAATTAGCCAATTCTGGATATTTTGAAAGAATATCATCATATTCACTCAATGCTTCTTCTATATAAAGTGGTGGTAAATTCTTTTTAGCTCGAGCTTCATCTAAGCTTAATTTTTCTACTTCTAAACCTTGTAAAGCAGCAATTTTTTTAATTTCTTCTATTTCTTCAGTAGTAGCATCATCGGTATAAAAGGCTTTAGTTGCTTTTAAGGTTTTATCAAAATTAGTTAAAAATATTTCGGAATACGCTGAATGATTATTATAATTAAGTATTTCACCATTTAATTTTAAATTACTTGATATAGAGTAATTTTCAACATATTCTGGTGAAAATAAATTACTGAATTTTCCATATTCAAAGAAATAACCACTTCCTGTATTTTGCCAACCAGTAATTATTCCATTAGAAGATATAAAATCATCTTCATTTAATTTCCAAGAACCTGAATCTTCTGGACATAAACTCAAAATATAATCCATATCAAAATCAAATTCATAACCAATATTTCCATAAGTTGCAAGAGGCATCACATTATCAGTTACTAAAGTTGCACAAACTTTTTTCATTTCATCAACATTAACTGCCCCACTTGACAAAACATGAACAAATTTAGCATTATTGTCTTTAAAAAATTGTTTCCATTTTCTTTCATTAATTTTACCAAGAGTTTTTTCTGTTTTTTCTAATTCTAAATAACATTTTTCTAAATTTTCATATTCTTGATAAGTAAGTTTATTACTTGATAAAAAGTCTTTTATTGAATTAATATTTTGATTTGCCTCATTAAAATACTTTTCAATTGTTTCATGTTCTTCATTAGTAAAATATGAAGAATTATACATATCGGTAAGTCCTGTCATAATAGCATTAATTCTATCAGTTAAAAATTCTTGATTTCCATAATATGGTCTTACCTGGTTAGTTTTTAATTGATCATATATTTTTTCTTGCATAGTTTGAATAGCCTCAGATATTTTAACTAAGTCATGATTAAAAGTAAAATTATTTTTAACACAATATTTAGTTAACTTATCTATATAAACATCTGATTCTACAGGATATATCTTATACGTTCCATCTTCCATTAAAACAGCCTGACTAAGACTTTTTAAAGATCTTAAAGAATTACCCATTTTACTATAATTTTCACTCATACTATCAAATTGACTATGTAATATTTCATATTGTTTTAATTGTTCAGAATCTAAAGATATATCATCCATAATATCTACATCTATTGGATTATTATTTTCAAAAACATTTGTATTAACATTAGCTTTTGGTACATAATTTTTTAAAGTTGTTATATCTTCTTTACTTAAAACTTTATTGTTCGCTGCTATATTGTATAGATAATCGTTATAAATTGCTTTTAAATTACCTATTTTCTTAGTAAATTTTTGAAGTTTCATTCCTTCGCTAGTATTTGGATAATTATCATAAGTATTTTTATCTACTTCTTTATATACTAATTCATTTACTTCTTTTACTAAACAAAAATATTTTTTTTCAGGATTATAATTTGTTATATCCAAATTACCTTCATATGTAATAGCTTTATCATCTAAGTTTCTAATTTTTAATTTATTATTATTTACTAGTTGTTCATCAACATTTACTTTTACAGCTGTTGTTCTTATTGGTAAACTATCTAAATTAGTTAAATAAGCTCCAACACTTGGTATTCCATTAAAGAAAAATGATTTTGGTGTTCCATAACTAGTCATGGCGTTAGCTTTCTTAATATAACCAGATTTAATTATCTTATCAGCACTTTCTTCTTTGGTAAAGTGATAAAGACCATTATCTAAAATACTTTTATTAACACCTTCAACATTATTAGTATTAGTATATACAAAGCGTTTTACTCCTGATTTAAGAGTATTTATAAAACCAGTTATTAGGTTATTATCCTGATATTTGAAATCACTTAAATCTAACAGATTACTAAAATCATAAGTACTAATACCTCCTAAATCAGTTAAAAGATTAGTTAAATTAGTATTTATATAATTGTTATTTCCTTCTAAAACTAAAAGATTATCTTTATTAACTTTAAAACCGTTTTTGATAAAAATATCTTTATATTCAGCTAATGTTTTAATATTTGCTTCAATATAATATTCATCACCATCTTTATTACATACAATTTGAGCATGTTCAAAATTAGAATCATTTTTTATGGTATTAATCAAGCTGATATAATTACCTATTATTTTTGGAATATCTTCTTTAGTTTCTGTTTTTATTCCTTTACTTATTGCATCAAAGAAATCATTTGCTTTACTTACATCTTCCCCATCATATCCGATATAGCCTTCATTACCATTACTTGCAGTAGCATTTTGATAAACTATATTAAAGCTTTGCTTACCTAAAGCTTCTACAATCGATGGTATTAAATCCATGTTTTTTTGGTTATCAACAAAAGCTAAATATGGTCCTCCTCTATTTTCATGTCCAGCACAACTAGCTTTGGTTTCTATTTTTCCATCAAAACATTCTAATAATAATTTTTCTAATTTTTCGTTTCCCTCGGCAAAATCATGAGCAGCTTTTTTAAAATCTGTTATCTCACTTACAGAAATTGGTACTCCTGTATTTAAACTTCCCGATGCATTAACATTAGAAACAGGTTTAGCACTATTAATATTAATTTTATCAACAATATCTCTTAGTTTCTTAATATTTTCTTGTCTTTTAGCTTGTTTTATAGACTTTTCTTCAGCTAAAGACATTTCATATTGTAATTGGTTTAATTTTAGTTGTCTGGCAAATTTTTGTGCTTCATTTAAATTCAAATTACTGTAATAGTCATTTAACATATTATTAGTTATTTGTTTAGTTACTTTATGGTTAGTTGAAACACTTCCAAAGCCACCAAAACCAATACCTGAAACAAAGCCTCCTAAAAATGTTTGACCTAGTTGATTCACAAAATCTTTATTAGCCATTTGTCTAGCTACATCTTCACTATATCCTTGGTCTACATAGTTAGATATTGCTTGAGTATGTCCACTTAAATCTCCAGATATAAATTCATCAAAAATAAAATTTGTTATATCTGTACTTAACTCTTCTTCTCCTTCTACTAAAGCTTGACTTAAAGTCATTGCTCCACCATAAAATGATCTTGTTGCTATATTAGCTAAAGTTTTATTAGGTATAGCATCTGATATTTTATTGGCCATATCTATTACAGCTGGACTAGCCTTTGATTCTAAATTAAGTAAATGACTTACTGAATAGTTTTCCATAAACGACTCAGTTACTCCTGCTGAACCAGCTAGTAAAACTGCTTTCCAATCTGGTACTCCTCTATCTAAGGCATCATTCAAAGTTGTTACATAGGCTCTTGAACCCATTAAAGTCCCACTTAATATTGGCGCCGCTGTTCCTCCTGTTGCCGCAGATAGTGCTATTAAAGTTGCACTGTCTGCCATACTCATCATGGTACTATAAGCAAAAGCTAGGGCTTCATTATCTTCTGCTATATCCGCGCTTATCGCTTGTCTATATATATCGCTACTACTATAGACATTAGTCCTTCTTATTTTTTCATCTCTCATTAAGTAGTTTAATGAATAACAAGCTGCACTTATTCCTTCTAGTGGTCCTGTTACAATTGATGAAGCGGAAGCTAAGATTTTATGTTCTTTCGCAAATTCTTCATCTTTCATTGTTTTATCTATTAACCATCTATTATCTAATTCATCTGATATACTATCTAAATATTTATAAGCTTCCTTACTACCTTTGGTATTATATATAAAATTAAATACTTCTTTTTCTTGTCTTCCATTTCCATCCATGAAGTTAGCCCATTTTAAATAATGGTCTAATTTCATATCATCAGCTTGGATTTGAAAATTTCCTTTATCAGTTTGAACGAAACCATATTCATCTATTTTTATTTTTCCATTTATTATACAATTGATTATATCTACTAGTTCTTCTTCATTTTTTACTACATAGATTGGACTTCCATTATTGGTTCCTGGTATTTTTCCTTGTTCATATAGTTCTTCAATTTTTTCAATTGTTTTTAAACTGTTTTTACTAAATTTATTATTTTGTTCATACCCTTTTTCATGAACATAACTATCTATATTTTTAAAATAATGATTTATTTCTCTATTTGCATTTTCATATATAGATTGATAATTAGCTATATTTTGTTTTAGGGTTTCTATTTGTTTATCTATTCTTTTTAAATTTTCTTCTCTTGTTTTTACTTCTTCATTATATTTATTAGTTAATTCATCAGAAAATTTCATCTGTTCA
>CANRBE010000007.1 GCA_947628785.1 uncultured Bacilli bacterium
CTCAGCGACATATAATATATTAGTTTTGAGACAAAATCAAATACTAACACTTAAGACATTATCATAAATTAATCATAGATGCTTTTGGAAGTAAATGTAATAGGTTGTAAACTTTTAAGAGTTTTGTTATAATAAAAGCAGGAGAAATTATATGGAAAAAGAATATTATGGGCGTAAAGTGGAAGTTTTGGATATCGATGTAGATAATAAAGAAAATAATAAGAAGGTCAAAAGAAAACTAAGTTTAAAACCACTTAAAAGAAAATTAAATATTGATAGTTTTAAACCTGTTTTTATAGTAGCTATTTTTGTTTTTTCTATTTTTACAACGTTACAATATTTTTTGGGTTGGGACTTGTTTCAAATTTATGAAAGTAAAGTAACGCCAGAATATAAAACTACTTTAACGACTTATACTTTAGCTAAGGATGGTAAAAATTTAACTTTTTATAATGACAATACTTTTAAATATATAGCTGATACAGTTGTTTTAACTGGTAATTATACTAAAAATGCTGTTGCTTATACTTTAACTGTTGATAAGGAAACCTGCCCACTAGAAATAAAAAATCAAGTTTTAGTTACTAATTGTAATATGCTTTTAAGTCAAAATGAAATTGATAAAAAAAGTACAATGTCTAGTTATCAAAAAATATTTTTCTTGAAAGAAAACAAAGCTTTTGATAGTATGGCAGCTAGTTTTATAAAATATGTTAATGGCTTGTCTGTAGTTAATAAATGGCCTACTTTAAAAAGTTCAGAAATAATATCTATCGATGATTGTTATACTGATAACGGTTTAAAAAATTTAGCTTGTCAAGTTACATATTATGTTGAACCTAGTGATGATGTAAATAAAAGTAGTTGGAAAGAAAATGGGATAGTTGTTGGTACTAAAATAAAAAAAGAAAAATTAGCGACTTTTAAAAAGACTGCTGATTCTTATGAGTTTGTTTCTTAAAAAACCTGATTAGGTTTTTTTTGAAATATTTTTA
This sequence comes from uncultured Bacilli bacterium, assembly GCA_947628785.1. Classification (GTDB taxonomy): domain Bacteria; phylum Bacillota_I; class Bacilli_A; order RF39; family UBA660; genus HGM10857. The sequence continues at coordinate 996 of CANRBE010000007.1, forward strand.
GATTATGTTAAAATTATATTGTAAGAATTAGTAAAGGAGTAAGTAATGGAAAAACCTGAAATATTATATCGTGGAGTTAAAATAACCTATGATATGTTAAAAGACTTTAAGTTTTATGGTACTACTTTATATCCACCTAATCCTTATCAAATAGATGAAAACGGAAGAAAAGTTGTAGGGGATGGAAATGAATATGGTCTTTATATGACCACTAATAAATCGGTGGCTTTAGGGGCATATGCGAAAGTAAGTACTTTTGATGGGACTATTATTGATAAAAGTATAACTATTGGTATTAGTCCTAAAGAGGATGTAAGAATACCAGCAATCGGTATAGTTTATAAGATGGATACTAAAAATATAGATATCAGAAAACCATTTATTAAATCTTCTTTAAAAGGACATTATAACAATGGCTTTGAAGGAGAAGAATTTATAGCGGATAAAGTAGATAAGGATAGTTACAAAATAACAGATATTATAATTGGAGAAGATATATTACATGATGCTTTAAAAATTGATACTAAAGATATTTTAAAAGCCGAAAAAACTTTAAAAGAAGTGATGGAACAAAGGAAGAAACATTTATTATATTTGGTATCTTATTTAAAACAATTTGAACCAAATAAAAGGTTTTTATTTAAAAAAGATGAAATAGAAGTATTTAAAGAGTTATTTGGAGAAAAAGGAGTTTTATATATGGATACTTCTAAGTTATTATTAACATCGTCTAAAAGTTGTATAAAATATTTATTTAGTTTTTGTTTTAATAAAAATTCAACTGATTTAAAAACTTTAAAATATATTGAATCTTTAAACAAAAGATTAAAAAATTACAGTAATATTAAAGATATTATGAAGCTTATTAAAGAAGATATTATAATTAATGAACAAAAAAAACAAAAGTTTATATCTAAAAATAATTCTTCATCTACTTTAAGTTTTGATAATAAAAATAATATGTATCAAGATATATTAAATATAATTTTAACTAAATTAAAAGAAGATGAAAATAAAAATATCCAAATGGTAGAACAAATATTTAATGTTACAATTAATTTAGAAGGAAAAGATAAAGATCAATTATTAAAGGAAAAAGAAATTATTTTAAATAAAATAGATGATGGATATTTAGAAGAATTGATTGATAGTAAAACATCAATAAATTTAAAGAGTACTATATTTAAAATATATAATGAACAAATAGAAAAGTTAAAAGAAAATTTTAAAGAAAATAGATATCGAGGTAGATTATGACAACTTATGAAGAAATAGTAAAATTAAGACAAGTTTTAAAGGAAAAATTGATAAACTATCAGGGAAATAAAAAAATAAAATTGGATATTCCAGAAAAACTACTTGAACAAATTATATTTGTAAATGATATATATAAAAATAAAATATTAGCTTTAGATTTTGACCTGATAAAAAAATTGGATTTAACTAATGTATCATTTGATGGTGTATGTATAGCTAATTTAGACTTTAGTAATAGTTTAGGAGTAAAAATAAATCCCCAAACTGTTTATCAAAAGGATTTGCAATATACTGTATTAAATGGTGTGACATTTACAGGAGTATTTGATGGAAGTAAAATAGTTGGGGCTAATTTTAAAGGAAGTATTAATACTTTAATTAATCCCCAAACAATTTATTTAAAAAATTTTATGAATACTACTTTATGTGATGTTAAATTTATTGGTCCTTTTGATGATGCATTTATTTTAAAAGCTAATTTTACAGGTAGTAGGGGAGCTATTATAAATTTAGAAAAACTTTTTGAAAAAGATTTATGTGGAACAAATCTAACAGATACTTTAATAACAAGCCCTTTAGAAGATATTTATTATGATAGAAATACTGTTTTTGTAAAAAGTATAAAAATATATTAAATAAATATATTTTTATAATGGTGATAATAAGGAGGATTAAAGTGAATAATAGTCAAAATATTCAAAATGAAATAAATTTAAAGCCAAAAAAGAAAAGTAAAATTTTATTAATATTAATAGTACTTTTAGTAGTAATTATAGGAGTAGTTACAATAATTATAAAAAAAGATAGTAAAAAAGTAAAAACAACTTCAAAAAAAGTTGAGGTTCCATACAGTTTAAAAGGAAATGGATTACAAACTTTTGATTTATATTTTTCACAATTAGAGAATAATGAAAAAAATAGTGTTTATAGTCCAATATCGATTAAATATGCGTTAAGAATGTTGGAAGAAGGAGCAAGTGGTAATACTAAAAAACAAATATCAGATATTATAGGAACTTATAGTTCTAAAGAATATCAAGATAGTAAAAATATGTCATTTGCGAATGGATTATTTATTAAAGATACTTATAAAAATAATATTAAAAAAACATATATTGACACATTAAAAAATAAATACAATGCAGATGTTATATATGATTCATTTAAAACACCAGATGTTTTAAATAATTGGGTTAGTAAAAAAACTTTTGATTTAGTTAAAAATATGACTGATGATATATCAGAAGAAGATTATATTTTAGCTAATGCTTTAGCCATAGATATGGAATGGGTAAATAAAATTCAAAGTGAATATGATATATATTCTATTCAGTATAAGCATAGAAATTTTTCGGAATATATTTCCCCTTTAAGAGCTAGTGATTATAGTCCTTTAGAATTTGATAATAACAAATTAAAAGCTAAAGCTGTTCAAATTGGAGCAGTAGCCAATAAATATGATATAGTCAAAACTTTAGGAGAAGAAAAAATAAGAAATACAGTTAAGAAAGAATACCAAAAATGGCTCAAGGGAAATAGAGAAGAATCTTGTTATGAAAATATTGAAGATGAACTTGATGTTGATACTTATGTCAATAATTATATGAAAGAAATTAATACAGGTTATAATGATATAAGTAGTTCAACCGATTTTATGTTTTATACTGATGATAAAGTTAAGGTATTTGCTAAAGATTTAAGAAAATATAATGATACAACATTACAATATATTGGAATAATGCCAACTAGTCAAAGTTTAAAAGAATATATAAAAAATATCAAAGCTGATGAAATTAATCAATTAATTAGTAATCTTAAACCAATTGAATCAAACAGTTTCAAAGATGGAGTATTAACTCATATAACTGGATATATTCCAATGTTTAACTTTGAATATCAATTATCTTTAAAAAATGATTTAAATAAATTAAAAATAACTGATGTATTTGATAGCCAAAAAGCTGATTTATCTAACTTAACAAATAAAAAAGCTTATATTGATAGTGTAGAACACAAAACTAATATTGAATTTTCAAATGATGGAATTAAAGCAGCAGCTGCCATAACCGTAGGTGGTTTAGGTGCTGGAGATTGTGGATTCGATTATATTTATGATGTACCAATTGAAAAAATAGATTTATCTTTTAATAAACCATTTTTATTTCTAATCAGAGATAAGGAAACTGGTGAAGTATGGTTTGTTGGATCTGTATATGAACCGATAAAATATGTAGAATATGAAGAGTAAAAAAATACAAAATTAAAAAGTTATATTAAATATATTTATTTAATATATTTTTTTTGAATAAAAAATTAGCACTCAACTATTGACAATGCTAAAATACAATAGTATAATGGCAATAGCACTCGTAAATGAAACTGCCAAAAATTAAAATATTTAAGGCACTGGCAACATATAATGTCAATATAAAGAAGTGCTATAGTCAGGAAGTGATGTTGTTGCTTACATTAAGACAAGAAAAATTACTAAAAATAATTGTCGAAGAATATGTTAAAACAGCAAAACCTATCGGTTCAAAAAGTTTGTGTCAAGAATTAAATTGCTCTAGTGCTACTATCAGAAATGAAATGAGTGAATTAGAAAATTTAGACCTTTTAGAAAAAACCCATATTTCATCTGGTAGAATACCTAGTGAAAAAGGATATCGTTATTATGTTGACAATCTAATGAAACCAAAAGAATTAACTGGTGAAGATATGCTTAAACTCCAAACAATATTTTCTAATAATGCCTTAGTTTTAAGTGATGCGGTTAGTAAAAGTTTAGAAATTGTTGCTGAATTAACTAATTGTACAATAATATCTTTAGGAAGTTCAGCTAAAGAAAACATAATTAGTAAAGTAGAAGTAATACCAGTAACAGATAAACAACTAGTAGCTTTAATAGTAACTGATACTGGACATGTTGAAAATAAAAAGGTTTTATTAGAAGATAAAATATCTCCTTTAGAAGTAAAGCAAACAGTAGATTTAATTAATAAACATATTTCTGGAACTAGTCTAGAAGATGTTATAACTAAATTAGAGTTTGAAGTAAAACCGATTATCAATGATAGTGTATTATACCAAAAAAAATTATTTGATGCATTTTGTAATTTTATTAATGAATTTGCTAATGATGCCAGTATTAAAATGATTGGAACAACTAATATATTAAAACAACCAGAATTCAATGATGTTACTAAAATAAGAGATATATTAAGTAAATTTGAAGATAAAGAATTTATTAAAAATATCAAAGAAGATAATGATGAAATAAAAGTATATATTGGTAGTGAATCAGAATTTGATGACAATGTATCAATTATTAAAACCCATTATCATTTAGATGGAGAAGAAGGTACATTAGCGCTAATTGGACCAACTAGATTAGACTATGATAGAATTGTAACATTACTTGACTATATCAAAAAAAATTTGGAACAATAGGAGGTTAACATGAATGAAGAAAATAAGACAAAAGAAAATGAGAAAGTTAAAACCGAAAAAATAGATAATAAATCAGAAGAAGTCCAAAAAACAGAAGAAAATAAACCAAAAGAAATTCAAGAAGACAAAAAAACTTTAAAAAAAGAAAAAAAACATAAAAAAGAAAAACATGAAGATAAGTTAAATGAAGCTTTTAATAAAATAAGTGAATTAGAAGATAAATTGTTACGGGAAAAAGCTGAAATGATTAACTTAAATAAAAGAAGAGACGATGAGATGCATCGGATGCTTAAATACTGTAATGAGGACTTAATCAAAGATATTTTACCAACTATTGATAACTTAGAAAGAGCTATCCAAATGACAAAAGAAGATGAAAGTAATAAAAAACTTTTAGAAGGGGTAAAAATGGTTTATTGCAATTTAATTAATACTTTGGAAAAATACGAAGTTAAAATAATAGATGGCAATAATAAACCATTTGATCCAACTTATCATGAAGCCGTATTAACTGAACATGTAGAGGATAAAGAAGTTGGACTTGTGTTAGAAGTCTTACAAAAAGGCTATTTATACAAAGAAAGAGTTATCAGACCAGCTATGGTCAAAGTAAATGAATAGGAAAGGTGATAAAATGAGTAAAATAATAGGAATTGATTTAGGAACAACTAATAGTTGTGTAGCTGTTCATGAAGGAGGAAAAACAACTGTAATTACTAATGCAGAAGGAGAAAGAACAACTCCATCAGTTGTAGCATTTAATAAAAAAGGGGAAATGACGGTTGGTGCTAAAGCTAAAAGAGGAGCTTTAACTAATCCTGATACTATTTCATCAATTAAAAGATTGATGGGAACTAATAAAAAAGTAAAAGCTAATGGAAAAGAATATACTCCAGAAGAAGTAAGTGCTATGATACTAGGAGATTTAAAGAAAACAGCTGAAGCTTATTTAGGTGAAGAAGTAAAAAAAGCAGTTATTACTGTTCCCGCTTACTTTAACGATGCCCAAAGACAAGCTACTAAAAATGCTGGTAAAATTGCTGGTTTAGAAGTAGAAAGAATTATCAATGAACCAACTGCAGCTTCTTTAGCTTATGGACTTGATAAACAAGATAAAACAGAACAAATTTTAGTTTACGATTTAGGTGGAGGTACTTTTGATGTTTCAATACTAGAAATTGGTGATGGAGTATTTGAAGTAAAAGCAACTAGTGGTAATAATAAACTAGGTGGAGATGACTTCGATAATCGTATTATGGATTACATAATAGAAGAAATAGATAAAGAACATGGTATCAATTTAAAAAATGATTCAATGGCAATGCAAAGAATTAAAGAATCAGCTGAAAAAGCTAAAAAAGATTTATCTGGTATGACATCTACTCAAATATCATTACCATTTATAGCTCAAAAAGATGGAGAACCAGTTAACTTTGAAATGGATATTACTAGAGCTAAATTTGAACAATTAGTTGATGATTTAATTGAAAGTACTCTAACACCTGTTAGAAATGCTTTAAAAGATGCTAACTTAACTAAAAATGATATTGATAAAGTATTACTAGTAGGAGGTTCAACTAGAATTCCTAAAGTACAAGAAGTTATAAAAAAAGAACTTGGAAAAGAACCTTCTAAAGGTGTTAATCCTGATGAAGTTGTTGCTATGGGAGCTGCTATTCAAGGTGGTGTCTTAACTGGTGATGTTAATGATATCGTTTTACTAGATGTAACTCCACTTTCTCTAGGTATTGAAACATTAGGTGGAGTATGTACAGTTTTAATTCCAAGAAATACTACTATTCCAACTAGTAAATCACAAGTATTCTCAACTGCTGCTGACAATCAACCAGCTGTTGACATTCATATTTTACAAGGTGAAAGACCAATGGCTAGTGACAATAAAACTTTAGGTAATTTCCAATTAACTAATATCCCAGCTGCTCCAAGAGGGGTACCACAAATTGAAGTAACTTTTGATATTGATGCTAATGGTATTGTCAATGTTAAAGCTAAAGATTTAGGTACTAATAAGGAACAATCAATTACAATAACAGCTTCAACTAACTTAACTGATGAAGAAATTGATAAAATGATGAAAGAAGCAGAAGCTAATAAAGAAGCTGACGAAAAAAGAAAAGAAGAAGCTGATTTAAAAAATGAAAGTGAACAATTAATATTTACAACTGAAAAATCATTAAAAGATTTAGGTGATAAAGTATCTAAAGAAGACCAAGATAAAGCTAACGAACAAATAAAAGATTTAAAAGAAGCTTTAGAAAAAAATGATATAGAAGATATCAAAAAGAAAAAAGAAGCTTTACAAGAAACAGCTATGGCTTATGCGACTAAAGTATATGAAGAAGCGGCTAAACAAGCTCAAAGTCAAGAAGAAAGTACTGAAGAAACAACTGATAAAAAAGATGATGTAATTGATGCTGAATATGAAGAAAAGTAAGTTCTAGTAATCTAGAACTTTCACTTTTGATAGAAAGAGGATAAAATGACTAAATCAGAACTAAAAAGAGAAGAAATAGAAGATATTTATAAGTGGGATTTGACTAAAATATTTAAAGATGAACAAGAATTTGATAGTTTTTATGAAAGTGTTTTAAAAGAATTACCTAATATTAAAAAATACCAAGGTAAAATAGTTTTAAATGGAAAAAATTTATATGAATTTTTAAAAGAAAGTGATGAATTAGAAAGAAAAGTATATAAATTGCATTATTATGCTAGTTTAAATTTTGCTAGTGATACAACTAATCATACATATCAAAGATTAAAAGATAAAGTATCTAATTTATTAAATGAATATGAAACTTTATCATCTTTTATAAATCCTGAAATGATGACTATTGATTATGAAAAAATAAAAGAATTTTATAAAGAAGAACCAAGGTTATTAGAGTATGAATTTGTACTGGAAAATATTTATAGATTTAAAGCTCATATTCTATCTAAATCAGAAGAAAATATTTTATCTATTATGTCTAAGACTTTTGAAAATCCAGAAACTACTTTTGAAAGTTTAACGGATACAGATATGACTTTTGGAAAAATTATCGATGAAAAAGGTTGTGAAGTAACATTAACTGAAAGTAATTATTCTACTTATATTTCTAGTAAAGATAGAACTGTCAGAAAAAGTGCTTTTGAACTTTTATTCAAAACTTATTCTAGTTTTAAAAATACCCTAGCTAATACCTTTAAAGGAAATGTTGATATTTTAACTAGTGTAGCTAAAATAAGAAAATATAATAGTAGTATTGAAGCTTCGTTATTTCAAGATAATGTTCCTTTAAGTGTTTATCAAAATTTAATTGATACAGTTCATAGTAATATGGATAAAATATATGATTACTATAAATTAAAAAAAGAAGTTTTAAATTTAGATGAATTACATTCATATGATATATATGCTGAATTAGTAGAAGAAATAGATACCGATTATACCTTTGATGAAGCTAAAGAATTAGTGATTGATGCTTTAAGCGTATTGGGGGATGATTATGTCAAAAATTTAAATAAAGCTTTTGATGAGAAATGGATAGATATATACCCTAATAAAGGTAAAAGGGGAGGTGCTTTTTCTTCTGGTTTCTATGATACCAATCCTTATTTATTATTAAATTTTGAAGGTAAATTCCATGATGTATCTACACTTGCGCATGAACTTGGTCATTCTATGCATACTTATTATTCATGTAAAAATAATCCATATCAATATTCTAGTTATAAAATATTTGTTGCGGAAGTTGCTTCGACTGTCAACGAACTTTTATTAAATAAATATATGTATAAAAAAGCCAAAACCAAGAAAGAAAAACTGTTTTTATTAAATCAATTATTAGAGCTTTTTAAAAGTACTATTTATAGACAGACTATGTTTGCTGAATTTGAAATGGATGTTCATAAAAGAATTGAAAATGGGGAAGTATTAGCAGAAAAAGATATAAGTGATATTTATTATAAACTAAATGAATTATATTTTGGAGACAATGTCCATTTAGATGATTTAATTAGATATGAATGGGAAAGAATACCACATTTCTATTATGATTTTTATGTATATATGTATGCACTTGGTTTATCAGCTGCTTGTTATATCGTTGATGGTATTTTAAATAATAAGGAAAATGCCATAGAAAATTATTTGAATTTCCTTAAATCTGGTGGTAGTAATTATCCAATTGAAGAGCTTAAGATAGCTGGTGTTGACATGAATAAAAAAGAAGTTATTGAAAATGCTTTGAACATGTTTGAAGATACAATTAAAGAATTTAAAAAACAATGTAAGTAGGTGATATGATGGAAAAAAGAGATTATTATGAAGTCCTTGGTGTTAGTAAGACAGCTAGCCAAAGTGAGATTAAAAGTGCTTTTAGGAAACTAGCTAAAAAATACCACCCCGATGTATCTAAAGAACCAGATGCCGAAGAAAAATTTAAAGAGGCCCAAGAAGCTTATGCTGTTTTATCTGACGAAGCTAAAAGAAAACAATACGACCAATTTGGTCATGCAGCTTTCAGTGGAAATAACGGAGCTGGGTTTGACTTTTCTAATTTTGATTTTTCTGATATTTTTGATGATTTATTTGGAGGATTTGGCTTTAGTAGTTTTAGTGGTTTTGGAGGAGGTAGTAGGAAATCTAATCGTCCAACCAGAGGAAATGATTTATTAAAAACAGTGGAATTAACTTTTGAAGAAGCTATTTTTGGTACTCATAAAACTATTACTATTGAAGTTATGGATACTTGTGATGATTGTCATGGCGATGGAGGTCATGGTAGTAAAAGTTGTAAAACTTGTCATGGTAGTGGAACCGTTACAACCGAACAACATACATTATTTGGGACATTTATGAGTAGAACTACTTGTTCTACTTGTGGAGGTAAGGGTGTAACTTATGAAAAAAAATGTGCAACTTGTAGAGGTACTGGTAAAATTCATAGAAGAAAAGAATTGGATGTTAAAATTCCAGCTGGAGTTGATACAGGAAATAGACTAAGATTAGCTGGTAAAGGTGAAACAGGTAATCATGGGGGAATAAATGGTGATTTATATTTAGAGTTTAAGGTAAAAAATCATCCTTTATATGAAAGAGATGGTAATGATATTTATTTGGATTTACCAATTACTATAACTGATGCTACTTTAGGTAAAAAATTAGATATTCCAACTATTTATGGGCCAGTTAAATTTACGATTCCCGCAGGTAGTCAACCTATGGAAAAACATCGAATTAAAGGAAAAGGTATCCCCGATGTTAGTACTGGTCGTAAGGGAGATATGTATATTATTTTAAATGTATTTATTCCTAAAAAATTATCAAGAGACCAAAAACAATTGTTAGAGAAGTTAGCTAAAACTGATTTAGAAGATAGTTCATTTAAAAAAATAGATAAATATTTATAAATCTTGACAAATAGGTTAAAAACTTATTTGTTTTTTTGTGATTAATTTTGTTTTAAAATATTGTTTTTCTTATTAAACATGATAAAATAAAATAGAGGTAAAGAATATGTTAGAACAAATTTTTGAATTCTTAGATAAAAAGAAAATTGATAATGAATTAATTAGAAATGTTTTAAAATATTGTATTATAGAACATACTAATATTTTCAAAGAAGTTATTCCTTTTGAAGAAGTAATGAAAAGACTAGATACTAATTTAGAAAATATTTGGTTTAAAAATGATAGTAATCAATCTTTTAATTATATAAAAGAAAACATGGTAGCTCAATATGTTGGTTTTGATGAAAATAGTATCAATTTGTATTTTGAAAAAGATGATTTAAAAAATGATAAGTTGAAACAAGATTTTATCGATATATTAGTTCATGAAATTATCCATGCTATATATAATAAAAAAAATAATGATTTATATGAAACTGAAACCCAAGTATTTTGTACAATGGAAAAAACTGGTAATAGAGTTTCGATAGTAAAAGGTGATGATGTTTTTTTAGAACCTATTATTAATTTTATTGCTTGTTTAATTATAAAAAAAGTAAATAGTTTATATGTAGCTAGTACAAATGCTATGTTTAAATTAGCAAATACTATCGATTATGAAAAAATGATTAAGGCAGTCTTTTATTTAGATGAAGAACTTTTTTTAAGTTGTTTTCCTAGTTTAGAAGCTTATAAATATTTTAAAGAAGGTATTAGTTATTTAAATTATAGTTCATCCTATGATAGGGGGATGAAAATTATCGATAATTATTTGAATGGAAATATTGAAATTAGGAAAAATGAATTTCAGGAAATAAAGCCAATTAGAAGATAAGGTTTCTTGTAAGAATAAAGGATTAATGTTATAATTAATTAGATACTTTTATATAAAAGGAGTAAAAAATGAAGAAAAAGATATGGTTATTCATAATATGTTTAATGTTATTTATACCAACTATTCAAGTAGCAAGTAAAACTACTAAAAAGTGTACTGATTATACATATGATACATGTCCCGATGGAAAAACAGATGAAGCAGGAAATACATGTAAAAAAGCTGGTGATTCCTGTTATATAAAAAAAGTAGCTACAACTTGTCAAGCAGTAAAAACATATTCTTGTACAGATGGTATATATGATAAATCTACAAAGAAATATATATGTTGTAATACTAATAGTATGGGAACATCTTGTATATATGATGTTAATACTAAAAAATGTAAAGATGTAGCAACAACCAATAGGAGAGAAGCTTGTACTGATTTTTCATATGATGAATGTCCAAAATATTCAGATAATGGAACCGCTTGTATCCAATATGATGGTTTATGTCAATCTGGTGAAGCTTTAAAAAATAGTCAAAGTGAAACTTCTAGTGAAAGTAATACTATGACTAGTGATGGTAAAATTAAAGCGATAACTTGTACGGGTAATGAACAAGATAAAATACCTGAGACTTTACCAAAATTTATAAGGTCATTATATAAAATACTAAAAATATTAGTACCTTTATTTATCATATTTTTAGGAATCTTTGATTTTGTTAGAGCATCTACTACGGTAAAAGATAGTGATATGTCAGGACATAGGAATAAATTTATAAGAAGGTTAATTGCTGGTGTTATTATTTTCTTCGTTTTTACTTTTGTTCAGTGGGTGTTTGGACTTATTGGAGAACAAGAGAACATTTTAGGTTGTGTATCATGTTTTTTAACTGATGAAAAGTATTGTCAAAGTGCAGGATATATAAGTCCTGGTAAAGATAAAAATGGTGAACCTAATAAAACACCACCTACTTTAACTAATAAAGTTGAACTTGATAATGCTACTAATTCAGCTATTGTTAAGAAAATATTAAAAGAAGCTAAAAAAGTAACTGATTATGTTCGTAAAAATCATTTTACTTATGGCGATGCTCCTTTAAATCCTGCCATGTATCATAATATTGGAATTACTAGTTGTGATAGATGTGTCGGATGGGTTTTATATAATTTAGGATATAAAAAACAACCTAAAACACAAGGTTTAACATTGTATGTTTTAAGAGATTTTTGTAAGAAAAATGGTTTTAAAAAGATAACTAATATAAAGGATGTTAAACCAGGAGACATTGTCTTCCAAAGAGCAAGTGGTTCAACAAGTAAAGCTATAACCCATGTATTTATCATCGGAAATAAAAAGAAAAATGGTATGTGGGAAAGATATGATTGTGGATTGCAAGAGAGAATTGATGCTGTTCAACCTCTTACTTACGATTTTATGGGAAACAAAGCAAGATTCTTATTTGCTTATCGGGTAAATAAGTTACCAAAATAAAGGAGAGAAGTATGAAAAAAAAGATATGGTTAGTCATAATATGCTTAATGTTATTTATACCAACTACTAAAGTAGTAAGTAAAACTACTGAAACTAATCAAACCGAAACTGGTCAAGCTGAAAATCTTGCTGAAACTGAAAATGTAACGATTGAAGGTCAAATTAAAGCAATAACTTGTACGGGTAATGAAAAAGACCAGATACCAGCTAATGTCCCAAAATTTATTAGAGCTTTATATAATGTTTTAAAAGTAATGATACCATTATTTATCATATTTTTGGGAATGTTTGATTTTATTAGAGCAGTAGTTAGTTCTAATGATACAGATATGGATAATCAAAAAAATAAATTTGTAAGAAGACTAATTGCTGGTGTTACTATATTTTTTGTTTTAGCTTTTGTTCAGTGGATATTTGGACTTATTGGAGAACAAGAAAATATTTTAGGTTGTGTATCATGCTTTTTGTCTGATGAAAAAGATTGTCATGAAGCTGGTTATATTGATCCTGGTAAAAATGATGAAAATTCAAATCCTAATAAAACACCACCTAATTCAAACAATGATGTAGGATTTAAAAAGAAAACTAATACTAGTTCTTCTAAAAGTAGTAGTAATAGTAATAAAGGTAGTAAAACAATATTATTAGGTGATTCTAGAACTGCTGGTATTTGTGGGGTTGGTGATTCTTATTATTCAGGAAAATGCCGTGATTATTTAGCTGTTTGTCAATCGGGAAAAGGATATACTTGGTTTGAACAAACAGGAGCAGGTGGAGTTACTAGTTTACTTAATAAAGATAAAAATACCAAATATAATATTGTAATACTTTTAGGAGTTAATGATATATCTGGTGATAATCAATATATAGATACAGTAGCAAATATATATATGAAAATTATCAAAAATCAAGCTAAAGGAGATTGGAAAAGTCATAATGTTATATTTGCCTCAGTAACTCCTATTGGAGGAAGTTCAACTAATGATAGATGGCCAGTTACTGAAAGTGGAATAAAAGAGTTTAATTCTAAAATGAAATCTAATATAAAGTCCGCTAAGTTAAGTAATGTTAGTTATTGTGATATTAGTTCTGGAATAAATTTAAGTGGAAAATTTGCTTCTGATTTACTACATTATACAAGTGCTGGTTATACAGCAATGTATAATCAAATAAAAAATAAATGCTTGTAAAGGAGTAAAAAATGAAAAAGAAAATATGGTTGATATTAATATGTTCTTTTATATATATACCAATAGTTAAAGCTGATTATCAAAAAAAATGTACTGATTATACATATGATACATGTCCCGATGGAAAAACTGATGAACGAGGTAATACTTGTAAGGCTGCTGGTGATTCATGTTATATAAGAATTGTCGGGACTAATTGTCAAGCGGTAAAACCATATTCTTGTAGTGAAGCTAATGGTTATTGTTGTGGTGTTGATAGTGTTGGCAATTCTTGTACTTATGATATTAGTACTAAAAAATGTAAGAATGTAGTTACTTACAGTCGAAAAGCTGCTTGTGCTGATTTTAAATATGAAGAATGTCCAGCTTATTCGGAAAATGGAACGGCTTGTATTAAGTATGACAATTTATGTCAATCTAAAGAAGCGGTAGAAAATAGTCAAAATGAAACTGCTAAGACTAGTAATGAAGAAACAATAACTAGTGAGGGGCAAATAAAAGCAATAACTTGTACTGGTAATGAACAAGACCAAATACCAGCTAATGTTCCAAGATTTATAAGGTCTTTATATAATAGAATAAAAATATTAGTGCCACTATTTATCATATTTTTAGGAATGTTTGATTTTATTAGAGTGGTTGTTAGTACTAATAATGAAAATATGGACCAACAAAAAAATAAATTTATGAGAAGATTAATCGCGGGAATTGCCATTTTCTTTGTTTTGACTATTACTCAATGGGTATTTGGATTAATTGGAGAAAAAGAAAACATTTTAGGATGTATTTCCTGCTTTTTAACTACTGAAAAAGATTGCCAGGAAGCAGGTTATATTGACCCAAGTAAAAATGATGAAAATTCAGCTCCTAATAAAACCCCACCTAATTCAAATAATAAAGTCACTGAAACTAATAAGAAAGATGATAAGAATTCAAATAGCAGTACTAATAATTCAAATAATAGTAATAATAATAGCTCATCAAACAATAGCTCATCAAACAATAATTCATCAAACAACAATTCATCAAACAATAGTAATTCGTCAAATAATAATTCATCAAATAGTAATAATTCTAATAACAAAACTTGGTATTGTACTCAATATTCTTACGAAGAATGTCCAACTAGTAAAACTGATTCAACAGGAAAAGTATGTCGCAAATTTAAAAGAGATAATACTAAAACATGTAAATCAGGATTTCATTGTTATGATTATTCAGATGCTAAATTAGATTGTCCAGTAGGAAGAAAAGATGATTATGGTAAAATATGTAGAAAATATAAAAAATCAGATGGGACATATTCTTGTAAAGGGTACGATAGTTAAAAAATATTACTTTTTAAGTTAGAAGTAAGGAGTAAAAAAAATGAAGGAAAATATAAAAACAATAAAAATAATAATGATAATGATTTCAATCATAAGTATTGAAACATTTAGTTTAGTATATAAAAATAAAATCGTAGATTATATTTTTAATCAAAATAAAGTAATTGCTATTAGTAAAAAAGAAAAAACTAAAACAATTCTTGTTGGTGATTCTAGAACTGTTGGTATCTGTAAGGGTAGTTATGATGACTATTACTCAGGAAAATGTATTGATTATCTTGGAGTATATCAAAATGGGGCAAATTATAATTGGCTATTAGAAAAAGGGATAAAAGGAGTTAATAAAATATTAAAAAATGATAAAAAAAGTAAATACAATATTGTAATACTATTAGGGGTAAATGATTTAAGAAAAGGAAAAGATGTTGATTTTGTCGCTCGAAAATATATGATGACAATAAATAATTTAGCTAAAAAAAGTTGGAAAAATCATAATGTTATATTTGCCTCAGTAACTAAAGTTGAAGGTAAAGAGACAATAGAAAGATTTTCAATTCCACAAAGTAATATTAATAAATTTAACAATAAAGTAAAATTACAAATTTTATCTTCTTTAAATAATATTAAATATTGTGATATTAATTCTGATATTAATTTAGATGGTAAAATAAAAAATGACCGATTACATTATACTGATGAAGGTTATGAAGAAGTATATAATCAAATCAAAGAAAAATGTTTGTAAAGTTGCTTATATCTTAAAGCCTATGTTATAATTAATAAAAGAAAAGGTGATGAATCTTGAAAATAAATAGTGTCGATTTAGAAATAAGTGCTGTAAGAAGAAGTCAATATCCTAAAAATCATAAGCCTGAATTTTTATTAGTTGGAAGGTCAAATGTCGGAAAAAGCAGTTTCTTAAACACTATTATCAATCGAAAAAATTATGCTAAAACATCTTCTAATCCAGGAAAAACTCAAACTATTAATTTTTATTATGTCAATGAAGAATTTTATTTAGTAGATGCTCCTGGCTATGGTTTTGCTAATGTTAGTAAAATTAAAAAGAAAAAATTTGGTTTGATGATGGAAGATTATTTAACTAGTCGTGATGAATTAAAACAAGTTTTTTTACTTATTGATTTTAGACATAAGCCAACCGAAGATGATATTATCATGTATGATTTTTTGAAATATTATAAATTACCAGTAACTGTAGTCGCAACCAAAGCTGATAAAGTACCAATAACTAAACATCAAGTTCAAAGAAATTTAATTTTAAAAGAACTTGATTTAGTAGTAGGAGATGATTTTGTTGTTTTTTCTAATGTTAGTAAAGATGGAAAAAGGGAAATCCATGAAAAAATTGAAAGGATAATTTAGATGAAAAAAAAGATACTTTGGATTTTAGTTTGTCTAACTTTATTTACCTCTCAAGTTAAAGCTTTAAAAGTATGTAGTGATTATGATGTAAGTAGTTGTCCTGAAAAAGATGAATCAGGAAAAACATGTTTTAAAACGACTAATACATGTAAAGAAGCAAATTGTGAGGATTATAATCGTGATACTTGTCCTTCAATGGTAAATGATACAACATGTAATGCTTTAGAATCTAAATGTGTAACTAAAATAGAAGCTGATGGTACTGAAGCAAATGGTAAAAGTAAAACTTGTACTGATTATACAGTTAAAAATTGTCCTGAAAAAATAGGAACTTTAAAATGTGAAGCTAAAAATAATTCTTGTCTAGCTGTAACTGATGATAAAAGTACAATAACTGATGATGGTAAAATAGAAGCGATAACTTGTACTGGAAATGAAGAGGATAAAATTCCTATTAGAATTCCTAATTTTTTTCGAGGATTTTATAATGTTTTAAAAATATTAGTACCCATTTTTTTGATATTTTTAGGAATTTTTGATTTTGTTAGAGCTATAGTAAGTAGTAAAACAGATGATATGGATGCTAGTAAGGGAAAATTTATAAGAAGGATAATAGCTGGTTTGATAATTTTCTTCTGTTTAAGTATAATTCAATGGTTTTTTGGCCTTGTTGGTACTAGTGAAAATTTTATGGGTTGTGTATCGTGCTTTTTAACTACTGCTTCTGATTGTAAGAGTGCTGGTTATATAAATCCAGCGGTTAATGATTATAAAGCAGGTGAACCAAATAAAACACCACCAACTTTAACTAATGGAGTCATGTTAGAAAGCGAATTAGATAAAGCCAATGCTTCACCAAGTAAAGGTGATGGGGGAATATTAATAATTGCTGGACATTCTTATTATCCATATTGTGCCCAAGTAAGTAATGAATGTCGGGAAGAAAGTGGTCTTAAATATTTAGAACCAGACCAAACTAGGATTTTAGCTAAATTGTTAAAAAAAGAATTAGATAATTTAAATTTAAAAGCATCAATAGCTAATGAAATGTTAGGTGGAACAGATGCTAAAATGAATAAATCTATGTATGTTGAAAATGTTTTGAAAAGTAGTGTTTTTAAGAAAAATGCCTCAAAATTTAAAAAATTTACACATGTTATAGAAATTCATTTTAATGCAACAGGGGGAGGAGCCCATGGTACTTTAATAATGCCAGGTGCCAAAGGTATGACAACGATTGATAAAGAATTAAAAGAAGCGGTTGTAAAATACACAGGAAGAAGTTTAGAGAATATATCTGGAGCAGGACTTAAAAATGTTGGTTATTTTGATAGTTTAAAGATTCCGATAACTTATATTGAAGTAGAATTTTATGACAATTCTAGTGCTATGGATAAGTATTTTAAAAATAAAGAAAAAATAGCTAAAGAACTGGCTAAAGTATTTAAAAAACACTATGGTAATAAGATATCAAGGTCAAGTTCATCTAGTAGTTCTAGCTCATCAGGAAGTTCTAGTTCATCAAGTTCTTCAAGCAGTTCAAGCTCATCAGGAAGCTCTAGTTCATCTAGTGGTTCAAGTTCATCAGGAAGTTCTAATTCTTCAAGTGGTTCAAGTTCATCCAAGGAATTACAGAAGAAATCAAGTAGTAATATTTGTTCTTCTTTCAAAACTTATGAAAAATGTAGGAATCCTCTAAATGGTGGATATTCAGCTTGTGAATGGCATGCTAATAGATGTACAAGAAAAGATAAATGGTATTGTTATAATTTCAGTATGACGGGTTATTGTCCAGTCGGTGAAAAAGATTCAAGTGGAAAAACTTGTAAAATAGTTAAAAATACTTCAGGACAAAAAGTTCTTTGTCATTATTAATAAAATAGTTTTTAAAACTATTTTATTTTTGACTTTTTATATTTATAAACATACAATACACTAGGAAGTGAAGTATGAAAGTTATTGAAGAAGAAGAAAAAATAAAGATTTTAATTATTAAAAACTTATTTTCATTTCACAAAAATCAAGAAGAAAAATTAAAAAAAATCTTAGATTTTATTAAAAACAATTATCATTTAAAATTTAATCAAATCTATTTTATTAAAATGTATTATGATAAAAATTATGGTTATTTAATTGAACTATATCCTAATTTAGATGATGATTTTATTTATATAGATGACGATGTAAATGTCCAAATAATTGAAACTAAATTTAAATTTGTTGTCGATGATGATTATCAATTATTTTATTTAAAAAAACTAAAACCTGTTATCACATTAGAATTTGATTTATCTAATATAGAACTTGGATTGCTCTTAGAACATACAATTGATATTATTATTGATGAAAAACAAACTATTTAAAATAATATAAAAATATGATAAAATACCTACGAGGTGATATAAATGGCTAAAAAAACAGTTGCTTTAGTAGGGAGACCTAATGTTGGAAAAAGTACTTTATTTAATCGTTTGATTGGAAAGAGATTAGCAATAATAGAAGATACTCCAGGAGTTACTAGAGATAGATTATATGGAACAGTCAATTATCAAGATTACAGCTTTCATTTAATTGATACGGGAGGAATTGAATCGGGAGAAAATGATTTTAAAAAAGATATAAAAATGCAAGCAATGTTAGCAATTGATGAGGCTGATAAAGTTATATTTGTAGTTGATGGTAAAGAGGGAATTACTAGCGATGATTTTTTAGTAAGAGACATTTTAATTAAATCACAAAAACCAGTTATTGTAGCTATTAATAAAATGGATACTAAAGAATATAGAAATCATCAATATGATTTTTATGAATTAGGTTTTGATAAATATGTTAGTGTTAGTGGTGAACAAAATACAGAAACCCTTACTTTATTAGAAGCTATAATAGAAGATATGAAACCAAGCAAATTAGAAGTAAATGATGGAACTATACACTTTTCGTTTATCGGAAGACCAAATGTTGGAAAAAGTAGTTTAGTAAATGCTTTATTAAATGAAGAAAGAGTAATTGTATCATCACAAGCTGGTACTACTAGAGATTCAGTTGATTTACCTTTTACTTATCATAATAAACCATATGTTGTTATTGATACTGCGGGAATGAGAAAAAAGGGAAGAATTTATGAAAAAATAGAAAAATATAGTTTACTTCGTTCTATGCAAGCAATTGACAGGTCTGATGTTTGTATTTTAGTAATAGATGCTAAAGAAGGAATAATTGAACATGATAAACATATTGCTTCTTATGCTTTAGAAGCTGGAAAAGGTATTATTATTGCGGTCAATAAATGGGATTTAATAGAAAATAAAGATGAAGAAATGAAAAAAATGAAAGAATGGATTAGAAGTGAATTTTCTTTTATATCTTATGCTCCAATAGTCTTTTTATCAGCTTTAACTAAGAAGAGAATACATACTTTAATACCTGAAATAGAGAAAGTATATGAAAATAGTAATATAGAAATAAAAACTAGTGTTTTAAATGATGTTATAGAAGAAGCATATCGACTAAATTTACCACCATCTTATAAAGATAAAAGATTAAAAATATATTTTGCTAATCAAGTTAGTACGATGCCACCAACATTTAATATTCAAGTTAATAGTAAAGGTTTAGTCCATTTTTCATATCAACGTTATTTAGAAAATAAATTAAGAGAAAACTTTGAATTAGAAGGAACACCTATTGTTTTACAATTTAAAAATAAAGGTGAAAGAAATTTATAAATTAATTAATAATAAAATAACTAAATAGTTTATATAAATAAAAATCAAGTCAAAACTTGATTTTTTATATGACAATAGCAAATAAGTTACCACTACCTTTATTAACTAATTTGCCTAAAGTTTGACATAATTTAAATCGGACATTTTCTGGTAATAAAGATAATTTAGCTTGAATACCTTCTTTAACTATAACATCTAAACTACGACCAAATATTTCACTTTTCCATATATTATCAGGGTTAGTATCATAGTCTTTCATTAAATAATCAATCAATTCTTTACTTTGAAGTTCAGAACCGATAATAGGTTCAAAAGTAGATTCAACATCGACTCTTATCATATGTATAGATGGGGCCGTTGCTTTTAACTTAATACCATATCTACTACCTTGTCTAATAATTTCTGGTGTGTCTAATTTCATATCACTAAGTGATGGACTAGCTACTCCATATCCAGTTTGTTTAACCATCTTTAAAGCATTTTTGATTTGGTCATATTCTGTTTTAGCTTCTTGATATTCTTGAAATAATTTAAGTAAATCGGATTTATTTTTAATATCTGTTCCAATTATTTCTTTTAAAACTTGATTATATAGTTCTTCTTTAGCTTCTAAAGAAACTGTAACAATACCAGTTGAAGTATCAACATTAGATAGATATGCTTTTTCTATATATTCACATTCGTGAAAATGTTCAGTAATTTTATCGATATCTTTTAGTTTATCTATTTCCATAACACTTTCTTTTATTTTATCAATATATATTTTTTTAAGCCAATTATTAGGGGATAGATAAGCAATCCATTCTGGCATATTTACTTTAACTTCTAATACTGGAAATTCATATAAAGCTTCTTTTAAAATATTATAAATATCCCTTTCAGTCATATTTTCAATACTGATTGGTAAAACTGGTACTTGATAATTTTCCTTTAATTTTTCTGCTAATCTTTCAGTTTCTGGAAGACTTGGATGATTACTATTTAAAATAACAATAAAAGGTTTTCCTATTTCTTTTAGTTCTGTTATAACTCTTTCTTCGGCTTCGACATAATCATTTCTTGGAATATCAGTAAAAGAACCATCAGTAGTAACAACAATACCAATAGAAGAGTGGTCTCTAATTACTTTTTCTGTCCCTATTTCAGCTGCTTCAATAAAAGGTATTTCCTCATCATACCACGGACATTTAACTAATCTTGGCCCTTCATCAGTTTCATAGCCAGTCGAACCAGGTATAACATAACCAACACAGTCAATTAGACGGATATCTGCTTTAAAATCATCAATCATGATAGTAGCCCCATTACTAGGAACAAATTTTGGTTCAATAGTCATAATAGTTTTTCCTTGAGCAGATTGGGGGATTTCATCTAAGGCCCTTTTTCTTTCATATTCATCTTCAATATTTGGGACTACTAAATTTTCAATAACTTTTTTGATAAATGTCGATTTTCCAGTTCTAACAGCCCCAACAACTCCTAGATATAACTCACCATTGGTTCTATCAGCAATATTTTTTATAATGTCTATTTTTTCCATTTAATCCCTACTTTCTAGTAAAATATATGTTGATTACTTTTTTTTATACCAAAAAAAGTTACCTTATAGTAACTTGTCAATATTTTCGGGAACTTGGTCATTTTGAATAGTTTTAATTATTTTATCTTCTTTTTCTTTAGAAACTGGTTTTCCAGTCATAGCACTTAATTCATGGATAATTTCCCGTAAATTATCTTCGTTTTTCATATCTCCTTGTTGGAGTTTACTAGCTAATGAAAGAATTGTATCTTTATTAACGTTGGTCTTTTTTTCAACTCTTTTAAAAAAACCGTCTGTAAAGTTCATAACTACCTCCTAAATATAGTATATTCTAGTTAAAATAGGTGGTTACTATAAATCAAAGTTTGGATTTTAAGTTAAAATATTTAATTATTATAAATTTGTCCTTTTTGTTTGACTTAAAATAATATTTTATACATATATTTATATAGGTGGTATAATGGCATATTTTAAAAGTCGAACTTTTAAACCTTATAAAATATGGTTTAAAAAAAGGGATTTTTTATTGATTACCATAGTTTTAATAGTTTTATCTACTTTTTATTTATTTAATTTATTAAGTAAAAAAATAAGTCCGACATTATTAAATTATGCGACTTCTAAGGCTAAAAATATCGCCACTTTAATGATTACTCAGGCTGTCAATAATGAAGTACTATCTAAAATGGAAGCCAATCAATTATTTATTATTGATAAAGATGAAAATAATGCCATTAAATCAGTAGATTTAAATCCCGCTACTTCTAATGTTTTATTAAATGAAATTACTAATTATGTTCAAGATTATCTTCAAAAATTAGAAGAAGGAGATATAGATAATTTAGGAGTGTCTGATAGTATTTTTAGTAATTTAGATAAAAATAAGTTAAAAGAAGGAGTTATTTATGAAATACCAAGTGGTTTAATTTTTAAAAATCCACTACTTTCTAATTTAGGTCCTAAAATACCTGTTAGGATTGATTTGATTGGAGAAGTTATAAGTGATATAAAAACATCTATTACTAATTATGGTATTAATAATGCTTTAGTTAAGGTAACTGTTTATGTAGAAGTCACTATGAAAGTTTTATTGCCATTTGCGAGTAAAGAGATGAAAGCAGAAACTAATATACCTATTACAATGCGACTTATACAAGGAATGGTACCTGATTTTTATTATGACAAAAAGTAAAATTAAAATATAAATTAAGGTTATAGTATATAGAATAATTTCCTTGATTTTCTTTACATTTGCTTAAAAAAATGTATAATATAAAAAAACAGGGGGATTTATGAATTACGATTTAAAAATAATTAAGAAAAAATATGGGGAAAATATGGCAAAACTTTGTAGTAAATTATTTACATCTATTTTAGAAGTAGATAAATTGTTACCTAGTTTATTACTTGACCATTTTTATCCAAATCATTATTTATATAATGATATTATAAATAATAATTTGGTTGGGGAATTTAAAAATTATATATATAGTTTAGTTGATGTTGAAAAAATGGAGAGAGTTGATATTGGTTTAACTCCAAAAGAATTACTTTTAGAAGCTGGGTATATATTATATGAATGTAAAACTGAAGATGATATAAAACAGTTTAAAAAGTACTATCATCCTAAAGAGGTGTTGTGTACTTTTAATAGTAATAGATTAAAAGAGTGTTATGTTTTTTTCGCAGTTAAAAAAGATGTTGATAAAATAAAAAGAGAGGACTTTAAAAATCCTAATAGACAGGATAGATATGGAACAAGTGTCATAAGTATCCAGTTTACGAAAGATGGAACTAATACTTTGTCAATAAAAAATAGATATAATCATCGAGTTAATAATCCAGATGCAACATTTTCTAATAATTTGGATAATATTATCCCAGGATTAACTAAAGCTTTTGAAAGGGAATATGATTTAATTCAAAAGTATGTAACTAATAAATTTGAAATACCTAACTATGTTTATATTAAGGGAAAGTATTATAAGTATAATTTAGAAGAAAATAATATTTATTATTGTCCTGGTAATATAATAATTGATAATAATCAAATAAAAAAATATGATAAAGAAAAATATATTGTTATGGATTATTTTATTTTAGATTTAGTTAAAAAAAGAATAAATGTATATGATAAATATTTGTATGATAGTTTCATTGATACAATAGAGGATATTAAAAAAATAGAAGTAGTTAATGAATTAAATGATAAAAGAATAAGTATTATCCCAACTAAAGGAGAAGTTATTAGTATTATTTTAGATAAGCAAAATAATATAATAGGCTATACTAATAATAATATATATAATATTAAACAAAATTTTTTAATTAATAATATTACTTTAAGAACTTTAAATGTATCTAGAGTTAAAAAAATATCTGACAATTGTTTAATGAATAATTTATATTTAGAAAATTTATATGTTCCTAAATTGGAAGTAATTGGTAATTTCTTTTTGTTGGTTAATAAAGAACTAAAAAATCTTAATTTACCAGAGGTAAAGATAATAGGTAAATGTTTTTTAGCTTATAATGAAAAGTTAGAATATATAAATGTTCCTAATTTAATAAGTTTAGGACAGTTTGATTTTTTAAAAAATAAACATAATCTTTTAGAAAATGAAGATATTGTTCATGAATTAGAGAAAAAACTCTAATTTTTTTTGATTAATTACAATACTCGACAAAAATAGATAATCTAAAGTATTAAGATATACAACTTAGAAAGGAGAAAAAATATGTCGGATAACGATTTAATACCAATCCCTTTAACTACTGATTTTCTGATTAAAGCAATATTTATAAAAAATAAAGATATTTTTGGTGATATGTTAAATGAAGTATTAGAGTTAGGTTTAAAAGAAGTTAATATTGAATTTGAAAATGTAGAATTAACTATTGACCAAATCAAAGAAAAAAGAAAAAATGTCGATATCTTTACTGTAATTAATGATAAATACTTAATAGATACAGAAATAAATAAAAGTAGGTCTAAAAACATATTAGAAAGAAATATAGTATATGCTTATAAAATAAGAACTTTAAATATTAACAGGGGTAGTAAATTAAAAGATATTAATAAATATCAAGTATATCAGTTAAATCTAAATACTTATAAAACAACAAAAAATGATACATTAGAAGAAGTTGGATTATGTATAGGAAGAAAACAAAATAAAATACTAAGTAAAAATCCAACCATAGTAATAAAAAACCTTGAAAAATATAGAGAAATGTATTATAGTGGAAACAGAGAGAAGAAAGTAGTCTATTTAGCGTCATTAACCGCGACAAGATATAGCGAACTAGAGGAAATCTTAAAAGAAGTAATAGAAGATGAAAGAGTTAAAAAATTAGTAAAAGAGGTGATGGACATGTGTACAAATAAAAAATTTCCAGAAAAATGGTGGACTAAAGAAGAAGAAGATAAATTAGTATTAGAAGAAGCTAGGCAAGATAGTTATGAAGAGGGAATTAATTATGGTATAAGTCAGGGAAAAACTAGTGAAAGAAAAACATTAATAGAAAACATGTTTAAAAATGGGATAGATATATCTTTGATATCCAAAGTAACTAGTGTTCCTTTAAAACAACTAAAAAAAATCAAAACTAGTTTATTTTTATAGAATACTTAGGTATTCTTTTTTAAAGAAAAAATTGAAAAAGCAACGAATAAATGTTAAAATGTAGATAATAAGCAAAGGAGAAGATATGGAAAAAATAACAATAAATGATATAAAATATGAATTAATAGAAAATTATAAAAAAGGGTTTGAATTAGAAGATGTCAAAGAAAAATGTACAGATTATTTTAATGATTTTGATTATATCATTGGTGATTATGCTTATGGGAAACTTAGACTAAAAGGTTTTTATGATAAACAAAACAAAAAATGTAAATCCTTAAATAATATCCAAAATAAAGATAAATATTTAAAAAATGAATGTGCATATGAATGTCGTTACTTTGTTTTAAAAAAAATAGGAGGTCAAAATGGAAATAAATGAAATAGAAAATAACTATCGACAATTACTTGATAAAACTTTAGAACTTTGGAGGTTACTTTGAACCAGAAGAAAAAAAACAAAAAATAGCCAAATTAGAAAAAGAAATGCAACAAGAAAATTTTTGGCAAGATCGAAAAAAAAGTGAACAAATAATAAACGAATGTAATGAATTAAAAAATCAATTACAAAGTGTAATTGATTTAAAAAATGAAATCAATGATAATATAGAAACTTGTGAACTGTTAAAATTAGAACCATCAGAAACTTGGTATAAAAAAATAGAAGATAACTTACCAAAAATAAACCAACAAATAGAAGATATCACGATTAAAATTTTATTAAATGGTCCTCATGACCGTTTTGATGCAATAATGGAAATTCATTCTGGAGCAGGTGGAACAGAAGCCTGTGATTGGGCTAGTATGTTAGATAGAATGTATGAAAGATGGTGTCTTAGACATAATTTTAAAACTGAAGTAGTTGATGTTTTACTAGGAGAAGAAGCAGGAATAAAAAGTAAAACTATCTTAATACATGGATTATATGCTTATGGGTATTTAAAAAGTGAAAAAGGAGTTCATAGATTAGTAAGACTTTCACCTTTTGATTCAGGTAATAGAAGACATACCTCTTTTGCTTCTATTAATATCACACCATATATTAAAGATGAAGAAATAGATATAGTGATAAATCCTAATGATGTTAGAATTGATGTATATAGAAGTAGTGGTAAAGGTGGACAAGGGGTAAACACTACTGACAGTGCTGTTAGAATTACCCATATTCCTACTTCAATAGTAGTTACTTGTCAAAATGAAAGAAGTCAAATTCAAAATAAAGAAACTGCTTTTAATATTTTAAAAAATAAATTATATTTAATAGAATTAGAAAAGAAAAAAGAAGATTTGAAAAAACTTAAGGGGGAAAATAGTGATATTAACTTTGGTTCTCAAATTAGAAGTTATGTTATGCATCCATACTCATTAGTTAAAGACCATCGAACTAATGAAGAAGTAACAGACGTTTTGAAAGTATTAGATGGGGATATTGATATATTTATAAATAGTTATTTAAAAAAAGGAGAATAATATGTTTTTTAAAGTTAAGAAAAGTGATACTGAAATTATGAAAATGATAAATAATAAAAATCTTTTAAAACGATATGTGACTTTATTTGTTGGTTGTACCTTGTATGCTTTAGCTTTTAACATTTTCTTTTTACCTAAAGATATTGTTTATGGTGGAGTATCAGGAGTTTCAATTATTACAAATAAAATATTTAATTTAGAACCATCATTATTTATTTTAATAGCTGATATAATTCTTTTAATTGTTAGCTATTTTGCTTTAGGATTAGAAAAGACTAAAGGTTCATTAGCTGGTTCAATAATATTTCCTTTATGTGTTAAACTAACAGCCAGTTTAGGAAATTATATAAACGTCGATACCGATAATCTTATTTTAATAGCTATTTTTGGCGCTATCGTAGCGGGACTTGGAAGTGGTATTAACTTCAAATCTGGTTTTACCATGGGAGGAACAGATATTATTAACCAGATAATTTCAAAATATGGAAAAGTATCCATTGGAAAAGCTATGTTAATGTCCGATGGTTTGATTGTAATAGGAGCAGGCTTTTTTCTAAAGAGTGGTGGATATGCTTATGAAAATGTCATGGTCGCTATTATCGTTTTATATATTATCAGTTTAATTTCAGATAAAGTTATTTTAGGAATTAGTCAGTCGAAAGCTTTTTATATCATTACAGAACATGAAACGGATGTAAAAAGATTTATTTTGAACCATTTAGCTCATGGAGTGACAGTTTTAGATGGTAGAGGGGGATATACTGGTAATCACCAAAAGGTTATCATGTGTATAATACCTACTAAAGAATATTTTTTAGCTAAAGAAGGTATTCAAAGTATTGACCCAAATGCCTTTTTCTTGGTAACAGATGCCTATGAAATAGGAGGAGGCAAATAAAAAATTTTATCAAATATTGCTTGATAATGTCTAATTATGTTATAATGAAAGATAGTAAGGTAGGGATTTTATGAATCTAATTGTAATGCAAGGTGTTAATAAAAGATATAAAAATGGTGTTAATGCGATTCAAGATTTGAATTTAACTATTGAAAAAGGAGAATTTGTTTTTGTTATCGGTTCTACTGGATGTGGAAAATCAACCTTAATAAAAATGTTATACCGTGAAGAAAAACCAACTAAAGGAAAAATTATAGTTGGTGGTTTAAATGTTGCTAAACTTAGAAATAGTAAAGTATATAAACTAAGAAGAAAAATAGGAGTTGTTTTTCAAGATTTTAAATTGTTACCTAAATCGACAGTATTTGAAAATGTTGCTTTTGCTTTGGAAGTATTAGGACTTCCTAAAGATGAAATATATCATAAAGTTATTAAAGTATTAGAATTAGTTGGACTTAAGCATAAAGCTAAAAATTATCCTAACCAATTAAGTGGAGGAGAACAACAGAGAGTAGCTATAGCTAGAGCTATTGTCAATGGTCCAAAAATACTTATTTGTGATGAACCAACTGGAAACTTGGATGAGAATACTAGTATGGAAATTATGACTGTATTGGAAGAAATCAATAAGTTAGGTACAACTATTATTATGGTTACCCATGACCGTACTATTGTTAAAAAACTTAAAAAAAGAACCATTTTACTAGATAGTGGTAGAATATTAAAAGACTATAAGAAAGGGAAGTATGTCGATGAGAGCAATAAGAATATTAAGTAGAAATATAAGAGATTCTTTTAAAAGTGTTTTTAGGAATTTTTCTTTGTCATTAGCTTCTATTTCCTGTATAACAATTACTTTGTTAGTTGTTGCTTTGTCGATTGTTTTATCTTTCAACGTCAATAATTTTACTAAATTAGTAGAAAAGGATGTTACGATTGTTACTTTTTTAGATGTTGATATTGATGAAGCTGGAAGAGAAGAAGTATTAACTGAATTAAAAAAAATAAATAATATTGATAAAATAAGTTTTGAATCTAAAATGGAGATAGCTGATGAAATGATGGATGCTAATGAAACTTATAAAAACATTATGTCTGATTGGGATGAAGAGAGTAGTCCTTTACAAGATACTTATTTAGTTAAAGTTAAAGATATTGAACAAATAGAAAAAACAGCTAATCAAATCAAAAAAATAAAAGGCGTAAACATTGTAAAATATGGTGAAGGAATGATTGAAAAATTAGTTTCAACCTTTGATTTAGTTAATAAAGTTTGTTATGGAATAGTGTTAGCTTTAATAATTGTTACAGCTTTCTTAATAACTAATACTATAAAAATAACTATCTTTTCAAGAAAAAGAGAAATTGAAATTATGCGATTAGTTGGAGCTAGTAATATAAATATTAAAATACCATTTATATTTGAAGGACTTTTTTTAGGACTATTAGGTTCTATAATTCCAATAGCTGTTACTATTTATGGGTATAAAGCTATTTATACTAAAATGGATGGACAAGTATTTTCATCAATTATCAAATTAGTAAAACCAATGCCATTTGTATTTGAAATATCAATTATTTTAGTTATTATTGGTATGTTTGTTGGTATGTTTGGTTCTTGGCAAGCTGTAAGAAAGTATTTAAAAATATAGTTTTAAATACTTTTTTTGTATATATTATTTTAAATATAACATAATATAAATATGAATTTTAAAATATATATTTTGATTTTTTTATGTAAAATAGCTGAAAATATGGTAGCTACTTTAAGGATAATAATAATTAATAACAACAGAAAAATAATGGGTTCTTTATTACAGTTTACTAATACTTTGATTTGGATACTTGGAACTAGTTTAGTTATTGTTGATTTAAACAAAGATATTTTAAAAATTCTTATTTTTGCGGTGGGTTCATCGGTAGGTTCTTATTTAGGCAGTAAAATGGAAGAAAAACTTTCTTTAGGAGATAATATGTTTATTTGTATGACTGAGAAAAATATTGCTTGTGAAATTAGAAATCAGGGATATGCTACGACAACAGTTAAAGGTAGGGGAATGGAAAGTAAAAAAAACATTTTGTTTATAGTAATACCAAGATACCAAAATAAAAAGCTTATGGAATTAATCCATAAACTTGATAGTAAAGCTTCAGTTGTTTGTGAAAAGACAAGTATTATACAAGGGATATATAAAAATACTTAATGTTTTTTCTTTAATTGAAATAAAGTTTTGATAACTATGATAAAACTAATTATTCCTCCAATAATCCAAAAGTAATTGGGGTCAATATTTATTCTTTTCGGTTTCTTTTTTTCTGGTTGTTTTAACTCTTCCATTTGAAAAACTAATTCACCATCTTTAGAATATTGATAGTTTTCTCTAGCATATTTAGCTAAATATTCTTTGTCTTTTAATTTTTCTATCTGAGTTTTTAAAGTTTTTTCTTTAGCTTGTAAATCAGTTAAATCTTCTTTTAAAGAAGCTTCTTCTTGTTTTAAATTATAAATTTGAATAATGTAAGAAGGTAACATTGTAAGACCATAAATAATGCATAATAAAGATATAGTTCCACCAATTAATAGACGACTAGTTTTAGGTACTTTTCTTTTTCTGGCCATTGTCATCCTCCTATCTAAAAAAATTATATCATTTTTTAAAAATTGTATCAATATTCCAAATTAAAAACTCGCCTTTATTGACGAGTTATTTTGTATTTTATAATATGTTTAATATTTATATAAAGTAAATGTTCAACTAAAACTCCCAATATTAAAGCAAGTAAAGCATAAGGATGAAAGATTCCATTATTGACTTTTTGAAGCAAGAAAAAATAAGTCAATATATGGAATAAAACAAACAAAAAATGGATAATTATGATATATAATTTAGAAGTGTTTTTAATTATTTTATAGTTGATATTTAAAGTACTGCCAAAAAAAATACCATAAAGAAAAGAGTAGAATAAAGTTAATATTTGTACTTTTAAAATCATTTAAATAATTTAGATAACATACTTTCACTATCTTTTCCTTTGGCATTTTCCATATAATTTATACTATTTATTTTTCCTTTAATTGAAACGTTTCCTTGATAGGTATCTAATTTGATTATTTCTAAATCTTGACCTTTTAAATTGATAAAACCCATAATAGTTTCTAGTAAAAATTCTTCGTTATCAAAACTGTCAATTTTTTTAACGCCAGTAATAACAATATTTTTTCTTTCACTGATAGTAATACTATGATTTGATGACGTTAGTAAATTATCCTTGTCCATTAATTCACCTCAATATATTATATGTTTGAGGATAAAAAAAAGACCAATTAGTCTTCTTTATTTAGTTCTGCTTTGTAAGCATCGATAACAGCATCTTCAAACATCTTACGACATTCTGGATTAATAGGATGAGCTATATCTCTATATAAACCATTAGATGTTTTTCTACTTGGCATAGCAGTGAATAGACCATTTTCACCTTCGATAATTCTAATATCGTGGATAGCGAAACAATCATCTAATAATACTGATGCAATTCCTTTCATTTTTGAGTCTTCTTTTTCTGTGACACGCACACTTACAGATGTTATTTTCATGTTTTTCTCTCTCCTTTCGCTATATTGTCTACACTTTAATTTTATACCATATTGCTTATAAAAGCAATATTTTTTTAATAATAATGTATTTTAATTGTTTTCATGATAACATCAGAATAGGAGAATGATTTGATTTGACTGTTATTAGTTTCTACTAAAAAAACATGATTATAAAGTTTTTTGATTTTTACTTGGTATTCTTCGAATTTATTTCTTCCTAAATTATACTTTATCAAAGCTATTTTACCTAAATGTTCTTCTAACTCATTTTTTACTTTTTCTATCTGCATATGACCTCCTTATCTTGGATAACCAACATACATAGTTCCTTTGGTAATAATACCTCCCATTCCATCACTGCCATATTTTGTATTTTCTAAAATATTTTTGATATCGATATCTTTGGTTATATCGGCTAAACTTAAATTTAAAGCAATGATAGCTGGATCTAAAGCATGAATATTAACTCTTTTGGGACTAGAAGCAAAATTAGCTCCCGATTTAATTAATTCTTCATAATCAGATTGACACCCACCCGCAATTATAATTAATTTCTCATGACTTTTTTCATATTTTCTAGCTTCTTTGATAGCTTCGATAAAGTATTTACTGTTTTTATAAGATGATATGTTACTATCACTACCCATCTTAGGGTAGTGGGCATCATGTCCTGTAATAACAACTATATTGGGGTTATATTCTTTTAATAAGTCATATATTTTATTTTTAACTTCTTCTTCTTTTAAATGAATACCAGCGGCCATTACTCCAAAGTCTTGATAGTATTTTAGGCATCTATTTAAATATTCGATATCTCCATCAATATGGAGTATTTTACCAGGCATATAAAAATAGTCATTTCTTTCTAACTTTTCTGGTTTAATTCGATTTAGAAATTGTTCTTCTTGTTCTGAGTCATTTTCTTCTTTATATAAAACTAAGTCAGATAAGTCACTATCCGCATACAATCTGATATTTTTCCCTTTTAAATAAGCTATATCATTTTCTATTTTAGTTATTTTAAAAATAATATCATGTTGATGGGACTTTCTTGTAACATAGTCTTTTTCTTTAAAGTTCATGTTATCACCTAGATAATTATATGTAATAAATATTTTTTTAAGAACATTAAAAAAAATATTTTAATTATTTTGAAAAATATGTTACAATCTCAAATTTAACACTTTTAGAAGTGAAAAAGTTCTTAGAACCTTAAATGATAAGGCTTTAAGAACTTTTATTGT
>CANRBE010000008.1 GCA_947628785.1 uncultured Bacilli bacterium
GAACGAATTTGACAAAAAAATAACCATTTTTCAATGGCTTTCTCACTTTCGTTATTATTAAACTGTCAAATTCCCGTGTTGATGGGACTTTCTTGTAACATAGTCTTTTTCTTTAAAGTTCATGTTATCACCTAGATAATTATATGTAATAAATATTTTTTTAAGAACATTAAAAAAAATATTTTAATTATTTTGAAAAATATGTTACAATGGTATTAGGTGATAGTATGAAACTAGATACAGTTTTTAAAGCTGTTGATAATAATAAAGAGTTAACTGATGAAATGAAGGATAATTTTAAAGAACTTATAACTGTTTTTAATTCTTTTTTTCCAATGGTTGATTTAACTAATTTAACAAAAAGAATGGAAACTTTAAAAGTCATTTCATCTAGTAAGTTTGTTACGAGGGATATTATGGAGTATCATCCTGTTAGTAATGAGTTATGTTTTAATTTAGAAGAAGTTATGAAAAATTATGATATAAGACATGTTTTAATGAATGCTTTAATTAGAATAGCAACTTCACATGATCAAACTTTTGGATTTGACCAAAATAATAAATTAAAAGCTCTTAATATAGGGTATACAGAAATACTTACTAATTTTGTTATTGGTAATCAAAGTGAAGCGACTTTATATGATGATGAAGTAATAGCGACCAATCTTATTTCGGATATTATTGGACCTGATATTTTATTTCAATCATATTTTACTAATAATCCAAATATGTTAGTTAAAACTTTAGATGATAAGGGGGTAAAATAATGGATTTAATGGAACTTATGAATTACAATCATGATTTAGGATTAAACGGTAAAGACAATTTTGAAAGCAAATTAGGTGAAATTCAAATAATGATTTCTAAAGCTTTTGTTAGTGAACCTAGAACTAATGAAGAAATAGCTAAATTTGAAAGTGACTTATATGGCGACAGTAGGGTTTTTGGTGATAATGCCGCTAGTTATAGTAGTCTTGATAATGTTTATGAAACTTGGAATGAGTTAAAAAGTCAAATTGTTGTTAAAGATTTAGAAAATAGTAAGAGTAAATAAACTGTTAATATAAAATTAACGGTTTTTTCATATTTTTTGACATTTTTCATACATTTTATTAGAGGTTAAAAACCTTTTTAAGAAAGGAATTT
Organism: uncultured Bacilli bacterium; assembly: GCA_947628785.1. Lineage (GTDB taxonomy): Bacteria > Bacillota_I > Bacilli_A > RF39 > UBA660 > HGM10857. Next base: position 1,147 of record CANRBE010000008.1, read on the forward strand.
ATGTATGAAAAAAATTATCTGTTTAGTTGTTACTTTTTTACTTTTTACAAGTTATGTTAATGCTTTAGATAATAATTTAGATTTAAAAGCTAAAAGTGCAGTTTTGATTGAACAAAGTACGGGAAAAGTAATATTTGAAAAAAATGCTCATGAAAAATTAGCTCCAGCTAGTATGACTAAAATAGCCAGTATGTTAGTAATTATTGAGGCAATAGAAAAGGGTACTATTAATTGGAATGATATGATTACTGTAAGTGAAAATGCTTCTAAAATGGGTGGTAGTCAAATATTACTTGAAACAGGAGAGCAAATGAGTGTTTCTGATTTATTTAAAGGGGTAGCTGTCGCTAGTGGAAATGATGCTGTTGTAGCTTTAGCAGAAGCAGTAGCTGGTAGTACTGATGAATTTGTAAAAATGATGAACCAAAAAGTTAAAGAATTGGGTTTAAAGGATACAAATTTTAAAAATCCTCATGGTTTAGATACCGCTGACCACTATTCTAGTGCTTATGATATGGCCATGCTAGGTAGGGAATTAGTTAAACATGAGAAGGTGTTAGAGTATACATCTATTTATGAGGACTATTTAAGAAAGAATACAGATAGAGAATTTTGGCTTGTTAATACTAATAAGCTAGTCCGTTTTAATCCAATTGTCGATGGTTTAAAAACAGGTTTTACTGAAAGTGCTGGATATTGTTTAACAGCTACTTCTTTAAAAAATGATATGAGATTAATAGCTACTGTTATGGGAGAGGAAAAAGCAACTGATAGAAATAGTGAAGCTAGTACTTTACTTGATTATGGATATGCTAAAATGAAAGCTCAAAAAGTATTGGAAAAAAATAAAGAAATAACTAAAATTAAAATTGATAAAGCTTTAAAAGAAGAAGTATCAGTTGTTTCTAAAGAAGATGTTAAAGTAGTAAGAGATAAATCTGAAAAGATTGGAACAATTACATACAATTTAAAATTAAATAATCAAAAATTGCCAATAAAAAAAGGGGATATTGTTGGTATTATAGAAATAAAAGAGGATGGTAAAATTATTGATAAAGCTAAAGCAACCATATCAGAAGATATCGAAAAAGCTAAAATACCTACTTTATATTATAGATATTTAAAACAAATGATAAGTGGTATATTTTAACAAAATATTATAAATTTATTAGTAATAAACAATGTAACTATAAATTACATTGTTTTAATATCTAATTTTATGTATTTAAGGTAAATAGTAGGGAAGAGGTAAAAAAGAAAAAGGATGAATTTATCATCCTTCAACACAACTAGCTAAAGCTTGTGGTGAACTAGCTGATGAACAACTTCCATCTGACCTAGCTCCATACTCTGTATTATGTACAAAGTCACTTACACAGTTTTCTTTTGTTCCTGGTTTACAAGTTAATTTGAAATCACTATAATCATTTGCGGCATTATATGCTCTTATTTTTTGAACAGTAGCTTTTGTTAGAGTAAAGTGATACATTATTTTACTACTGTCATATATTTCATCTCCATTAACCCCTCTGTTTTTAGTGATATATTTAGCTTGTATTGTCTCATCATCCCAGTTAAATCCTGCTCTTCTTCCTTTCGCTGGTGAAGTCTTTCCTGGGAATGGATTATTTAATTCTGAGATACTTAATGTTTAAATATGAAACATTTATTGTTAAATTTTTAATTTATATAAGGTAAAGAAGAAAATTTTATTTTACTGACTAAAGTTTTTTTTATTTGATTTTAAATAATTTTTTTTCTTTATTTTTGTATGTTTTATTTAATGTTATTGATGTTTAAAAATTATAAAAAAATATATTTTAAGACAATTATAATTGTTAATTTAAAAGATTATTGTAAATTTATTTATATTTAAACTCCACAATAAAAACTTTATTTATTCTTAAGAAATATGAATTAAATTTTTAAAATTTTATTATTAAAATTATGAAAATTTTAAAAATTGTATTTTATTTTTATTCATTATATGTTATACTAAATTTGAATAAACATAATAAAAATATCGTAGATTAAAATATTCTACAGTATATTTAAAGATAAGGAGTTTAAATATGAGAATAGTAAAACAAGATAAATTAACTTTAATGTTGACTATAGCTTTTATTTTTATGATTACATTTGGTTTTGGAATTATAAAAGTATTGGCTACTGATAACGGAGATGGAAATGGTACTGGAGGTTCTGAAATAAGTGGAGCTTGTACCCACACTGTTTGTAATGGTGTAATTCAACCAAAAGACAAACCTCCTATTGTTAAGTTAACTTTAGTTTATTATGATGGTAAGACTAGAAAAAAGATAGGTAAAACTCCAGTATGGTACCTTTCAGGAGTTTCTAAAAAAAGATTGCAAAATTTGGGAGTATATAATGCTTTATTAAGTCATGCCAAAGGAGCTCCAATTTATTACGATATAAGTTTTAGTTGGGGAAATTTTAAGAATATTGAAAAATGGATTGTTGGTACTAACAAAAAAGGTATTCCAGATAAAGGACTTTTGAAAAATCAAGTATATAAACGTTTTGGAATTAGTAAAGCTGATTTAAATCAGGAATCATGTATAGTTGATAAAAATGGTAATGGGAAACATAGAAAGAGTAATGGAAAATCTGAAACTTATATTGACCCAAAAACTGGTAAGGTAAAAGATGAAGAAGGTAGTTGTTATAAACAACCAGGTTACCGTGTAATAATGGAACCAGTTATGGTATTAGGACCTAAAAGTGGTGGACATAAATTTTATACAACAAAAGAATTAGCTAAAGGAGCCTTTAATTCTAAACCACCTAAATCTAATTATTATTGGTGGGTTCGTTGGTGGTCTTGGGATAATACTATTACAGGAGATGGTAGGTCTTATTCAAAAACAGGTGTATTATGGAGAATGTATACTGAATATGCGGATATCAATATAAGTAAAGGAAATCCAAGTAAACGATATAGTGAGATTGCTGGAAATAATTACAAAACGATAGCTAGCGATACAGATGGTGTTGGTTATTATATATTTGATACAGGTACATGGGATACTGGAGCTTGTGAAGCTTTTAATCCAGACCATTATAAAGCTAATCAAGAACCATCAACGGCTACTAGAACAAAAGGTAGTGGACCACAAGGACAAAACTGTTGTGTCGAAGTTGGTACGGCCTTACAATATCGAACTTCTAGTAAATATAAAGCTCAAGCTGATGCATATTTAAAAGAATTTCAAGACCTTAAATTAAAACTTGAAGGATATCCAACTGTTAATATCAATAATCTTTATGAAGTTTGGAAAGTTTATCATCCAGAATGTTTAGAAGATTTGTCTTATGTAGAAAAGCCAGAACTAACTTGTGGTAAAACTGGTGAAGGTGGGGATACAACTAATTTTGGAGATAAGACAAAAGATGGTAGGTCTATTGTCGAAGATATGCTTGGTAGTGATAGAAATAACGGAAAAGGTAAATACGTTTATAGAGATTATACTTACTGCGATATTTTATGTGGTGAAGAACTAACCTTGAAATTTCCAAAGCAAATTCAAGAAACGATAACAAAAGGTACTAAATTAGTTTGGCCTACTAATGAAGGTGGAGCTATAGTTAATGCCTACCCTCTAACTTTAAAAGGTAAAGCAACTTGTACTTTGGATATTGATTATCAATTATTAGATGATACATATTGTTATGATAGAACTGTAACTTCAACAGATGCTGATGGTAATAAAATAAGCTCAACTGTACATGTTTGTGGTAGTGGTTATTATACTCAAGAAGATAACTGTATAAAACATGCTAACGACGTAAATAAAAATAAAGATACTTTGAAAGCTTTCTATAATGTCAAAGGTGACTTTACAGTTGGTCATGATGATGATGAATATGGTGGTAATTTCAGCCTTGGGGAACCTTATGATGATGGATATAGTACTGGTAATTATAAAACAACTGGCTTCCCTGTAAGACGTAGTGGTAGTACATTTACTATTGAACAAACAGTTCAATATAAATTACCAACTAATTTATATAGATATGTTAATAATAACGACGGTGTTATAAAATCAAGTAATACCCCTAATTCTAATAACTATATTGATTTAGGCTATGGAAATTTACCAGTATCTTATAACGCTAAAGATGACACTATTTATCATTACTTTATTAAATATAGTAATGTGGGTGGACTAGCTGGTAAAGAACAAGTTAAAGATGGAGAAGATTACAGTTGTGAATATGCTTTTGAAAAACCAGGAGTTGAGTGTAAATGTACCTCTGGTGAATACATGGGTAAAGACTTAACTGAATGTATGGCTGGTGGTTGTGATGGAGAAAAACATACTTGTGATGAAGCTAGAGAAAAATTCTGTAAAACCCCTAATTGTCTTTGTCCACCAGGTACATTGTATGCTGGAAAAGATATTTCAAGTTCTGTTACTGATGCTAAAACTTGTTTAGATGCTCAAAATGAACTTTGTGGAGGAAATTGTGGTGAAGATTGTCCTAAAGCAGTATGTCCTCCAACATCAGATTGGTATTCAGAATCTAATTATTCAATTGGAAATTTTGCCAATCAAGCGATAATTACTGATAAATGTTTAAGCGATAGTACTTGTACAGCCTTAACTTGTTCAGTCTTTGCTTGTCCTCCAGGAAAAGGAGATGGTAGTGGAAGACCACTAAATGCCTTAATAGCTCAATATTTAGCTAACCATCCAGGAAAAACATTCAATAAAGATTTATTAGATTATTTAATTGAATGTAGTTGTGGTTCTTCTGAAAATATTATTTATAGAACAATAGATTTAAATAATCCATTCCCAGGAAAAAATTCACCAGCGAAAGGAAGAAGAGCAGGATTTAACTGGGATGATGAAACAATACAAGCTAAATATATCACTAAAAACAGAGGGGTTAATGGAGATGAAATATATGATAGTAGTAAAATAATGTATCACTTTACCCTAACAAAAGCTACTGTTCAAAAAATAAGAGCATATAATGCCGCAAATGATTATAGTGATTTCAAATTAACTTGTAAACCAGGAACAAAAGAAAACTGTGTAAGTGACTTTGTACATAATACAGAGTATGGAGCTAGATCAGATGGAAGTTGTTCATCAGCTAGTTCGCCACAAGCTTTAGCTAGTTGTGTTGAAGGATGATAAATTCATCCTTTTTCTTTTTAAAATAAAAAATTTTATATAATTTTTATACTAAAATAATTAATAAATAATCTTTTAGATAAAAAACGTGATAATTATTAAAAAATTATGATATAATTAATTAGAAAAACAACTAAATAGAAAGGATAAAATATGAAAGTAGTAATAAGTGCAGGTGGAACAGGTGGACATATATATCCTGCTTTAGCTATATTAGATAAAATAAAAGAAAAAGAACCAGATAGTGAATTTTTATATATTGGCACACATAATAGAATGGAAAATGTTATTGTACCAAAAAAGGGAATACCTTTTTCTAGTATTGAAATATATGGTATATATAAAAAACAACCTTGGAAAAATGTCAAAACTTTAACTTGTTTTATTAAAAGTCAAACCAAAATAAAAAAGCTATTAAAAGAATTTAAACCAGATGTTGTAATAGGTGTTGGTGGATATGTAACAGGTCCTGTTATTAAAGTAGCACATAAACTAGGTATTAAAACTATTATCCATGAACAAAATAGTATTGCAGGAAAAGCCAATATTTATTTAAGCAAATACGTTGATAAAATATGTGTATCATTTATATCAAGTAAAAAATATTTTGATGAAAAAAAAGTTGTCTTTACTGGAAATCCTGTTAGTGAAGTCGCTATTAAAGCTGAACCACTTGATAAAACAACATTAGGATTTAATAAAAACAAAAAATTAGTAGTTTTTGTAATGGGATCTTTAGGTTCAAATAAAGTAAATGATAGTCTTTTTGAAATATTTAAAAAAGTAACTTTAAAAGATTATGAAATACTTTGGATAACTGGTGATAATTATTATGAAAATATCAAAAAAGAAAAATTTTCTGACAATATAAAAATATTACCATATTTAGATGATTTAGTTAGAATTTTAAAAAATACTGATTTATTAGTAACTAGAGCAGGAGCATCTACTTTAAGTGAAATAATAGCTTTAAAAATACCATCAATATTAGTGCCTAGTCCTTATGTTGCGAATAACCATCAATATAAAAATGCCTTTGATTTAATCGATAAAAAAGCTGCTTTATTAGTAGAAGAAAAAGATTTAAATTATGATAATTTAATTCCTTTGATAGAAGAAACTTTAAAAAATCAAAGCAAAATATTGGAAATGAAAAATAACTTAAAACAGTTTCAGGTAAATAATAGTAGTGATAAAATATATGAAGTAATAATGGATGTGATAAAAAATGAAAGAAAATCTTGAAAAATGGGGTGAGGTAATAGAAAACGTCCCCTTATCAAACTATACAACATATAGATTACTTGGAACAGCTGATTATTTAATAAAACCAAAAGGAATAGGTAGTTTATTAGAACTACTAAAATATTTAAAAAAACAAAACAAAAAATATCAAATTATTGGTGGTGGAAGTAATTTAATATTTAAAAAACATTATGATGGTGTATTAATTAGTATGGACAACTTTAAAGATATAGAAATAGATGGAAATTACTGTATAGTTGGAGCTGGATATTCACTGATAGCTTTAGCTTTAAAAATGTCAAAATTAGGTTATACAGGTTTAGAATTCGCAACTGGTATACCTGGAACAGTTGGGGGAGCAGTTTATAATAATTCTGGGGCTTATAATAGTGATATGAGTCAAATAGTAAAATCTATTTTAGTAATAACACCTGATTTAGAAATTAAAAGAATGTATAACCGTGATTTAAATTTTCACTATCGGGGGTCATATTTAAAAGACCAACAGGGATATATATGTTTAGAAGTGTCATTAGCTTTAAAAGAGGGATATATTGATATTATTGAAGAAATAATTGAAAATAGAAAAAAGAGAAGATTAGAAAGTCAACCCTTAAATTTTCCATCAGCGGGAAGTGTATTTAGAAACCCAGAAGGTAAATCAGCTTGGAAATTAATAGAAGAATTAGGACTGAAAGGAAAAACTATTGGCGGAGCTAAAATAAGTGAAAAACATGCGAATTTTATTATCAATGAAGGAAATGCTACAGGTGAAGATATAATCAAATTAATTAATGAAGTAAAAAAACAAGTAAAAGATAAATACAATATCGATTTAATATTAGAACAAGAAATAATAAAGTAGGGATATAATGAAAAAACAAGGAATAAAAAAGAAGGGAAATAGAAAAGTAGTAGTTAAAAAGAAATTACGTTTAGGACGTATCTTTTTGGCTTTAACAATTCTTTTTACTATAATAATTATTGCTTGTTATATATATTTAAAACCAATAAAAAATATCATTATTAAAAACAATTATTATTTAACTGACCAGGAAATAATAGATATTTTGAAACTGTCTAAATATCCATCTTATTTTGAAACAACAACTAAAAATTTAAATAAGAAAATTCCAAAAGAATCTTTATTAAAAAAAGTTCAGGTCAAACATAATTTATTCTATGAAATAGAAATAAAAGTAGAAGAAAAAATACCAGTTTATTATGACCAAGAACAAAAAAAGACAGTTTTAAATAATAAAGAAACTGTTGATAAATATTATCAAGTCCCACTTTTAAGAAACTATGTACCTGATACTATCAGTGATAAATTAATTGATACATTAGCTAAAGTAAAAAATAATATCAAAGAAAAAATATCAGAAATAGAATATAATCCTAATGATGTTGATGAAGAAAGATTTTTACTTGTTATGTCTGACAATAATAAAGTATATTTAACTTTAGAAAAATTTTTAAAAATCAATTATTATAATGAAATAATGGAAAGAGTTTTAGTAAAATATCAAAATAAAAAAGGAATATTATACTTAGATGAAGGAGAATATTTTGTTCTTGAAAACAGTTAAAATTTAAAAAATACCAAAAATAGGAGAAAAATTTTTCTCCTTTTTCTTTTATTTTGGTTAAAGATATAGTATAATGATAATTAGAATATGGAGATGATTTGGTGAGACGAATTTATACTAGTATAGACTTAGGATCAAATGCTGTAAAAATTGTCGTATGCGAATTGTTTCATAATAAGTTAAATTTATTAGCGGCCACTTCTGTTAAAACAGGAGGAATAACTAAAGGTGTTATCACTTCTAAAGAAGAAGTTATACATGCTATAAAAAAAGGAATAAATGATATCGAAGAAATGATAGGCGTTAGAATAAAAAAAGTTATAGCCGCATTACCCAGTCAAGATATCGACTATACTATGGGTATAGCTACAAAGCATATTGATGGGGTAGTAAGAAATAATGATATTGATGAAATATTACAAGCTAGTACTGAAGGTAAAATAAGTGCTGATAGGGAATTAATTACAGTTATACCAGTAGATTTTTCTATTGATGGTAGTATTGTAGTTAAAGACCCAAAATATCAAGAAGCATCTTTATTAAAAACAAGGACTATTGTTGTTTCTACATCTAATGAACGAATATATAGTTTAATAGAAATATTAGAAGAAGCAGGATTAGAAGTTGTCGACTTGTCATTAACGACTATTGGTGATTATTATTGTTTTAAAAATAAAGAAAATTCTTCATCGATTGGAGCAGTAGTCAATATAGGTTATGAAACAGTAAATATAGCTTTATATAATAAAGGACTTATTTATAAAAGCAGTGTTTTGAATATGGGAAGTAGAAATATTGATAATGATATTGCCTATATGTATAAAATATCATTAGAAGATGCTAGTAAAATAAAGGAAAAATTTGCTTGTGCTAATATAGAAAATGCCAGTCAAAGTGATTTTGTTGAATGTGTTAATAATGAAGGTAAAAAAATAAAAATAAATCAATTTGAATTATCTCAAGTTGTAATGTCAAGGTTAGAAGAAATTTTAGAATTTTCTAGAAAAGAGCTAAATACTTTGACAAAGAGTAAAGTTAATTATATAATATTAACTGGTGGTACTAGTAATATGCGAGGCTTTTCTAAAGTAGCAGAAAGAGTTTTAGGAAGAATAAGTATTACTGGAAGTATAAAAATATTAGGTGTTAGAAATAACATATATTCATCAGCACTGGGAAATATTGTATATTTTATTAACAAATTAAAAATAAAAGGAAGAGACTATACTATGATTAGAGAAGATGAACTATATTACTCTAATAGAAGTATTTTGGATACATCAAATGATACAATGATAGGGAAAGTTTTTGGTTACTTTTTCGGGGACTAAGGAGGTTTTAAAATATGAATATGTTTGGATTAGAAGTAGATCAATTAGCAAAAATAAAAGTAATTGGTGTTGGTGGTGCTGGTAATAATGCAGTAAATCGAATGATTGAGGCAGGTATACAAGGTGTTGATTTTATTGTTGTCAATACTGATTTACAAGTTTTAAATAATTCTAAAGCTGACAATAGAATCCAAATTGGCATAGAACTAACTAATGGACTTGGTGCAGGAGCCAATCCAGAAGTAGGTAGGGAAGCAGCACTAGAAAATAAAGCTGAATTAGTCGCTGCCCTTGAAGGTGCTGATATGGTATTTATAACTTGTGGTATGGGTGGTGGAACAGGAACTGGAGCAGCTCCTATCATTGCCGATATTGCCCAAGAACTTGGGGCTTTAACTGTAGGTATTATAACTAAGCCATTTTCATTTGAAGGACGTAAAAGAATGGACCAAGCTTTAGCTGGTCTTGATGAATTGAAAAAACATGTCGATACATTAATTGTCATACCTAATGACCGCTTAAGAGGAATTATTGATAAAACAACACCACTTATTGACTCATTTAAAGAAGTTGATAATGTTTTAAGACGAGGTGTTCAATCAATTTCTGATTTAATAGCAGTAGCAGGTTTAATTAATTTGGACTTTGCCGATGTCAAAGCTGTTATGAAAAGTCGGGGAAATGCATTGATAGGTATTGGAATGGGTACTGGTGAAAATAGAGCAGTTGAAGCCGCTAAACAAGCTGTAACAAGCCCACTACTTGAAGCTAGTATATCTGGAGCTACTGATGCGATTATTAACGTAACTGGTGGTGCTAATCTTACTTTATTTGAAGTAGATGAAGCAGTTGAAGCAATCAGAAATGCTGCCAATACTGATATTAATACTATTTTTGGAGCTGTTATTAATGAGAATTTAGATGATGAAATTATCGTTACAGTAATAGCTACAGGTTTTGATGAATATGAAAAACAAGAAAGTTTAAATTATTCTTCGCAAGCAGATGATGATGACGATAATGATGATGACATACCAGCATTCTTAAGAAAAAGAGTATATTAGAATGAGTTTTATTCATTCTTTTTTTCTATTAAAATATAAGTAAAGTAAAAGTAAACTATGTTAAAAATTATTGTTATTAATAAAAAAAAATGATATACTAAAGTAGTCGTATAGGAGTTGATTAATATGTTGATTCTAGCCAAAGCCATGTTGGCTATGATGATTGGTTTTATCCTAGCTATCATAACTGGTTTAATATTAATACCAGCCTTTAAAAAAAATAATACTAGACAAAGTTTAAGTACTTATCTAAAACAAAAACATAAGAAAAAAGAAGGAACCCCAACTATGGGAGGTTTTATCTTTATAATACCGACAATATTAACGGTCATTATACTTCTTTTAATGGGAAAAATTGAATATTCTATTAATTTAACTATTATTATATTTGTTTTTGTAAGCTATGGATTAATTGGTTTTATCGATGATTATCTAATTGTCAAAAAGCATAATAACAAAGGTCTTACTGCTATGCAGAAACTGGTAGCTCAATTAGTTATAGCATTAGTATTTTTCTGTTTGTTTTTGATAAGTGGTCATAATCCTGAATTATATATACATACTTTAAATTTAAGAATTGAAATGAAATGGGTATATGGTTTATTTTTACTATTTATTTTAGTAGCTTCTTCAAATGCTGTCAATTTGACAGATGGACTAGATGGACTAGCAGGTGGACTTTCTTTAATTGCTTTTTTAGCTTTAGGACTAATAAGTTGGAATTCTAGTTGGGCATCTGGTTATGAAGCAATTGCGATATTTTGTTTTATTTTAGTAGGTTCATTATTAGGCTTTTTGTTTTTTAATACTTATCCAGCTAAAATATTTATGGGAGATACTGGTTCTTTATCTTTAGGAGCAACAATGGCTAGTGTTGCTATATTAACCAACCATGAAGTTACTTTTATAATTATTGCAGGAGTATTTATTATTGAAACATTGAGTTGTATTTTTCAGATTTTAGCAGTAGTATATACCAATCATAAATTATTTTTAATGGCTCCTATTCATCATCATTTTGAAAAACTTGGTTGGCAAGAAAGAGACATTGTTAAAATGTTTTGGGTTATTGGTTTATTACTAGCGATGGCTGGTGTTATATTTGCTGTTTGGATTTAGGATGATAACTATTTAAGTTATCATTTTTTTGATTAAATTACTTGTTTAAAAATAAAAAATATGGTAATATTAAATTGTGAAGGAAACTTCATAAAAAGAGACATACCCTAGTGGTATTTCCCTTTTAGTTGGATTAAAAGAAAAATACCGAATTAATTTAGGAAAACGGTATTTTTCTTTGTTTATTTATTTTTGTTAAAATAAACACTGATGATAAATAAAATAAAATCTAAGAAGTTAAATCTTGATGTTTTATCATATTTATTAAAACTTATAAATTAGATCTTCATAAGCATCATCACCTTTCTATTTTAGAATAAAAATAAAAAGGGAAAATACTGATTCACCTAAAAAGAACAAAAACTTTTTCATTTTTGTTTTATAAGAATTTGTGGTAAGTATACTAAAATAATTTTAAGTACAATTTAGGTACAAATAATAAGTTAAATTTAACAATATATACAAAGATATGGATAAATGATACGATGTCTGTATAAACGAAAAAAAAGTTGCTTTATGATAAAAGAGGATTTTATAATATAATAATAGGTATAAAAAAATATCATAGATTTAAAAAATGTCAACTAATGAAAAATAAAAGCAAAAGGTTATTATGATGTTGATAAAATGTTTGAGGATATTTTAAATGACCAAGATTAATAGTTATACAACTTCTTGTGAAATAAAATATACCAAAAACTTTAGTAAGAATTTAAAAAAATTAAATAGTCAGAAAAAAGATATAAATAAATTAAAAAAAGTTATAAAAATTATATCAATTTTGAAACATTAGAGAAAAAATATTATATCATAAATTAATAGACAATAAAAATTGTTATGAGTGTCATATAGAAAATGATTGGTTATTAATTTATCAAATAAATGAAAATAAACTAGTTTTGTTATTAATTACAACTGGAAGTCACAGTGAACTATTTTAATTAATGACAAGTTTTGTCTAGTTTTGTCGAATCAATTTACAATCTTTTTAAATAATGTTACCCTAGAAATCATTAGTCAGGGGGTGAATCTTATGAAAGAAAATAACAATAAAGAAAACGTACAAGAAATAGAAAGAATTAAATTAATATTAAATTTTTATGATGATCATGTAGAAAAAGAAATAATAAAACAACCACCTTTTATAATTGATAAAACTAAAAAAAACAAAAAAACTACAAAAAACGATTAACTTTAGAATACTGAACTAAAGTAACAAAAATAATACTAAAACAAATAGAAATAATAAGACCCCATACATTAAAAAAATAACACCCAATAATTAAACTAATTATTTTTATAATAGTTCCAAATAAAGTTGAAGTAAAAGCTTCTTTTGCTTTATCCATAGCTTGTAAAGTCGACGCTAAAGGTGCTTGAATATATTGAAATAAACAAATAGGTGATAAAATCCTAACATAAAAAGTACCTTCAGTATTGTGATATAAAAAATAAAGTAATTTTTCTGGAAATAATTCAAAAATAACAGTAAAAATAAAACCGATAGCTAAAGAAATAAATAAAGCTTGATTAAATCTTTTTTTAGCCATCTTCTTCTTTTTTAAGGCTATATATTTAGAAATAGTTGGAACTAAAGCTTGACTTATTGCCATTGAAAAAAAAGAAGGAATTAAAATTAAAGGTAAAACAAAACCTGAAATAATACCATATTCTAAAGTAATATCTTGATTACTAAAACCTTTAAAAAGTAAAATAGTAGTGAATAAAATAGGTTCTAAAAAATACCCAATGTTACCAATTAATCTAGAGGCAACAGTTGGAATAGAAATACTAAAAATTGGATTTAAATACTTTCTTTTAGGTTTAAAATCAACTTTGTCAATAACAATCTTATTTGGTAAAAATAAAAGAAAAATAACAATAGAACATATTTCAGAAACAATATTAGATAAAATTACAAAAAATACCGCTAGTTCTATATTAAACTTCATAAAAAAAGGAATTCCAATTGTTAGTAAACATAATCTTACCAAATCTTCACAAATATTAGAAAAAACATGAATACCCATTCTTTCTTTACCAAAATAATATCCTCTTAAAAGAGATGAAATACTTATAAAAGGTAGCGTTAAACCAATCGCAATCAATCCATAATAAGTTGCTTTGTTATGTAAAAGTTTAATAGAAATAAAGTTTCCACTAAAAATTAAAAAAAACAATAAAAGAAAATCTAAGAGTAAAGAAAGAGGTAAAATTGAAGCAATCAATTTGTGAGTTGGTAACTTATTTTCCGCTACTAACTTAGAAATAGCGACTGGAAAACCAAAAGAAGCTAAGGCAATAAATAAACTAAAAGTAGGCATAAGTAGGGAATATAAACCAATTCCTGTAACTTTTAAATACCTAGAAGTTATAATTCTTATAACCATTCCTAATAATTTAGTAATAAAACCTCCAAACATTAAAATTATAGTTGCCTTTAAAAAACTACTTTTTTTCATAAATATCACCTTAAAACCTTTCAAAAATTGTTGGTTTCATATATAATATATATGTAATCTGTTCATTTAATATGAAAGTGGTGATTTAATGGATATCCAATCAATTGAAGAACTTTTTAAATTAGTTAGACCATCATTACTAGTTAAAAGTGAAGAATTAAAAAGAAAAGGATATAATTATATCAATGAAAAAGATATTTTTAATTATTTGGTAGAAAATAACTGGAAAAATGCGAAAAAATTAGAACTATATCAAATAGTAAGTGATATTCTAAATGCTGATGAAGTATTAATTGATGGATATTTAAAAAAACAAATAGGTATAAAAAATAGAAACATCTATTTTGAGTAGGAGGAAAACATGAAAAAGAAAAAACAAAATGGTAAAAAAACATTACTAAAACCTATAATAATAATATTGTTATTATTAGTTATGGTAGGAGTTTTAACCCCTTTAATATTTAAAAGTTTAAAATATGGTTTAGACTTACAAGGTGGTTTTGAAGTACTATATAAAGTTGATAGTATTGATGGTAAAAAAGTAACCGATGATATGGTTACTAGTACTTATAAAACAATTATGAAAAGAGTAGATGTCCTTGGAGTATCAGAACCAGAAATAGTCGTTGAAGGAACTGATAGAATTAGAGTAGGACTAGCTGGAGTGACAGATCAAGATGCAGCTAGAAAGCAAATTGGTCAAGTAGCTAATTTAACATTTAGAAACACCAGTGATAAATTACTTATGAAAAGTGATGTTATCAAAGGAGCTAAACTAACAACCGATGAACAAACTGGTAAACCAGCAGTAGCTTTAACTGTTAAAGATAAAGACAAATTTTATAGTGTTACTAAAGAAATAAGTGAAAGTGAAGATAAAACTATTGTTATTTGGTTAGACTTTCAAAATGGTTTAGACCACTATAGTAGCGAGAAGGCTAACTGCGGGAGTTTAGGAGACTCACGTTGTATATCAGCAGCTTCAGTTGAACAAGGATTTTCAAGTGATGTAATAATAAGAGGAAACTTTACTACCGAAGAAGCTAAATCATTAGCGGAATTAATCAATTCTGGTAGCTTACAAACTAAATTAACTGAAATATCTTCTAAAACAGTTACAGCTTCATTTGGTAAAGACTCTTTAAAAAACACTTTAATAGCGGGAGCTATTGGACTTGTTATAATCATGATTTTAGCGATTATTTTATACCGTTTTTCAGGATTTATTGCTTCCATTAGTTTACTTGTTTATACCTTCTTAACCTTCTTTATTTTCTGGTTGATTGGGGGTGTGTTAACCCTTCCAGGAATTGCTGCTATGCTACTTGGTATTGGTATGGCAATAGATGCAAATGTTTTAAACTTTTCAAGAATAAAAGATGAGTTAAGACAAGGTAAAAAACTAAAAGAAGCATATATTAATGGTAATAAAGGTTCTTTAGCTACGATATTAGATGCTAATATCACAACCTTTATAGTAGCGCTTATACTATTTATATTTGGTGAAAGTAGTGTTAAAGGATTTGCTACAATGTTAATGATTAGTATTTTTGTAACCTTAGTAGTTATGTTAGGACTTACAAGATTATTACTAAATTATTTCATTAAGGCCGAATTATTTAAAGATAAACCAGTTAATTTTGTTGGTAAATATCAAAAAAATAAAAAAGAAATATTACATAATAATTTTAAATATGTTTTAGTTAGTTTAATAATATTTATAATCGGTCTTATTTCATTTGGTATTAATAAATTTAATTTGGGAATTGACTTTAAAGGTGGAACATCAGTTAGTTTAAAAGATGCTAACGCTAGTAAAAATACCATTTCCAAATATTTAAAAGACCAAGGTTATACAATTAGAGAAAATGATAAAAATGATGATACAATTAGTATTGTTTTAAATGAAAGTTTAAAAGAAGAAAAAGTTACTAACTTAAAAAATGATTTGGCTGAAAAATACGATGCTAGTGTAGATATTGGGGTAGTATCCAATGTTGTTAAAAAAGAATTAGTTAAAAATGCTATTTATTCAATCATTTTAGCTATTATTGGCATTATTATATATATTTCCCTAAGATTTACCTTTAAATTTGCTATCAGTGCTATTATAGCCTTATTACATGATGTTTTAATTGTCTGTGGAATTTTTGCTTTACTTAGATTAGAAGTTAGTACTATCTTTATAGCTGCGATTTTATCAATAATAGGTTATTCAATTAATGATACAGTTGTTATCTTTGACTTAATAAAAGAACTAAAAGAAAAAAACAAAAAAGAAAGTTTGGATACAATTACTAATTTAGCTATTAATAACGTTTTAAACCGTAGTTTAGTAACATCTATAACAACCTTAATACCAGTAATTTGTTTAATGATACTTGGTTCTAAATCAATTTATACATTTAACATAGCTATGACTTTTGGTATAATTTTAGGAACCTATTCATCATTATTTATAGCTCCATATATTTGGAAAAAATTAGAAAATAAATGGAAAAGTAAAACCCAAAACAAACCACGGATAAAAGAAGAAAAAAGTATTAAAGGAATTAATTGTTAAGGTTGATAGTTATCGACCTTTTCTTCGCTAAAAGGAGGAAGATATGATTACTTCGTTAGAAGAACTTAAGAAAAAAGCCCCATATTTAAAAAATGAAAATTGGGATTTAATCAAAAAAGCATATGAATATGCTAAATTTGTCCATCAAGATATGAAAAGAAAAAATGGGGAAGACTATTTATTACATCCTTTAAATGTGGCCTTTATTTTAACTACTTATAAAGTAGATGATATAACAATATCTAGTGCAATACTACATGATGTTTTAAAAAATAAAGAATATACTTTAGAAGATATAGAAACTAATTTTGGTAAAGAAATAGCTTCAATAGTTAATGGGGTATATGTTATTACCAAATTAGATTTTGATACTAGTAAAGTAGATAAGATAAATTATCAAAGAAAAATTATTGTTGGTCTTTGTGATGATGTTAGAATATTAATGATAAAACTAGCTGATAGATTACATAATATGCGAACTTTAGAAGCTATGCCTTTAGAAAAACAAAAACAAAAAGCAATTGAAACTTTAGAAATATATGCACCTATTGCTCATGGAATTGGTTTAAATAAAATGAAATCAGAGCTTGAAGATTTATCGTTAAAATATGCTAAACCTGATGCTTATCAAACTGTTTTAGACAAATTAGATGAAACTAAAGAACAAAGAGATTTTTATGTATTAAAAATGCAGGAAGAAATAGAAAAACTATTAAAAGAAAACAACATTGATTTTTCTATTAAAGGTCGTAGTAAAAGTATTTATGGAATTTATAAAAAATTAGAAAAAGGGAGAAGATTTGAAGATATTTATGATATTTTAGCATTGAGAGTATTTGTTAATACTATTCCTGAATGTTATCAAGTAATGGGGATTATTCATGCTAAATATAA
Organism: uncultured Bacilli bacterium; assembly: GCA_947628785.1. Lineage (GTDB taxonomy): Bacteria > Bacillota_I > Bacilli_A > RF39 > UBA660 > HGM10857. The sequence continues at coordinate 18,579 of CANRBE010000008.1, forward strand.
ACCAATACCTAAAAGATTTAAAGATTTTATTGCAATGCCTAAAGCAAATATGTATCAATCATTACATACAACCGTTTATGGAGTTTTTGATGAAATGTTTGAAATACAAATTAGAACTTATGAAATGGATGAAATAGCAGAACGAGGTATTGCTTCACACTTTTCATATAAAGAGGGAGGAATAGGTGGTAAAAGTTCTTTAGAAAAAAGATTACAATTTTTTAGGTCGATTTTGGAACTTAATCAAGAAGAAGATAGTGATATAGAATTTGTAAGAACAGTTCAAAAAGAAATGTTTCAAGATGTTGTTTATGTTTATACTCCTAATGGTAATGTTATCGAATTACCACTTGGTTCAACACCTGTTGACTTTGCTTACCGCATCCATAGTGATATAGGAAATAAAACAGTTGGTGCTATGGTAAATGGTAGTATTGTACCCCTTGATTATATTTTGCAAGATAATGATGTTGTTAAAATAAACACTAATAAAAATTCTAAGGGACCTAGTTATGAATGGCTTAGTTTTGTAAAAACAAGTGGAGCTAAAAATAAAATCAAAAGCTTTTTTAACAAAATAGATAAAGATGAAAAAAGGAAAAAAGGTGAAGAACAACTACATAAAGATTTAAGAAAGAAAAAAATATCTATTACAGAATTTTTATCAAGTGAAAATATAGATAAAATTTTAGAAGAATTTAAACAAAATAATTTAGATGAATTATATATAAATATTGGTTCTGGTAATATTCAAACTGGTTCTATTATAAACACTGTTTTAGCAAGCAATAGTACTAAAGAAGAACAAGTAATAGAAAAAGCTCGGCAAAATGAAGTAGAAATACCTAAAATTAAAGATGAAATTATTGTTAATGGAATTGATAATATTAAGGTTAATATCTCATCTTGTTGTAGACCGATACCAGGGGATTTTATTATTGGGTATGTAACTAAAGGAGAAGGTATTAATATTCATAGAAAAGATTGTATTAATATTCAAGATACTAATCGAACGATTGATGTTTATTGGAATGATTCTATAGTTAAAAGATATCCAGCAGATATATATATCAAAGCTATTTTTAATGAAAAATTATTAGTTGATATTGTTTCTAAAACTTCATTATGCAATGTCATAATTCAAAGCATGAACAGTAAGAAATATGATAATTATATTATTTATAACTTGACAGTAATGGTTAACAATTTAGACCAATTAAAAAAATTTATGATATCTTTAGAACAATTACCAGATATTTCTATAGTCGATAGGAGAAACTCATGAAAGTAGTTGTAATGCGTAGTTTAAATTCTAAAGTATTAGTAAATGATAAAGTAGTTGGTGAAATTAATTCAGGTTTAGTTTTATTAGTTGGTTTTACTTATGGTGATTCTAAAAAAGAAATAGATTATATGGTTAATAAAATAATCAATCTAAGAATTTTTGAAGATGAAAATAATATTATGAATAAATCTTTATTAGACCAAACTAATAAAGAAATACTTAGTATTTCTCAATTTACTTTATATGGTGATGCTAAAAAAGGTTCTAGACCTAGTTATACCCTAGCTTTAAATTCTAAAGAAGCTATCAAATTATATAATTTATTTAATGAAACGTTAAAAAAATATGTTCATGTTGAAACAGGTATATTTGGTGCCGATATGAAATGTAATATTACTAATGATGGACCAGTTACAATCATATTAGAAAGGGAGAGTAACAATGCTTAATAATAAATTAGATTATAAATTGATAAATACAGCTATATTAGTTTTGATTATTTATCTAATGTATCATACAGGTAATTTATGGATTGGTATTTTTAATAAAGTTATCAAAATAGCTTTTCCTTTTTTTATAGCTTTTGCGATAGCTTATGCTTTATATCCATTTATGAAAATGTTGATGAAAAAAGGATTATCTAAAACTTTATCAGTTTTGATAATAGTTTTAGCTTTATTTGGTTTAATTGGATTAATAGTTGCTTTGGTTTTTCCATTACTATTAGAACAAATAAAGAGTTTATCAGATTTAGTTATGACTTTTATTAGTGAACTTGGAACTAAATATAAATTTGATTTTGGTTCATTACAATCCGTTTTAAATGATGGTTTTTCAAATGTTATAACTAAAATAAGTCAATATGTTTCAACTGGAGCTATCAGAGTTATCAATGTATCTTTAGGATATGTAGCCAATATTTTTATTATTGTGTCATCAGCTGTTTACTTTTTAATTGAAATGCCAAATATTAGAGAAGCAATAAGAAAATATTTATCTAAAAAATCTGTTAAGGCGTATCGTTATGTAACTATTTTAGATACGGAGATGAAAAATTATCTAACTGGAATGGTTGAAGTTATGTTTATTACATTTTTCGAATATTCCATAGCTTATAAAATAATTGGTCATCCTAATGCCTTACTTTTAGGCTTTTTAGCGGCCATAGCTGGTTTTATTCCTTATTTTGGAGGAATGTTTGTCAATGTTGTAGCGGCTATTACTTCATTTGTGGTAAGTCCAGCTTTATTTGTTAGAACTTGTATTACTTTTGCTTTGTTATCAGCAGTTGATGGTTATGTAATTAATCCACTTGTCTATGGTAAAACTAATGATGTTCATCCATTAATTGTTATTTTTTCTATTTTTGCTGGAGGTATTTTGTTTGGTATTTTTGGTATTATAATATCTTTCCCAGTAGCAATCATTGTAATATCAACTTATAAATATTTTAAAGAAGATATAAGTGGTAAATTACAAAATAGAAAAGTAAGAAAAAAAAGTATAAAAAAAGTATAAAAAATAATATTTTTATGTTAAAATATTATTGAAAATATTTTGGGTAAAAAGGAGATTTTATGAAGAAAAAAAGTTTAATTGTAGTAATTATAGTAATAATAATTATATGTATTGGATGTATTTTATTTTTAATGTTAAATAAAAATAAAGAAGAAAACAAAAAATTAGAACCTAGTAAAAATGAAACAAACACTATTAAACTAAATTCAAGTGACATAGATTTTTCCCTTCAATTTTTGAAAATGGAAAATAAAATAGAAAATGTAGTTTATAGTCCTTTATCTATAAAATATGCTTTACAAATGTTAAATGATGGAGCTAGTGGTAATACTAAAACTCAAATTGAAAAAGCCTTAGGAAACACTAGTTTAGGTAAATATAATAACATAGATAAAGTTTTGTCTTTAGCGAATGCTTTATATATTAGAAATGATTATTCAAAGTATGTTAAGGATGATTATAATAATAACTTAATTAGTAAATATAATGCCGAGGTAAAATATGATGATTTTAAAAGTGCTTATAATATCAACAATTGGATTGAAAACAAAACATTTGGGCAAATTAAAAATTTATTAACAGATGATGTAGTTACTGATTATGAGAATAAAATGTTTTTAATAAATGCTTTAGCTATTGATATGGCTTGGAAAAATAAATTTGAAGAAAAAAATACATATGGCATGACTTTTTACTTAGAAAACAATCAAGAAATGAATGCGACTACTATGAGAAAAACAACTTCAGGTGACGATGTTTCATATTATAAAGATGATGATGTAACAGTATTAAACATGGATTTAGAAGAATATGAAGATGAACAACTAGAATTTATGGCTATTATGCCAAATAGTAATTTATCTGATTATATAAAAAATTTTAATACCGAAAAGTTAGAAAATATTGTTAATAAATTGAAACTAGCTTCTGAAACTAACTATGGTGTATCTGTTTGGATTCCAAGATTTTCTTATGATTATAAATTAGATTTTGAAAATGATTTGAAAAAATTAGGAATTACTGATGCCTTTAAAAAAGAGTTAGCTGATTTTTCAAATATGTCTAGTAAAACACCTCTTTGGGTAGGTGGTGCATTACATAAGGCTAATGTTGATTTTTCTGAAAAAGGTATTAAAGCCGCTGCCGCAACAGTTATTTATATGACTGTGGGTATAAATCCAAGTGAAGAAAAAAATAAACCAGTTGTAATAGAAATCAATAAACCATTTATGTATTTGATAAAAGATAAAAAGACAAATGAAATTTGGTTCGTTGGAACAGTTTATAAACCAAATTCTTGGGAAGATGATAAAAAAGATTACGAGTATAGATAAAATTTTATGTTTTAAAATTTATCGTTAAAAAATACTAGTCTATTAATTAGTTAGTATTTTTTTGTAAAATAAAAACTTGTCAAAATTAATAAAAAAGTATATAATTTATTTAATGTCTGTTTGAAAGAGTATTTTAGTTTGATACTTAGAGAGAATGTGGTTGGTGAAAACATTTTATTAAAACTAAAAGAAAGACATCAAACAATAAGACATACGTATATCTGCGTTAAAGAAAAAAGATAGCTAAGCTATAAATTAAGGTGGCACCACGGCAAGTTCGTCCTTAAATTTATGGCTTTTTATTGATTGGGGGATAATATGGAAGAATATGTTGGAATTTTATTTTTTAAAGAATATTGCTTAGATAATAAAATATCTATTTATAAACCACAAAATACTGTAGTTGGCGAAAAGTTTATTGAAAATGATTTTGTCGGAATTAAAAATAATCAGGAAAAATACTTTAAGTTTAAAGGTGATAATGATATTATTTGTGAGATTTTAATGAAAAAAGAAGACATTGAAAAAAACTATAGTGATTTAAAAACTTTTGAAGAAAAAAGAAAAGCTTTTTTTGATAACTATAAAAATACATTCGCAATGACTACAGTAGTAGAAAATCAAAATTATATCAAAATCCTTGATATAAGTAGTTTAATGGAAATTATTATAAACAATGATTTTTGTATAATCGAAGAATCAGTAATTGAACTTTGGAAAGAAAATATGGATAAAGGCAATTTTGAAGAAGTCAAGGAAACACTTACACCAATTTATAATAAAATTCAAATACTAAGCAATAATGAAAATAAAATAGCAATTGATTCAGTTGACATTTTAAATAATTATAATACAGCTATTGAAAAATTGAACAGTTTAATTGGTCTTGAAAATATCAAAAAAGAAGTATTTGCTTGGATAAAATACCTAGAATTTTACGAGAAAGTATTTGAACAAACTAATTTGGAAAGTCCTAATTTAAATATGGTATTTTATGGTAATCCAGGAACAGGAAAGACTACTGTTGCCCGTATTTTAACTGATATATTATTTGGTCTAAATTTTATTGATAATCCAATATTAGTTGAGGTAACTACTAGTGATTTTATTTCTAATCATGTTGGGGAAACAGCTTTAAAAACCAAAAAATTGTTAGATGATTTTAAAGGTTGTTTAATTTTTATAGATGAAGCTTATGCTTTTAATTTGGAAAACAATAAATTTGCGAGTGAAGCCCTTGTTGAGATATTAAAAGAAATGGAAAAAGGAGATTCTGTTTTTATCCTAGCTGGTTATAAAAATGAAATGAAAGAGTTTATTGATATGAATCCAGGTTTAGAATCTAGAATTGGTAATTATCTTCAATTTAATGATTTTAGTATTGATGAACTTATGAAAATATGGGAGTACAAACTAAATAAACATGGATTTAAACAAACCGAAAAAGTAAATCAAATTATAAAAAATATGTTGTTTGAAGCTAGTAAAGATAAAAATTATGGTAATGCTAGATATATCGATAAAATATTTGATAAAGCTATATTTAAACATGCCATAAACTGTGAAGGTATTGATGATATAGAAAAACTAATAACATTAAAATCTGATGATTTTGATAACATAAATGAACAAATAAAATATAAAGAAAAAGTAAAAAGAATAGGTTTTTAAAGGAGTTGATAAAATGATACAAAAACCAAAAGGTACATATGATGTTTTTGGATTGATGGGACTAGAAGTAAGATATTTAGAAAAATTATTTGAAAGTATTATGGAAAAATATCATTACCAATATATTAGAACACCTATATTTGAAGTAAGTAATTTATTTCATCGCACCGTTGGAGAAACTAGTGATATTGTCAGAAAAGAAACTTATGACTTTAAAGATAAAGGAAATCGCGATTTGACTTTAAGGCCAGAGGGAACAGCTGGAGTAGTAAGGAGTTTTATTGAAAATAAAATGTCATCTTATCCAAATCAACCAGTTAAAACTTGGTATATAGGACCAATGTATCGTTATGAAAGACCACAAGCAGGAAGATTTAGAGAATTTTATCAGTTTGGGGTTGAAGTATTTGGTGATACTGATAGTTATATGGATGCTGAAGTTATTAGTATTCCTGTTAATTATTTTAAAATGTTGGGTTTAAAAAATATTAAAGTTAAAATAAATTCTTTAGGTGATAGGGAATCTAAAGAAAATTATCGTAAGTCTTTATTAGATTATTTTAAACCATATTTAGATTCTTTATGTGATGATTGTAAGGAAAGATATATAAAAAACCCTTTGCGGATTTTGGACTGTAAAATAGATAAAGATAAAGACTTTTTTAAAAAAGCTCCTAAAACTATTGATTATCTAAATGAAGAAAGTAAAAAACATTTAGAAGATGTACTTAAATATTTAAAAGCTTTAGAGATTGATTATTCAGTTGATTCTAATATTGTAAGAGGACTTGATTATTATACCCATACTGTTTTTGAAGTAGAAGCTTTAATTCCTTCTTTAGGTAATCAAAATGTTTTATGTGGTGGGGGAAGATATGATAATTTAGTTAAAAGTCTTGATGGACCAGCTACTAAAGGAGTAGGATTTGCCCTTGGAATGGAAAGATTATTAGATGTCATTCATAATGAAAATATCAAGTTAGTTGATGATTTAGTAGATATATATGTCGTACCGATGAGTGAAAATACTAAAGAACAAGTAATTAGTTTAGTAAATTATTTAAGATTAAATGGATTTGTAGTTGAAACAGATTATTTAAATAGAAATTTAAAAGGTAATTTTAAACAAATTGATAGGTTAAATGTGAAATATATAATATTTGTTGGTGAAGATGAAATAAAAAATAAAAAAGTCAAAATAAAAGATAATCATACTAAAGAAGAATACGAAATAGAATTTGATAAACTAATTGATTTTTTAGATGATTTAGAAGGGAGTAATTATGAAGAACATATTTAATAATACTTTGTCTAAAAAAGACTTAAAAAAAGAAGTAACTTTATATGGATGGGTAGCTAAAAAAAGAAATTTAGGTGGAGTTATTTTTATCGATTTAAGAGATAGAAGTGGTATTATTCAACTTTTAATAAAACCAGATAATTCAAATTATAAATTAGCTAGTTCTTTGAAAAATGAAAGTGTTATTAAAGTAAAAGGTATTGTTGCTTTAAGAGAAAAAGTAAATCCTAATTTAAAAACTGGAGAAATAGAAATTGAAGTTAGTGATTTAGTGTTATTAAATACTTCTAGTGATTTACCATTTGAAATTCAAGATGATACAACTGCCTTAGAGGATACTAGATTAAAATATCGTTATCTAGATTTAAGAAGAAATTGTTTGAAAGAAAAAATTATTTTAAGACATAATATAGTTAAAACAATTAGAGATTATTTAAATAGTCAAGATTTTATTGAAATAGAAACACCAATTTTATGTAAATCCACACCTGAAGGAGCTAGAGATTATTTAGTACCAAGTAGGGTAAATAAACATAAATTTTATGCTTTACCACAATCACCTCAAATATTTAAACAGTTATTAATGATAGGTGGTATGGAAAGGTATTATCAAGTAGCTAGATGTTTTAGAGATGAAGATTTAAGAGCAGATAGACAACCAGAATTTACTCAAATAGATATGGAAATGAGTTTTATTGAAGAAAGTGATATTCAAAATATTGTTGAAGGAATGATGAAAAGCATTTTTTCTAAAGTAAAAGGTATTGAACTTAAAACACCTTTTAAGAGAATGACTTATGATGAAGCAATGGATAAATATGGAAGTGATAAACCTGATTTGAGGTTTGATTTACCTTTATATGATGTTTCGAATATCTTTAAAAATAGTGATTTTACGGTTTTTAAGGAAGCTTTAAAAGATGGGGTTATTAAATGTTTAGTTATTAATGATTCTAATAATTTAATTTCAAGAAAAAAAATAGATAAATATACAGAACTAGTTAAGGTATATAAAGCTTTAGGGTTAGCTTATTTAAAATATGATAATGGATGGAATAGTGGTATTTTTAAATTTTTAAAAGAAGATGAGTTAAAAGCTTTAAAAGATTTATTAAATATCAAAGATAAAGATGTTGTTTTCTTTGTTTGTGATAAGAAAAAAGTAGCTAATGTTGCCTTAGGAGAGTTAAGAAATAAATTAGCCCATGATTTTGATTTGATTGATAATAATAAGTATTCGTTTTTATGGGTAACTGATTTTCCAGTTTTTGAATGGAGTGATGAAGAAAACAGATATATGGCTTGTCATCATCCATTTACCTCTCCTAAAGATAGTGATGTTGATAAACTTTTAACGGATAAAGAACATTGTAAAGCTAAAGCTTATGATATTGTTTTAAATGGTTATGAAGTTGGGGGTGGAAGTATTAGGATTCATGATGCTTCTGTTCAACAAAAAATGTTTGAAGCCTTAGGTTTTACAAAAGAAGAAGCTTTAGAAAAATTTGGATTTTTTCTAGAAGCATTTGATTATGGAACTCCACCTCATGGAGGTTTAGCTTTAGGTTTAGAAAGATTAGTCATGATTTTGAGTGATACAACTAATATTAAGGATGTTATAGCATTCCCTAAAACAGCTAGTGCATCTGATTTAATGAGTAAAGCTCCAAATGTAGTGGATGAAAAGCAATTAGATGATTTATATTTGAAATTAAAAAGCTAGATTATCTAGTTTTTTTGATTTGTTTTTGATATACTTAACTAAGATAGGAGTAAATATGGACAGTGTAAATAATTTAAATAGAAAAAATCAAAGCTAAAAATCAAAACAAAAGCTTTGAAGAAATTAAAACTATTTGTATAAAAAAAGGGGGAACAAGTATATCTTCAACTATTATATTTGTAATTACAGTTATTTTTATTTTAGTAGTAATATCTATTTTGGCCGTATTTATTTTATATAATCAGTTGAAAGATAAAAATAAATTTGCTAATGAAATAGATATTTATTCTTATATTTCTAAACTAGAAGTAGAATTGATAAATTATTCTAAAACATCAAAACATATTACTGGAACTTGTTTTATTGATAATAACTATTAAAATGTAACAATAATGAATCAAATGTTAATTTAAAGATTGATTTTGAACCTATTTTAGATTCAGGAACTTTAATAGTTGATAATGATACTGTTATCGAAGGAAAAGATTTAGTAATCGAAGATAAAATTTGTAATTATAAAAATAAAAAAGTAACATGTAACTAAATAATATTGCTATTTTAATAAAAAAAGCTTAAAATTAATGATTATTTGGTTGTCAAGTAAAATAAATGGTGCTATAATAATAGAAGTTAAACGGAAGGGAGGGATTATCAAATGGCTATTGGTACAGGAGTATTAGTCCGTGAGGGAAAATTAGATGAAGCTTTACAAAATTTAAGAAAAAAGAATGCAAGAGATGGTTCTTCCAAAAAAGTCCGTGAACGAGAACAAGGTTATATGAAACCTGGCGCAAGAAGAAGAAAAGAAAAAGCAGAAAATACAAAAAACAGTCGTAAAAGAAATAAAAATAAAGATCGTTATTAAAACGATTTTTTCTTTACAAAAATAAAAAATAAAGTATAATAAATAAACGGTGGTTAAATGAATGGGGATTTAAAAATAATCAAGAAAAAATATGGAGAAAAAATGGCTCATTTATGTCGAAATTTATTTCCAAGTATTTTAGAAACTGAAGGAAAACTATCCGATATAATGTTAAAAACTTTTGATGAAAATCATGATTTGTATGAAGATATTGTAAATAATGAATTAGTAGTACCTTTTAAAAATTATATTTATAGTTTACTTGATATAAAATTAGAAAGTATAAATACCTCCAAAACCGCTTGTGAACTTTTAGATATGGCAGGTTATACTTTATTTAAGTGTCTCACTGAACAAGATATCCAAAAATTTAAAAAATACTATTATAAAAGTGAAAAGCTATGTACTTTTAGAGGAGGAAGACTTAAAACAAACTATGTTTTTTTTGCCGTTAAAAAAGATGTTGATGAAATCAAAAGAAGTGATTTTAAAAACCCCAAAAGACAAGATAGATATGGAACAAGTGTTATAAGTATTCAATTTACTAAAGATAGTAATCATACCTTATCAATTAAAAATAGATACAATCATAGTGTTCAAAATCCAGATGCGACATTCTCTAATAACTTAGATAATATAATACCTGGTTTAACTAATGCTTTTGAAAGAGATTATGAATTAAAACAAAAACATATTAATAAAACTACCTTTGAAATACCTAATTATATTTGTATCGAAGGAAAACACTATAAATATAATTATGAAATTAGTAATACTTATTATTGTCCTAATAATGTAGTAATAGAAAATTTTATGGTTAAAAAATATGATAAAGAAAAATATATATTGTTTGACTATTTTATCTTAGACTTAGTAAATAAAGACTTTGTTGATTCTTATATAAAAGATTCTTTTTTTGATACGATAAAAAATATCAAAAAAATAAAAATTGAAAATAATAAAGAGGGTAAAAATATAATAATAACTACTGATTTAAAAGAAGATATTATTATAACTTTGAATAAACAAAATAAAATAATTGGTTATAAAAATAATAATGTAACTGAAATATATATAAACTTTTTATATTATAATGACAGTATAAAAGATTTAGAACTTAATAAAGTAAAAAAAATATCATCTAATTTTTTAAGGTATAATAACAGTTTATTAAAATTATCCTTACCTAAAGTAAAGGAAATTGCGAATGATTTTTTAAGAGCAAATCTTCATTTAAAAGAATTAAATTTACCTAGTTTAAAAATAGTATCTTGGGGTTTTTTAAGTTATAATTGTACTTTAGAAAAACTATCTTTACCTAATTTAGAAAGAATTGGTAGTTATTTTTTAAAGAGTAATGGCAAATTAAAAGAGATATATTTACCGAAAGCAAAAAAAGTAAGTTCATACTTTTTAAAATACAATAACAGTTTAACTAGTTTGATATTACCAGAAGTTGTTAAAATAGATGAGGGGTTTATGATGCATAATGAATCACTTCTACTATTATATACTCCTAATTTAGAAACAACTTGGCATTCATTTTTAAAAGATAACAAAAATCTTAAATATTTTTATGCTCCTAAATTAAAATCATTAGGAGTAAATTGTTTAGAAAAAAATAAAAAAATAAAAAAACAAATTGTTAAACAATTAAAAAAATAAAATTATTATTAATAAAAATTATTTTAAAAAAATAATATTGACAAGCTAAAATAAGCTTGTTATATTGTTTATAGGAGGAATAATATGAGAGAACAAATACTAGAAGATTTAAAAACAGCTATGAAAAATCAAGATAAAGAATCATTAGCTGTAATAAGAAGTATTAAAGGAGCTATGCAGTTAGAAGAAATAGATAAAAAACATTTCTTAACTGATGATGAAGTAATTGATGTAATTAGTAAACAAATAAAAATAAGAAAGGAAGCTATCGAAGGAGCAGAAAAAGCTAGTAGAGATGATTTAAAAGAACAATCTTTAAAAGAAATAGAAATATTAAATAAATATATGCCTAAACAATTAACTAAAGAAGAAGTTCAAAAAATAGTTGATGAAGTATTTGAAGAAATAAAACCAACATCCCTTGCTGATATGGGGAAAATTATGAAAGAAGTAACACCTAAAGTAAAAGGTAAAACAGATATGAAAGATTTAAGTATTTTAATAAGAAATAAACTTTCTAATTTATAAAACTAAACGACAAAAAAAGCAAAATGTTTAAGTTATACTAAACAAGGTGATAACATGAAAATATATGTTGACCTTGTTTTTTTATTAAATTATTTTTTTGATTTTTTATTACTTTTACTAGTAGCTTACCAACTAAAAAGAAATGTCAAAAAAATAAGATATTTAATTGGAGCTTTACTTGGAAGTATAAGTATATTTTTTCTATTTATACCACTAAATAGTCTAACTTTATTTTTCCTTAAAATAATAGTCAGTATTATTATGATTATAACTACCTTTGGTTTTAGAAATTTTTATTATACTTTAAAAAATCTTTTCTTTTTATATACAACTAGTATGGCTTTAGGAGGAATACTATACTTTTTAAATGTTCAATTTTCATACAAACAACAAGGACTAGTATTTTTTTATAAGGGACTTTCAATAAACGTTATCTTTTTAATTATTTCATCTCCAATTATTTTATATTTATATGTAAAACAAATGAAGTCATTAAAAGACAAATATCAACATTATTACCGTGTTATAATATCTTACCACCAAAAGCAATATAATGTTATAGGATTTCTAGATACTGGAAATTTATTAGTTGACCCTTACTTTAAAAAACCAATTATTTTATTAAATGAAAAAATAATAAATAATAACAATTATTTATTAGTGCCAATTCATACCGCAAGTGGAGATTCATTATTAAAATGTTTTAAAATAGATTGGGTTAAAGTAGAAGGAAAAATTAAGAAAAGAGATGTTTTAGTTGGTATAACCAAAATAAATATTGATGGAGTAGACTGTTTATTAAATACTAAAATGATGGGAGGAACTATATGATAGAATGGATAAAAAAAATAATCAGATTAATGCTTAATGATGGAGAATTATATTTTATTGGTAGTAGTGATAAATTACCAGAACCTTTATCAAAGGAAGAAGAATTAAAACTCGTTTTAAAAAGTCAAGATGGAGATATTAAAGCTAGAAATAAATTAATTGAACATAACTTAAGACTAGTAGTATTTCTAGCTAAAAAATATGAAAATACCAATGTAGATTTAGAAGATTTAGTAAGTATTGGGACGATTGGACTTATTAAAGGGGTAAAGACATATAAATCTGATAAAAATATCAAATTAGCGACCTATGCTTCTCGTTGTATTGAAAATGAAATACTTATGTTTTTAAGAAAAAATAAAAAAAGAAAAGGAGAAGTATCATTTGAAGATAGTCTAAGTTATGATGCGGAAGGTAATGAACTTCATTTAGAAGATGTTTTAGGAACTGATGCGGATATTGTAACTAAGGGAATAGAAGATGAAAATGACAAAAAACTTCTTCGAGAAGAAATAAAAAAACTAAAAGAAAGAGACCAAAAAATAATGATTTTAAGATATGGCTTATTTGGTTTTAAAGAAATGACTCAAAAAGAAGTAGCTAAAACTTTAGGGATAAGTCAGTCATATATATCTAGAATAGAAAAAAAAGTAATCAAAAAACTTAAAAGTATTGTTAAAATTTAAAAAATACCTTGTTTTTTATATATTTTTTATGATACAATACCTTTGGTTTTTTAAATACACACATTATGGATTTTCTAATTCGAGTGCCAAATGGTGGATTAGGAAAGATGAAGTAATGGAGGAATAACAAAAGGAGGAATGAATATGGCCGTAGTGTCAATGAGTTATTTATTAGAAAC